>CAYWBZ010000024.1:0-14165 GCA_964456535.1 uncultured Woeseiaceae bacterium | reverse complement strand
GTCTTGTGTGCAGCCGGCGCCTGGACGTCAATGTTTTGTCGCTCGCTGGGAATCAACGTTCCGCAATTAAGGGTCCGCGGCACTGTCGCGCGAACGGCGCCTTGCGAGAGCGTGCTGGACGGCAATGTATTTGACGATCGATTGGGCATTCGCCGCCGGGAGGACGGTGGTTACACAATCGCCCACGGCTCGGTCCTCGAGCATCCCGTGACGCCAGCATCGTTTCGCTACTTTGTGAAGTTCCTGCCGGCATTGATGCAGGAGTTCAAGATCGTGCGTCTGTCTTTCGGCCGAGACTTCATCAACGAGTGGCAGACGCCCAAAGCGTGGGAACTCGATAAGCCGTCGCCATTTGAAGAAACACGTGTGCTTAATCCTTCGCCAACTCCGTCGGTACTGAAGGGCATACGGCGAAATCTGGATACCATGTTCCCGCAGCTCGCGAACACACCCATTGTTGAAAGCTGGGCAGGTACGATCGAATCGTCACCCGATGTCGTGCCGATTATCGACTCTATTGATAGTGTCCAGGGATTTCATGTGGCTACAGGTTTCAGCGGCCACGGTTTTGGCCTCGGGCCAGGCGCCGGCATGGCCATCGCCGGCATGCTGACGGGCGAGGACACAGGTATCGATTTGTCGCCATTACGTCTGAGCCGGTTCTTTGATGGCAGCCCTATTCGGCCACAGTCCGCCATATGAGTGAGATGACTGGATATCCGGACAGCTTCTACGCTGCGACAGCGGTCGGTGTGCGTGACTACCCGGTTCTTGAGGGTGAGCGGCAAGCAGATGTCTGTGTGATTGGCGGTGGTTTCACGGGCTTGTCGGCAGCGCTGAATCTCGCGGAGAGAGGAATGGACGTGGTTCTCCTCGAAGCTGAGCGCGTCGGTTTTGGCGCTTCGGGTCGTTGCGGTGGCCTGGTCGGTAGCGGCCAGCGCAAAGAGGTAATGGAGACCGAAGAGATGTTTGGCCTGGAAAGGTCCAAACAGCTTTGGGACATGGCGGAGGCGGCGAAGCAGGAAATTCGCGATCGTGTCGACAAGCACGACATCGCTTGTGACCTGCAACGCGGTCAGCTGGTT
Organism: uncultured Woeseiaceae bacterium; assembly: GCA_964456535.1. GTDB lineage: Bacteria > Pseudomonadota > Gammaproteobacteria > Steroidobacterales > Woeseiaceae > UBA1847. The sequence continues at coordinate 13,080 of CAYWBZ010000024.1, read as the reverse complement.
GGCATACACAAAAAGCGCTACGTCGGTTGGGCCAGAGAATTAGCGGATGTGCTGGCGGAGCGATACAGCTATCCATTTTGTGCGGCACTCAATGCCGAGGAAACCCGGGCCCGCGTTGCGAGCAATAGCTTTCTTGAAGGCATGTATGACTCAGAAGCGCTTACGCTGCACCCACTTAACTACTCCCTCGGTCTCGCCCGCGCTGCAGCCGAAGCCGGTGTGCGAATCTACGAGAATTCGCGTGTCCACAAGTATTCGCGCACTGATCCCGCGAAGATCGAAACCAGCAGTGGCACTGTTTCGGCACCTTTCGTGGTGCTCGCCTGCAACGGTTACCTGGGCAATCTTGAACCCCGCGTGGCCGGTAAGATCATGCCGATCAATAACTTCATGATTGCGACCGAGCCATTGGATGAGTCTCGCGCCAATGCACTAATCAATGGACGCTTCGGCGTTCACGATACCCGCTTTGTCGTCAACTACTTCAGGATGTCGGACGACAATCGGCTGATATTTGGTGGCGGCGAAAATTACCGAGCCGGATTTCCGAGAGACATAAAGAAGTTCGTACGCTCGCACATGCTGCGCCTATTTCCGCAACTGAAAGACGTTGCTATAGAGTACGGCTGGGGTGGTACCTTATCGGTAACCTTGAATCGATTGCCGCACGTGGGCAGGCTGCAGCCGAACGTATACTTTGGGCAGGGCTATTCCGGGCACGGCATATCTACGGCGAGCTTTGCTGGCAAGGTCATCGCCGAAGCAATCACAGGAACGGCTGACAGGTTTGACGTGTTCGCAAATTTGCCGACCCATACATTTCCAGGTGGTACATTACTTCGCTATCCCGGCATGGTTCTGGCTATGTTGTACTACACCATTAAAGATCGGATATGACATGAAAAAAACGATAACTGCAATTTTGATGTTGCTTGTGATGACACCCTTGGCCTGGGGTGAGGATGGTCCGCGCACAGGCTATTTTCGAAAGGCGATAACACCATTGGAGCTGCTGGGTGCGGATGGCGCCAATGCGATTGCATCGGTATTCCCACCCGATGAAAAGCTAACGTGGCAACTGTCTGTGCCGAAAAACTATGATCCGGCCAAACCTGCTGCTGTCATGTTGTTTATTGGATTCGCGGAGTGGGGTGGCGGAAAGAAAGAGTGGAGTGACGTCCTGGAGGATCACAATATCATCTGGATCGGGCTCATAAATGGCGGTGACAAAAAACCGATTAACGAGCGCATGCTGAGAGCAATCCTCGCTCAGCCAGTGCTGGAGCGTGACTACAAGATCGATACTGATCGCTACTACCTGTTTGGCTATTCCGGCGGCGCACAAGTGGCAGCGATGCTGGCGACGTCCAAGCCTGAGCTTTTCAAGGGCGCATTGTTCTACGGCGATGCGCTGTCGTGGGGAGACAATGAGCCGCCAAAGATCGATCTGGTGCGTCAAAATCGCTACATGTTTATGTGTGGATCCAAGGATAAAGACCGACAGAAAATGCAGAGGATTGCTGCTGTGTACAAGGCAGCCGGAGTGGCCAATACGGACGTCGTCAGCGTTGCGAACGTCAACCGGCAAATGCCGGGAACAAGTTACTTCGAACAGGCAGTAGAGTTTCTGGATGCCCGACCACAGGTAAGTAAGGAAGCAGAGTGAACGCGAGCGTCATCAAGGTTGCCGTCGTAACAGGTGGAGGCCATGGTATCGGCCGCGCGCTTAGTCGCCGACTTGCAGCGGATGGTGCGAAGGTTGTTGTTGTCGATATCGAAGGCGACGCTGCGGAGACTGTAGCAGCCGAAATCGGCGGCGTTGCGAAGCAGATAGATGTTAGTGATGAAGCGGCGATGGTGCGTCTTGTTGATGAAGTTGAAGCAGACGTTGGGCCGATTGACATGCTCATTTCGAATGCGGGTGTTGGCTTCGGTGACGGCAAGAGTGGTGCGATTTCTGTAGAAGGCGGCATGAATCCGATTGACGACCGTTGGAGCGTCAGTTGGAACGTTAATGTCATGGCGCAGGTTTATGCTGCTCGCGCAGTTATTCCGAAAATGCTGCAGCGCGGCGGTGGTTACATCATCAATACGGCCTCTGCAGCAGGACTGCTTAGCCAGATCGGCGATGCAGCCTATTCAGCGACGAAACACGCGTCGGTGGGATTTACTGAAGCGCTCGCGATTGATTACGGCGACGAAGGCATAAAAGTATCTGTCGTTTGTCCGCAAGCGGTAGCAACGCGATTGATTGGCATGGAAGATGATTCAGGGGCAACGGAAGGTGGCTTCAACGGTAATGCAGTGGACGGCATCATGCAGGCAGAGGAGGTCGCCAATATTATTATCGATCAGGCCCTGGAAGGCCGCTTCATGATTCTGACGCACCCGCAGGTCACGGCTTACATACAGCGAAAAACCGGTGACTACGATCGCTGGATCGGTGGCATGAGAAAGTTCAGGCGCTCGCTAGCCAGCGACGATTGAGTCGCGAATCTCGTCGATTTTCGGTTTGAGTTTCGGTTGCTGTTTGCCGAGACAGTGCTTGTCGCGCGGGCAGTTGGAGCTGCGCTGACAAATAATGGTTGCATCTTTGTCGCTGCCGTCCTCGATCCAGCCGATGTTCAGGATTTTAGAGATGCTCTCGAGTTGTTTCCGGGCCTCAACCGGAATGGGCGCGGAACCGCCACCCTGATTGCAGCTGGATTCGATCATGTCGATCGTTTTCATTGCATCGATGTTCTGTGCAGCCAGCGCCGGCGCGAGATCCACGCCCGCACACAATACATGCGGGTTTCCGGCTGCGTCTTTACTGCGAATCGACTGACAGCAATACAGGCGCTTATCGTCGCCACTTCGCAATACGGATATTTGCGATGAGGGTTTGTTCGAAGTCGTATTGAGCATTCTGAAGACCGCCCAGTGCTGGCACGGGTCCGACACCATCGTCATGTTGCCCCATGGCAGCGGAATGCCATTGCCTCGATAAACGGCGCGAAGATTGCCAGGCGGATAGGCATCAAAGTAGTGCCAGTGCGGATACGGCGATACGCTCGGCATGCGCCGCATGACAAGCGTGTTGGTCAGGTCAATCTTATCCCCGGCATCGATCGCATAGGAGTGTTTGGCGAGAAACTGCCGGAAGGGTGTTTTTGGCGCGAGCAACGCGGCGGCAAAATAGCTGCACTCAAAATCTCGCCAGGCGTACAGCACGTCCTTCGCATCAACGTTTTCGGTATCTGCATCGTATCGTCGGCCACTGACACGGCCACCAGAGACTTGCGGGGTACGAGCACCGTCACCGTCATGCAAGACCATATGTGCGATGTGGTTTGCGAGATCGTACTTGAGCCGGGAGGGACTCTTTTCCAGGGAGCGATTGAGGTACACCTTGTTCGGCGCATCATAAAAAGAGCGCACGAGCATATTGAGCGGTGCATCGGTATCGCCTTTGTCTTTGAACGAATTCTTGTCGAACCATTTGACCTGTAGGCCCAGGTCTTTAGCGATCGAGAAAACGTCTTCAACTCGCAGTGGAAACTGCTTCTTACCAATGCTTTCCGCTGCCCGCTCGATATCCGGGAAGCGGTTTTGACTGGCCTCCTGATGTGCGCGAATTAGCAGATGCGCAAATTGTCGCCCTGTGGTGCCGGTTTGTGCGAGGAGTTCCGGGATTGCCAGTTGCAGCAGGCTATCGGAAAAAAGGAAGCCAGGTTCCAGCGGCATGCCGCGTACCGCTGCGTGAGGTGCCGTATCCATGGCCTCCCCATCGAGTGACTCATCGAAAAACCAGCTCGGTTCTTTTTGAAAGATTTCCGCGATGATCTGCAGCAGTCGTTCCGACGGCACGCGTTTGCCGTTTTCGATCATCGACAAATAGGACACTGACGGCCCGGCTTCGGCATCGATCTGTATGCAGCGTACCGACAAGTCCTCCAGCGTCAGTTGGTTGCGCTTGCGTAAGCTCTTGATTTTGGTGCCCAGGAAATGGGCCTTCCGTTTCAGTCCGTGATGTAGTGCCATGATGCTGCTCTTGTAAAATTAACAGTGTGAAATTTTCGCTGTGAAATTTTAACGATCTCGCGAGTAGTATAGCGTAAACACATGCACCCAGGAGAGGAATTGTCATGTCAGTTGAAGAGCAGATCACGAAACTTGAAGACGAGTGGGCAAACAGCCCGCGCTGGAAGGGAATCACCCGTAGCTACAGTGCTGAGGATGTCGTCAAGCTTCGCGGAACAGTTCAAATCGAACACACACTGGCTCGCCTCGGCAGTGAAAAATTCTGGCGCCTGATCAATCAGGAAGACCCGGTATGTGGACTCGGTGCGTTAACTGGCAACCAGGCCATTCAGGAAGTTCAGGCAGGCCTCAAGGCCATTTACTGTTCTGGTTGGCAAGTTGCGGGAGACGGCAATAGTGCTGGCGAAATGTACCCCGACCAGAGTCTGTATCCGGTCGACTCTGTGCCGAAAATGGTTGAGCGAATTAACAACGCTTTCATTCGCACCGATGAGATTCACGCGCTCAACGGCGACGACAGCATTGACTGGTTTCCGCCGGTCATCGCGGATGCCGAAGCGGGTTTTGGTGGCAATCTGAATGCGTTTGAGCTCATGAAGAGCATGATCAAAGCGGGTGCCGCAGGTGTCCACTTTGAAGACCAGCTTTCATCAGCCAAGAAATGCGGCCACATGGGTGGCAAGGTCCTGGTACCGACGCACGAGGCTGTTGGCAAGCTCAATGCTGCACGACTTGCCGCCGATGTTTGTGGTGTTCCGACCATTTTGCTGGCGCGCACCGACGCGGATGCCGCAAATCTGATTACATCTGATTCAGATGAGCGGGATCACGCCTTTATAACGGGTGAACGCACACCGGAAGGGTTCTATCGTACAACCGCAGGTATGGATCAGGCGATCGCACGTGGCCTGGCCTACGCGCCGTACGCAGACCTGATCTGGTGCGAAACGTCGAAACCGGATCTGGAGCAGGCGAAGAAATATGCCGATGCGATCCATGCAGAGTTTCCGGATCAACTGCTTGCGTACAACTGCTCACCATCATTTAACTGGCAGGCAAACCTCGACGATGACACGATGAAAATATTCCGCGAGGAGCTCGGCAAGATGGGCTACAAGTTCCAGTTCATCACACTAGCCGGCTGGCACGTACTGAACTCCAGTATGTTCAACCTGTGTCGTGCGTATAAGCAAGACGGCATGTATGCTTACTCCAAGCTGCAGCAGCAGGAATTTGCTGACGAGAAGCACGGTTTTCGCGCCACCAAGCATCAGTCTTTTGTTGGTGCCGGATATTTCGACGCAGTTCAAAATACGATTATGGCAGGCTTGTCATCGACGACAGCACTTGACGGTAGCACCGAAGAGGAACAGTTCGTCGCTTGACCTTTTGATACGGTAGATCAAATGGCAGAAGATGAACGACGGAATATTGGCGGGCTAAGTGTTGATGGGGTTTTTCACGACTTCGTGGAAACCGAACTGCTGCCAGCCATTGGGTTCGACCCCGCGACATTCTGGAGTGGGGTCGAGGCCATCATCAATGACCTGACTCCGGTCAATCGCGAATTATTGAAGATTCGCGACGACCTGCAGGCAAAAATAGATGACTGGCATTCGTCCAGACCCGGCAAAGACTGGAAGCATGCTGAGTATGTCGAATTTCTTACCGAGATCGGTTACCTGAAGCCATCGGACGTTTTTCCAGAGATCGAGACGCAGAACGTCGATCCGGAGATCGCCGAGATCGCAGGCCCACAGTTAGTGGTGCCCGTCAGCAACGCCCGTTTCGCGATCAATGCCGCCAATGCCCGTTGGGGCAGCCTCTACGACGCCCTGTATGGCACAGATGTTATTCCCGAAACACAAGGGCAGGAGCGCGATGGCGGTTATAAACCTGCCCGTGGCGCTGCGGTCATTCGTTACGCGACCGATTTTCTTGATAAAGCGCTGCCGCTGGATGGCATCAGTCACTCGGATGTGAACGCATACGGCCTGGATCACACTGATGACGGGTGTCGATTTATCGCAGCTCAAGCGAATGGCGAAACCAATGGCCTGAAAGACCCGGACCAGTTCGTTGCTTGTACCGAACAGAGCGAGACTTGCTGTTACCTGTTCCGAAATCACGGTCTGCACATTGAGATACAGGTCGACCCGAACCACCCAATCGGTAAGGCAGCGACGGGCAATGTTGCCGACGTGATCCTCGAATCTGCGGTGACTACTATTCAGGACTGCGAAGACTCGGTTACCGCTGTCGATGCTGAGGACAAGGTCGGCGTATACCGCAACTGGCTTGGCCTGATGCAAGGTGATCTTGAGGCAACTTTCACCAAAGGCGGCAAGGAGTCGACTCGTACTCTCGCGAAAGATCGAATTTATCAGGCTGTCGATGGCAGCGAACTAGTGTTGTCCGGGCGAAGTTTGTTGCTGGTGCGAAATGTCGGTCATCTGATGACAAGCGACGCCATTCTGGATTCCGATGGACAGGAAGTGTTTGAGGGAATCCTCGACGCGATTATTACTACGGCTTGTGCCTTGACCGATCGTAAACGTGACCGGCTGCTTCCCAACAGTCGTGCAGGCAGTATTTATATCGTCAAACCAAAAATGCATGGTCCGTATGAAGTCGCTTTTACCGATACCTTGTTCGGCCGCGTCGAGCAGTTGTTTGACCTGGAGGCCGACACGATCAAGGTCGGTATCATGGACGAAGAGCGCCGCACGACGGTCAATCTCCCGGCGTGCATTGGTGCCGTGAAAAAACGCGTTGTTTTCATCAATACGGGTTTTCTGGATCGAACCGGCGACGAAATTCATACCAGCATGCAAGCGGGTGCTGTATTGCCAAAAGAAGTCATCAAGACGCAACCGTGGATTACCGCCTACGAAGACTGGAATGTCGACGTCGGTATCCGTTGTGGTCTGCCCGGCAAGGCGCAGATTGGTAAAGGCATGTGGCCAAAGCCCGATGAAATGAAGCAAATGGTGGACACCAAGCAGGCGCACCCGGAGGCCGGCGCAAATTGTGCGTGGGTGCCGTCACCGACGGCGGCGACGTTGCACGCGATGCATTATCACGCAGTGGACGTTCGCAAAGTGCAGGCACGACTCGCAAAGCGAGAGCTAGCAAGCCTGGACGATATATTGACGCCGCCATTGGTGTGCCCAGACCAGATATTCCTCGAGGAAATTCAGAACGAACTTAATAATAATGCGCAGGGCATTCTGGGCTACGTTGTACGCTGGATCGATCACGGCGTTGGCTGTTCGAAGGTACCGGATATTCATGATGTTGGCTTGATGGAAGACCGTGCAACGCTGCGGATCTCGAGCCAGCATATCGCAAACTGGTTGCTGCACGAAGTGACGAGCAAAGAGCAGGTGCTTGAGACCTTCAAGCGAATGGCAGAAGTCGTCGACAATCAGAATGAGGGTGATGCATCATACGTACGTATGAGTGACGATTTCGACAGTAGCATCGCTTTCCAGGCCGCCTGTGCATTGGTGTTAGAAGGGTGTGATCAGCCGAACGGCTACACCGAGCCCCTTCTGCACAAGTTTCGCCGGCAAAAGAAAGCGGAGCTTGCCTGCTAGACTGTCGACGTGAGCCCGCTTCGAGCAGTTTTTCTGTTTGCTTCCCTGGTATCCACCAGCTCCTTCGCGGATGAAAGTCTGACTGTCGCTGTCGCGAGCAATTTTCAGGTAACGGCAAATGAAATCGCAACCGAGTTTACGGCAGCCACTAAAATCCCGGTCCGCATAAGCTCCGGTTCGACGGGTAAGCTTTATGCGCAGATAGTCAACGGCGCGCCGTACGACGTTTTTCTCGCGGCCGATTCGGCGCGGCCGAAACTCCTTGAAGAAGCCGGCGTTGCCGTTAAGGGATCGCGTATAACCTACGCGACAGGCGCGCTGGTGTTGTGGTCAGCGGATAGCGCGCTGAAGAACAAGGATTGCCTTGCTGCGCTCAAATCAGGATCTTACCGACGACTCGCAATAGCCAATCCGCTAACGGCGCCATACGGCCTTGCCGCGAAGGAGTTTCTGCAAGCTATCGGCAAGTACGATGAGGCTGAGGGTCGCATCGCATACGGTGAGAATATTTCACAGACTCTGCAGTTCGTCGTGACCGGCAACGCGACACTGGGCCTGATCGCGATGTCACAAGTGAAGGGTAGGTTGCCAGTCACTGCGAGCTGTTCCTGGGATGTACCGTCGACCATGCACTCCGCTCTCGATCAACAGGCGGTTCTGTTGAGCGGGTCAGGTAACGCTGACGCGGCACGAAAATTCATGGACTTCTTACAAACAACACAAGTTGCGATGATTCTTGTGCATCGCGGTTACACTGTTCCTGAATGATGGACTTCGGACCCCTTTGGCTTTCTGCGCAACTGGCGCTCGTCACGACGGCGATCCTGATTATTCTTGGTGCTCCCCTGGCATGGTGGTTGTCGCAGACACAATCGAGGTGGCAACCGGCAGTACAGGCAATCGTGGCGATGCCGATCGTACTTCCGCCGACGGTATTGGGCTTTTATCTCCTGATCGTCCTTGGACCAAACGGTGCCATAGGTGGCTGGTGGGTAAGGCTTACCGGAGATACGTTGACATTCTCCTTCACGGGTTTGGTCATTGCTTCTTGCATTTACAGCCTGCCGTTTGCCGTTCAACCGATGCAGAACGCATTTGAGTCGCTGTCGAAAAGAAACCTGGAAGCAGCGTGGACACTCGGCGCTTCAAAGTTGGACGCATTCTTTTCCGTTGCGGTGCCGCTATCGATTCGTGGTTTCGTAAGCGCCATCGTTCTTGCGTTCGCTCACACCCTTGGCGAGTTCGGCGTCGTGCTGATGGTTGGCGGTAACATTCCAGGCGAAACACGCGTTGTTTCTATCGCGATTTATGATCATGTCGAAACGCTCGACTACGCCTCGGCACATCAGCTCTCTCTGGCACTGATCGTTTTCGCGTTCGTCACGTTGTTCAGCATGTTTCTGATAAACCGTCGTTGGCAGACACGATGAGCATCGTTGAGCTGAAATATTCGATCCAGAAGGGTGACTTTCACCTTGCGGTGAACACTGAAATTCCAACGACCGGTATCACTGGTGTCTTTGGCGAATCCGGGTCGGGGAAGACAACTTTGTTGCGATGTATTGCGGGCCTTGAACGCTCGGAAGATGGTTCCAGGCAGCCTGTGCATCAGCGTCGCATCGGTTATGTTTTTCAGGAGCCGCAATTATTCGCGCACCTTTCGGTTCGAAAGAATATCGAGTTCGGCATGCGACGAAATCCGGACGCGTCAGACCGCACCGATGAGGTCTCGAGATTACTGGAAGTAAATGACCTGCTGGATCGTTCGGTTGCTGATCTGTCTGGCGGTGAAGCACAACGGGTCTCAATTGCCCGCGTGTTATGTCAGTCGCCGCAGCTCATTCTGATGGATGAGCCGTTGTCGGCACTGGATGAGCGCCGCCGCAACGAGGTGCTGCCGTATCTCGACCGCCTGCACGCGGAGTGGTCGGTACCGATTATTTACGTCAGTCATAACATCGACGAGATATGCCGGTTAAGTGATCACCTGATTGTGCTCGACGATGGCAAGGTCGTTGCGGAGGGTGATTTGCAGACGATGCTGGCACGTATCGATTTGCCCCAGCTGGGTGGTCGCAACGCCGGAGCAGTTCTGAACGCGACGCAATCACGTTACGACGATGAGTTTGATCTGACCTTGTTCGGGTTTTCGGGTGGCGAAATCTGGGTGCCCGGGCGTCATGACTCGTCAAGGACAAGACTAAGAATCCGTGCCAGCGACATTAGCTTAAGTCGGAGCCCTGCTGAGTCGAGCACGATATTGAATATTCTTCCCGCGACTATCGAAGCGATAGCAGCGGAAACCACGTCGGCGGAACTCGTCAGGCTGAGTTTGGGCGACGATCGCCTCGTCGCTCGTATTACGAGACGGTCACTGCAGCGGTTAGAGCTGCAAGTCGGTGACAAGGTCTATGCGCAAATAAAATCAGTGACTGTTCGTCGCTAAGAGCAGGTCTCGAAACGATTCCTCAGTGACCTCTTCGGGTAAGCGTTTTATCACGTGTTCTTCGATTTCAACCGGCCACGTTCCGATCATGCAGGCGATGGTTACGTACAGCCCTTGCAGGGAGATGATGTCCATAACCTGTTCTTCTGAAAAGAACGTTTCGAGTCTCGTTCGGCTCGTGTGATCAATGGCGTGGTCAGTAATGAGTTGATCAACGGCATCCAGCAGCACCGCATCCTTGTCGTTCCACGCTAAAGCGGTAGGCCCTTCGGCGACACGATAAATCTCGTCAAGCGTCAACCCTGTCGCGAGACCACGATCAACATGGGCCGCCCACTCGTACCAGGCTTTCATATGCACAGCGACGCGCAGAATGACCAGTTCACACTCTCGCTGCTCGAGGTCGCCACCCTTCACCGAATACATACGATAGTTCCACCACGCAACCAGCAATGCCGGGTGATTGGCCAACAGGCAATGAATCTGGATCGGACTTCCATGCATGTCGTCAATAATGTGCTGCAACGATGGGTCCCATTGATCGGGGGGCAGGGGTTTCATACGAGCTTCCTGTAGCGCCAGATGGCCAGATGCAATCTACGTCAAGTCGTCAGCACACTCAAACTCGTCACCGCCCGGAGCAACCGGTGTAAGATGTCCGCCGCACTCTTGATTGGTAGCGCGTTGATGGCCGTAAATGACAAACTTGTCGGAATAATTGGCGGCATGGGCCCGGATGCAACCGTGGACTTCATGTCCCGGATTCTGCAAGTGACGCCGGCAAGTACGGATCAGGACCATGTACGCATGGTAGTCGAGAACAACCCCCGAATTCCGAGCCGGCAAGCAGCCATGCGCGGGGAGGGTGAGAGTCCCGGGCCGACGATAGCGGCCATTGCTGCTCGACTGGAAGCGATGGGCGCGGAGTTTCTGGTCATGCCGTGTAATCTAGCGCATAGGTGGCAAGACGACATTGAAGCAGCGGTCAGTATCCCGTTCATCAGTATTGTCGAAGAGTCCGTGCGCGGAGCGCTGGAACGCAGTGACGACGCGAGCGCCATAGGGTTGATGACGACACCGGGCTGCTTCACCGCTGGCCTGTATCAGCAGGCGTTGGCGGCAGCGGGTCGACCGGTAATTACCCAGACCCCGGACGAGCTTACGGAGGCTATGTCGTTTGTCGAGCAAATCAAGAGCGGCAACCGGTCGCAGGAGGTTGCGCTGGGGTTGCGAGATCTGGCGGATCAGCTGGTTGATCGTGGCGCAAAAGTCTTGATTGCGGCGTGCACGGAATTCCCGCTGGTCCTGGATGAATCAATGTTCGACGTAGCGTTCATTTCGTCGACGGACATGCTCGCAAGAAAAACGGTCGCAATAGCTTTAGGCAAAGACGAACTACAGTAAATAACAAGGAACAGATCATGCAGTTGTCAAAATTCGCACGCGTATCACTCGCACACCTGCCGACGCCGTTGGAGTATTTGCCACGGCTCAGCAAACATCTTGGCGGTCCGGACATTTACGTTAAACGCGACGACTGCACGGGCCTTGCGACCGGTGGCAACAAGACCCGGAAGCTCGAGTTCTCGATGGGTGAGGCTGTCGAAAGAGGCGCGGATACCATCATTACGGTTGGAGCGATTCAGTCCAATCACGTCCGGCAAACGGCTGCAGCTGCGTGCAAACTTGGAATGGCCTGCGAAGTGTTGCTTGAACACCGCATTGGACAACCCAGCGAAACGTATACGACCTCGGGCAACGTTTTTCTGGATAGAATCTTCGGTGCGAACCTGCGCGAGCATCCCGGTGGGACGGACTTTGATGTCGAGATGGAGATCGTCGCCGAAGAGGTTCGTGCGAAGGGTGGTACTCCGTACATTATTCCTGGTGGTGCATCGAACACAGTGGGCGCTTTGGGCTACGTCGGTTGCGGCATCGAATTACTCGAACAGTTTTCCGAGCAAGACCTGAAGATAGATCACCTCGTCACGGCGACGGGCAGCGCCGGGACGCATGCAGGTCTCGCGGTCGGGTTACGAGGCAGCGGCAGCGATCTTCCAATACTCGGCATCGGTGTAAACGCGCCGCAGGATGTGCAGGAAGAACGTGTTTACAACCTGGCTGTTGAAACCGCGGAGCTCGTGGGTGCGCCGGGCTGCGTCGCTCGCGAGGACATTATCGCTGACTGCAACTACATCGGCCCCGGCTACGGCGAGCCAACGGAGTCCATGAATGAAGCGGTGCTTATGCTGGCTCGCTTCGAAGGTTTGTTGTTCGATCCTGTCTATAGCGGCAAGGCGCTCGCGGGCATGATCGACTACGTCCGCCAGGGTCGTTTCACCAAGGGCCAGAAAATAGTGTTCCTGCATACAGGTGGATCGGCCGGTCTGTTCGCCTATGCAGATGCGTTGACATTGTAAGACCCAATGACGGCTTTCGCTGTATTGCTGCGCGGCATTAATGTCGGTGGCAAAAATATTCTGCCGATGAAAGAGCTTCGTGAGCTGCTCACTACACTCGGTTGTGAAGACGTTGCGACCTATATCCAAAGCGGCAACGCGGTATTCAGGTATGCGGGCGATTCGGCAGAGTTGCCTGAACGAATCGCCGCCGCAGTTGATTCGGGTTTTGGGTTTAGACCGTCGGTCATGGTGCTGACGGCAGGTGAATTCGATGCTGTCGCCACGGCAAATCCTTTTGCGGCGGAGTCTGCCGAACCGAAATTTCTGCATGTCTGGTTTAAGCGCGAGGCTGCAAAGAATGCGAATACGGCGCGCATGGATGAAATTGCATCCAGCGATGAGAAGTTTCTGTTGACCGAATCGGCAGTCTATTTATACGCGCCCAAGGGTATCGGGCGCTCAAAGCTGGCCGGTGGGATGGAGAAGTGCCTCGGAGTTCAAGCTACAGCCCGTAACTGGCGAACGGTAAGCAAGATTGGGGAGATGCTTTCCGAACTCGATTAGCTGTGGAAATCGATACTCTATCCGAAACGAACGACGGATTTATGAG
>CAYWBZ010000023.1:13469-19825 GCA_964456535.1 uncultured Woeseiaceae bacterium | reverse complement strand
AGCGGCAATGCCCTCGAATTCAAGAGTTTTGCGGATTCGACGCAACTTTTTTCGAATTGACGGCATCTTAAGTAGGACAGATGGACGCAATTCGTCAGCAATATCGTTCAGGGGACGACTCATGACAATCCGAACCCGAGGCAGAATCTTATTCTGTCGGGCTGCATTGGCATTGTTAGTTGCCGCGCCTATTACGGCGGCGGCAGATGATGATTACAACATGAACATAGATTACAACGGGCTCGCCGTGGCTATTGACCGGGCTCTGCCCAAGTCACCGCGCCACAGACCCCGCAGGTTGCAGGAGGCCTGGGTGCAAATGAGCCACGTCGTCACGCCCGACGGGCGGGTGGTTGACCCGATAATCATTAACTCCAGCGGTGGCGCTCAATTTGAAGACGAGGTCCGCAAGGTTTCGGAAAGCTGGCGCTTTGAACCGTCCGTCACGGGTGCCGAGCTGCCATTCAACGTCACCAACACGCGTTTCACGATTCGCGGTCGAGGCAAAGGCACGACGAGAAGATTTGCACGATTCGCTCAGCACATCATGAGAAACCTTCACAACGAGGATGTTGAGGCCGCTCGCAAGGAGGCTGATGCCGCCCTGAACCTGGGTGGCTGGAACCTCTATGAGTCAACGATACTCTGGCTGATGGTTGGCCGCGTGGAGGGCGCTGAAGGTGACGACGCAGGCAAACTCGAAATGTACCGGCGCGGTCTTGCGATCAGTGATGAGCGTTCCTTGCAACGAGATGCCCGGATTGACCTGCTTGAGGATATTTTTCAGCTGGAATCGAAATTCGGTCAGTACTCGGCCGCAATGCAGACACTGGCAGTGCTAAAGGAAGTCCGCGGCAGCGAAGCTGCGGTTGAGCGGCTTAAAGCGCGGGCCGAGGAAATCACGACAATACTGGAGAACGATCCAGTGCTCGTCGCCAACGCAATAGTGGTGAATCCCTGCGATTGCGACGCCGGCAAAGCGCTCTGGGACTATGTCCCGGTACGTCGAACATTCTCTTTTGCTAACCTCAATGGTAACGTCGAACGCTTTGAAGCTCGCTGCGAGCTCCAGCGTCTGAGCGGTGCCGTTGAAACCGACCAGCAATGGACCCTCGAAGCGGACTGGGGTTTCTGCCAGATCTTTGTATTCGGCGATGATGGCGCGACATTCGATTTTCTCGAACACTCGCCAGGCACCGAAGACAGCGGTGCAGTAGACGAAACAACGGTTGCGAGGAATCATGTCCTGGATAGAAGAAGTAGAAGTCAGTGAGGCTGAGGGAAAGCTAGCCGAAACCTATGCGGCGCTGGTCAAACAGCGCGGAAAAGTCTCAAACATACTCAAGGTTCACAGCCTTAACCCGGACGCGATGGGCAACCATCTCGATCTGTACATGACGATCATGTTCGGCAAGTCAGGTTTGAGCCGGGCTGAACGCGAAGCCATCGCAGTGGTCGTGTCTGCGAATAATGACTGCGAATACTGTGTGAACCACCACGCGGAAGCACTGCGCCGTTACATCAAGGACGAAGAGATCGTCAAACTACTGATGTCGGCCGATGGTCTTGAAACACTCGAACCCCGACTTAGCAATATCGTTCGCCACGCCGAGAAACTGACAACGGCGCCAGGTGCCATGACCGAAAGCGATTTGGGCGAACTGCGTTCCGAGGGTCTTTCCGACAGTGACATACTCGATATCACCCTGATCGTCGGCTACTTCAATTTCGTCAATCGTATCGCTCTGGGACTGGGCGTTGATTTCAGCGGCGACGAAATGAGCGGCTACCTCAACGATTAACACCGATATAATGCTTATCGGAATTGACAGCTGAATTGACGTGAAACTGAACCGCGCACTTCTCATTTTTGGTCTGCTACTGACTTCGGTCAATGTTGGCGCACAACAGGAATCTGCCGTTAAGAGCGTGGAAAACGCGCATCTGAGCAGCGCAGAAGACCCAGCGACCACCAAAGTTTATATCGTTCAACTGCGCGCGCCATCGGCGGCAGAACATCATGCGTCGCTGACCAAATCATATGCTGCCGCAACGGCAAATAGCGGTGCGCCCCGGCCGCGGTTTGATAAGAACAGCGCCAGCATTCAAGCCTACATGGCCGAGCTCGACAACGAGCAGCAGCGCGTACTGAGTATGGCTGGCAGTGACGCGCGCAAGATATACAGCTACAAGTATGGCCTCAACGGCTTCGCCGCGCGTATGCGGGTTACAGAAGCAGAGAAACTCGCGGACCTGGATGAAGTTCTCAACGTCTGGGAAGACGAGGTTCGACCGCTCGCCACCCGCCACAGCGCAGGTTTTCTTGGACTGTTTGACAGTATCAACGGATTACGCACAGCGCATGCGCTTGATGGCGAGGGCATCATCATCGGTGTTATCGATAGCGGTATCGCACCGGATCATCCTGCGTTACAGGACACGCGATTGGCGGATCGGCCGCGCGCTTGTCGAAGTAGCTGGGGAGAAACCACGGTGCTGGGTAAGTGGCTATGTCGTCGATACGACAAGCTGCCCGACGTCCTGGAATTCGAGGCTGCCGAGAACTGGAACGGTGAATGCGAGGTCGGTGAGCGCTTCGATGCATCGAACTGCAATAACAAACTGATTGGCGCACGCTGGTACATCGATGGTGCCGAAGACACCGGGCCTATCGATAAGAACGAAATTCGTTCGCCGCGAGATGCCGATGGCCACGGCACGCATACCGCAACCACGGCCGCCGGCAACAGTACCAGTGCATCGATTTTCGGCACGCTGATTGGGGACGTCGAGGGCATGGCGCCGAGAGCGCGTGTTGCGGTTTACAAGGCATGCTGGCTAAGGCCATTCCAGACGCGTGCCAGCTGCAACACGTCGGATCTGGCTCGCGCGATCGACGCCGCGGTCGCTGATGGCGTAGACATCATCAACTATTCTATCGGCAATTCGTTGCGGGAAATTACCGCACCCGATGACATCGCACTCATGGCCGCGACCAAGGCAGGCGTTGTGGCTATCGTTGCAGCGGGAAACGAAGGCCCAAACCTCGCCACAATTGGCTCCCCGGCGGGCGCTCCCTGGGTGATCACTGCCGCAGCATCCAGCCGCAGCGGTGACTCATCGGTCGAAGCTTTTGAAGTGTCAGCACCTGCATCTATAGCTGGCAGGTACGCCAGTAAGGAGGCGTTATTCTCGCCCGCGTTATCGGACCGAGGTCCGATTGAAGGAGCGCTGGTGCTCGTCGACGACGGTGATGACACACTGCCATCCGGGTCTCCCGGCATCTTGTCCGATGGCTGCCAGCCGCTGATAAACGGTGCCGATGTTTCCGGCAACATCGCGCTGATGCAAAGGTCGGGCTGCCTGTTCACCGACATGGTGAAGAACGCGGAAGATGCTGGAGCGATCGCCGTTCTTGTTTACAACATCGCTGGCGATCCTATTGTCATGTTTGGTGACAGTGGGCTCGTGGACATTCCTGCATTGATGATTGGTCAGGCAGACGCCAACCTGATACTGGCCGAGATGGATGCAGGTAACGAAGTTTCCGTGATTCTCCAGAAGAGTTTCCTGCTGACCTCCACCGACAACGGCAACATCATGGCCAGCTTCTCTGCCCGTGGTCCGGGTCCTGTCGCCGATATTCTTAAACCTGACGTGACCGCACCTGGCGTCAATATCATCGCGGGCTTTACGCCGGAACCGGCAAATGCGACTCCCGGCGAATACTTCGCTTATTTGAGTGGCACCTCCATGTCGACGCCGCACGTCGCTGGTGTCGCCGCACTGCTGCGTCAGGCGCATCCCGACTGGTCACCTGCGGCTATTCGATCTGCGCTTATTACCAGCGCACGGCAGAATTTGCAGCTGCCAGACAGCGTTGCAGCAGCTAATCCGTTCGACTATGGCGGCGGACACATTGTGCCCAACGACGCGCTGCAGCCCGGTCTCGTATATGACGTCAGCGATGATGAATATGACGCTTTCGCTTGTGGCGTAGCGTCGCCCGCGGTGACGCCGGCACTTTGTGCCGACCTTACGGCTGCAGGACATTCATTTTTCGCCAGAGACCTGAACCAACCGGCAATATCCATCTCGCGTCTCGCGAGCCAGGAGACGGTGACACGCCGGGTGACCAACGTCAGCGATGAAGCAGAGTCCTATAACATCGAAATCGCGGCACCGCCGGGGATGAACGTAAGCGTCGCGCCACCAGCCATCTCCCTCGGCCCGGGTGAATCGACAGGCTTCGATGTAACGCTCACGTACGAATCCGGACCAATGGATTTGTGGCGATTTGGCTCGATAACGTGGGTTGGTGACGACCATGACGTGCGCAGCACGCTGGCCGTGAAACCCGCATCAATAACGGCCCCGAGTGAAATCATCTCGTCTGGCGGAACAGGAAGCGAAACATTTTCCGTCGAGTTCGGCTACAACGGCAGTTACAGTACTGGTGTGCACGGCCTCAATCTGCCTCGTATCCAGAGCGGCTTTGTCGATAACGACCCCACTAAAACCTTCACCAAGAGACTCGACTTGGGCGTAACGGAACACGTATTCGACGTGCCGCCAGACCAGTTATTCCTCAGGTTCTCTATGTTCGACAAGCTAACCGACGGCGACGACGATCTGGACATGTACGTCTACTATTGCGGTCTGGACGGCAGCGCATGCAGTAGAATCGGTGAAAGCGGCGAGCCTACATCGCAAGAGCAATTCAACGTTTATCGACCTGCGCCGGGTTTTTACGCCGTTTACGTCCACGGTTTTGCAACCGATCAGGTTAGCGGCGGGCTCGGCGCCAACTACCAGGTTCTATCGTGGTCCTTCGGAGTTGTTGACGACAAGGGCAACATGAGCGCTACGGGGCCAGCATTCGTCAGTGCCGGCACCACAGGCGATGTCACGATCGACTGGAGTGGGTTGATCTCCAACACCATCTACCTCGGCGGCGTTTCACACATCACGCCACAGGGGCTGTCCGAGTTAACGATAGTAACGATTGGCAACTGAGCGCGAGTACCAGAGCTCAATCAGGCCAATAACAATCACACCCGACGGCACGTAATATGCGCTGCTACCCCACACGGCAACCACGTCCCTGAGGATAAATGCATCAAAATCCTGCACAAGCACGCCGACAAAAGAAAGCGCGAACAGTGGAAATGCCCAGGATTTTCTTAACAAAAGAGCGATCGATGCGAGCACACCAGCGTTAACCGCTATCGCATATCCAGCGTTCGCCCAGACAGGTGTTGCGTCCATGAAGGCAGCAATTTCCGCGCCCATGCTCGCCATCATCTCGGGCGTTAGTGTCATTTGCTGGTAGTAAAACATCAGTCCGATCAGGTTCCAGACCAAAAATACGCCAGCGATAATATTGTAGGAAGTCGGCGGCTTGCCGTTCAATTCATCAGACATCGTTCGCCCCTGCTATTCATATTGGTGGGAGGCGTCTGATAATCCAACGGACCGAGGTCGATTGCAAGTAGCGTCAGGATTTCTTCCTGGCCAGAGCTTTGCAGGGTTTGTATCGAAAACAACCAGTTACATGGTCATTAACCATCCCGGTTGCCTGCATATGCGCATAGATTATCGTGCTGCCGACGAACTTGAAGCCACGCTTTTTCAGGTCCTTGGACAGTGCGTCAGACTCCGGTGATGTGGCGGGAATGTCACCGTCTTTCTTGAAGCTCGTCTGTATTGGTTTGCCGCCGACGAAGCCCCAGATGTACTCGCAAAACGTACCGAATTCTTTTTGCACTTTAAGAAATGCTTTCGCATTAGTGACAGCAGAATTCACTTTCAATCGATTCCTGACAATCGACGGATCACCCAGCAGCTTTTCCACGCGCTTGTCAGTAAATCGTGCGACTTTTACAGGATCAAAATCAGCGAATGCCTTACGGTAACCGTCGCGCTTATTAAGGATCGTTGACCAGCTTAGGCCCGCCTGTGCCCCCTCAAGAATGAGGAACTCGAACTGCACCTGATCATCCCAGACCGGCACACCCCACTCCTTGTCGTGGTACTCGATGTAGTTAAGGCTGACGCCTTCCGCCCACTTGCAGCGTGTTACTGCTTTTGCCATTGGTCGCTCTTCTTTGTATTCGGACTCTAAATGTAGCAATACCGACTAATAAACTCAGCACCCATTTATCGGTTAAGCATAAAAAAAGCCCGCGCTATTGCGCGGGCTCTCTTTCTAGCCAGGTGTGGCGTTCTTAGATAGAACCACCGCAAGAACCTTCACCACAGCTACCTTCGGCATCTTTCTCGCCGTCGTCGGCTTTGTCACCGCCGCAAGAACCTTCGCCGCAGCTACCTTCGCCTTCTTTATCGCCAGCTTCGCC
>CAYWBZ010000023.1:3077-13369 GCA_964456535.1 uncultured Woeseiaceae bacterium | reverse complement strand
CGCCGCAAGAACCTTCGCCGCAGCTACCTTCGCCTTCTTTATCGCCAGCTTCGCCACAGCTACCTTCGCCTTCTTTATCGCCAGCTTCGCCGCAGCTACCTTCGCCTTCTTTATCGCCAGCTTCGCCGCAGCTACCTTCGCCTTCTTTATCGCCATCTTTCTCGCCGCAACTACCTTCGCCATCTTTCTCGCCGCAACTTCCTTCAGCGTCTTTGTCACCGCCGCAAGAGCCTTCGCCCTCGCCGAGCATGTAACCAACGGTCAGGTTTGACATCTCAAACGGGCTGTCGATGGAATCTGCATTTACAGTGCCACTGATAGCGAACGTTCCGGCCAGCGCAACTCCTACAGCCAAAGCTAATGGCTTAATTATTTTCTTCTCTGACATTTTTTCTCTCCTACGGGTTTTGCCCAAGACCGGGCGCTCATTTCCAGAAAACGGGAGCTCAAGTGCTTGTACTCCACGTCACTGAATCCAAAACATTTTTCTTTATACGTTCCAACTGCTCTTCGCGATTACCAATAATCGCAATACTGCCGTCGCCTACCGGCAAAATAACGCCCTGAATATTGACGCCATCCAGCGACTTAGCTGCCGAAATCTTTTCCTCCGGCATCAACAAAATAGTTACCGGGCCATACTCCCCCTGGATAACCAGGTGAGGGATTGACTTACCGTTGATAACGCAGCTTTGTGCATACGTGATCAGGCCAGCGTCATGATTCATCTCTGCAAGGTCGCCAGGGACGACTTCCGCCAGACGGCTATCCGATACCGGCGTACTGGTCACTCGAAGTGCCATTGGCTCGTGATCAACGTGCGCCAGAACTTGCTCTTCCAGAGTTCCTTCCATCGCGCCCATATCCGGTGCCCGAATACCGACAAAAATGGCCAGCAATACAGTAGCTGCAAGTGCAAACCAGACCGGCTTCGGCATGCTTCGACGAGCGACCAGTGACACTACTTTTTCTGTGTCAATTTCAGGCAGCTCCGGCATCGTCAGTTCAGGCACATTAATGGCCATTGCCGCCGCGATCTTTTCGTCCAGCGCCAGTATCTCTGCTCGGTAAGCCTGGCAGGAGGCGCAGCTATCCACATGTCCCGATTCGTCCTCGAATCCAGGATCTGCTGTCAGCGCCTCTTTGTAATCGTTGCAATTCATCATTTTACTCATCTGGCTCATGAGAACTCCTCACTCGCCGCCTCTTCCTTTAGCTTCAACCGGGCCCGGTGCAGGCGCGTTAATACCGCACCTTGTTTGAGCCCCATCAGCTCTGCGATTTCGTTCGTGCTGTAGCCCATCAGGACCTGCAGAACCAACGGTTCGCGATAATCATCCTCGAGCCTGTAAATCGCCTCTCTGAGGTTATCAAGCTCTTCAGTCGGTGCCTCAGCAAGCAGAGCTGACTGAGACGCCGTCAAATTGTCGATATCGACGGTCTCCAAACGACGGCGCTCAAAGTAACGAGCGTTTTCCCGTCGTACGATTGTCAGCAGCCATTGTTTAGCCGCTGCATCGTCGCGTAGTGCGTCCAGGGACTTCCAGGCCCGTAACAGCGCCTCCTGAACGACATCCTCCGCTATCGACTTATCCCGACTAAGCCAAGCGGCGTAACGGAACATGTCCATGTGATATACAGCTACGACCCGATCAAACTTTTGTCGCCTGTCGTGCGTAGCGTCGCTATTGTTCATACGAGATGACCCGCCCCTTATCGCTTTTATTACTGCTTTCGCCTAAATCCGCCCAAAACGGCAAAAATCTGTGATCCAGACATGAAAACCGGTGCTAAATATAGGGAAAATAAGAAATTCCCGGTATTATTATTGATTCTGTTTGGCTATGAGTGACTAGCTATGAGTCGATCGACCCCGGGACAGTTCCCCAAAATTCGCATGCGTCGCGGACGCCGTACTTCTGCGTTGCGCCGCCTTGCAGCGGAAACTGACCTTTCTGTTAATAACCTTATATACCCGGTTTTTGTGCTCGATGGCAAAGACAAGGTCGAGCCGGTGCCGTCTATGCCGGGTGTCAGCCGCAAAAGCATCGACAAATTGCTGCTTGAACTGACCGAGGTCCGCGACCTGGGTATTCCAGCTGTCGCGCTGTTTCCCGTCATCGATGCGGCTAAAAAATCGCTCGACGGCGCCGAATGCGCCAATCCGAACGGCCTGGTACAAAACACTGTCCGCGCCATCAAGAAAGAGCTGCCTGAGCTTGTTGTTATCACAGACGTTGCGCTGGACCCCTACACAACGCACGGTCAGGACGGCATCATCGATGACTCGGGCTACGTGCTCAATGACGAAACCGTTGCGATGCTGGTCAAACAGGCGCTGTCCCATGCCGCCGCTGGCGCCGACATGGTCGCGCCCTCCGACATGATGGATGGGCGTATCGGCGCGATTCGGACTGCTCTTGAGGATGAAGGGCATATCTACACATTGATCATGGCGTATGCCGCAAAGTTTGCTTCGGCGTTCTATGGCCCGTTTCGCGACGCTGTGGGTTCAACCGCCAATCTCGGCAGCGCTGACAAATCGACCTACCAGGTCGCGCCATCAAACAGCGATGAAGCGGTCAGGGAGGTTGGGCTTGATCTGGATGAGGGTGCAGACTTCGTCATGGTGAAACCGGCGATGCCCTATCTTGATATCGTCAGGCGTGTGAAGGATGAATATCAGGTGCCAACTTTCGCGTACCAGGTCAGCGGTGAATATGCGATGCTCAAGGCCGCTGCAGCAAATGGCTGGCTCAATGAGCGCGACACGGTGCTCGAGTCACTACTCGGCATTAAGCGCGCAGGTGCCAACGGCATACTGACGTATTTCGCGATCGATGCTGCGCGATGGCTAACGGAGTAACGTGTGACGGATGATTCGACAGATGAAACCACGACAACTATAGATCGTTATGGCGTCATGGGGTATCCGATATCCCACAGTCGCTCTCCGGTTATTCATCGACTGTTTGCTTTGCAAACCGGGCAAAAAATTCAATACGAACTCCTGCAGGTATCGCCCGAAAAGCTCGAAACGGCCGTACGTCAATTCCAGCGTACCGGCGGCAAGGGCCTCAATATCACCGTTCCACACAAGTCCGAAGTTACAAGGCTTGTAGATCAGATGAGTGAGCGTGCAGCCACTGCTGGCGCCGTCAACACTTTGTCGTTCAAGGGTGGCGAGATTTACGGCGACAACACGGACGGCATTGGGCTGCTGCGCGACCTTGCCGTGAATCTCGGCGTGGCTCTCGAGGACTCGAGCATTCTTATTCTCGGTGCCGGTGGCGCAACTCGCGGCATCATCGGTCCGTTGCTGGAAATGCAGCCGGCGTCGATCAGAATTGCAAACCGGACACTGGGTAAAGCACAGGCGCTCGCCGATCACTTCTCCAAGTCAGGTCCGGTGACCGCGTGCCGCTTCAATGTCGTTCCGGTCTCCAAACCGTATGATCTCATTATCAATGCGACATCAGCGGGGCTCAAAGGCGAAGCGCCGCCGTACCCGGCCGCAGCCATCTCCGCGTCGACATTTTGTTATGACCTGTCTTACGGCCTGAAACCGACACCGTTCAGCGTGTGGGCGCGTGAAGCCGGTGCCCAGCAGTCCGTTATGGGGTGGGGCATGCTGGTTGAACAGGCGGCCGAGTCGTTTAACTTGTGGCGGGGCGTTCGCCCTGAAACCAGGCCGGTGCTCAAACAAATGAGCGTTATGGCGTAAGCAACAGCTTTACCGCATCGTTACAACTTCTTCCGCGTTGGTCGGATGAATGGCCACAGTATCGTCGAAATCTTTCTTTGTAGCGCCCATACGCATTGCAACCGCGAATCCCTGCAACATCTCATCGGCACCCGGGCCGAAGACGTGGCAACCGACAACACGTTCGTCATCACCTGCTGTGATCAGCTTCATGACCGAACGTTGTTTGTCCTCACCCAGTGCGTAGAACATCGGCGTAAAGCCGGATGAGTAAACCTTAGCGTCATCGCCATATTCCGCGCGCGCCTCATCCTCGGTCATGCCAACCGTGCCTATCGTTGGGTGGCTGAAAATGACTGTCGGGATCAACTGGTAGTCCAGGTGGCGGCCGTCCATGCCACCATACAGGCGGTCCGCAAGCCGTCGGCCGGCCGCGATGGCGACAGGCGTCAGTGCGGCTCTACCGGTCACATCACCCAGCGCATGAATATTCTCGACATTGGTAGCCTGCATGTCGTCCGTCGGCACGAAACCACGCCCGTCCATATTAACGCCCGCTTTGTCGGCGTCCAGCGTTGCAGTGTTAGGTGATCTTCCTATCGCCCAGATCAATGTGTCGACCGGCCCAAACTCGCGGCCATCTTCTGCCGTGAGCTTAAGACCATCATCCGTTTCGCTGACCGAGGCCGGAACCACGCCCGTATCGAGCGCAATACCGCTTTTCTGCATCGTGTCCATGAGCTCACTACTGAGCATTTTGTCGAACTCGCGTAGTACGCCGTCCTTTCGCACTATGACTTGTGTTTCGCTGCCCAAGCCAGAAAAAATGCCCGCTAGCTCTACGGCGATGTAGCCACTGCCCGCAATCAAAACACGCCTGGGTTTTTCCTCCAGTTCAAAGAAGCCATCTGACGTAATACCAAGCTCCGCCCCCGGAAGGTCGGGCACCATCGGCTGACCGCCAGTTGCGATGACGATGTGCTCCGCCTGGTATTCGCTGTCACCCACCATCACCGTATTAGCATCAATAAAGCGCGCGGCGCCCGCGAGATATGTCACGCCACGTTTATCCAGATTATTGCTGTAAATGTCATTCAGTCTTGAGACATAAGCATCACGTCGCGCCTTCAGTGCGGCCCAATCGTGCCCTTTAACGCTGACGTCATAGCCGTAATCTACTGCATGGTGCAACTCGTGCGCGTAGTGAGACGCATACCACATGACCTTCTTTGGGACACAGCCAACGTTGACGCAAGTGCCGCCTAACGGCCCATACTCGGCAACCGCCGCATTGACGCCATACTCAGCCGCTCGCTGTGCGTGAGCAAGCCCACCGCTACCGCCGCCAATCACCAGCAGATCAAATTTTTCTGACACCTTTTTCTCCTTAGTTTTCCCGACGCATACATAGGTCTGCGCCAGCAACGCTGTGCTAATATGCGGCGCTTGAAAAGGATCTCAAGCGCTCTATGTCCAACCCTCTGCTCGACACATCATCGTTACCCCGGTTTGATGAAATCAACCCGGACCATGTGTTGCCTGCGATCCGGCAACTTATAAGCAGTCATCGCGAGCAACTCAACACCTTGCTCGCGGAAAACCCTGATCCGAATTTCGAGTCCCTGGTCGTGCCCATCGAACTGATGGAACACGAGCTTGGTCGTGTCTGGTCACCGGTGACACACCTGCAAAGTGTACTCGGATCGCACGATTGGCGGGAAGCCTTCAATCAAGCTCTGCCCTTACTGACCGAGCATGGCACCGAAATATCACAGAATGTTCGTCTGCAGCGTGCTTACGCTAGCGTTGGTGATTCACTCGCAGCTGATGCATGCGAATCACATCGCAGTGCCGTCGATCATGCACTACGTGATTTTCATCTTGCTGGCGTAGACCTGCCTGAAGCTGACAAGGACCGCTTCAAGGAAATCATGCAGGAACTCGCTGCGATTCAGGCCAGCTTCGAACACAAGGTGCAGGACGCGATGGACGCCTGGTCGCTGCACATTGAAAGCGCCGATGACCTGGTCGGCGTCCCACAACAGACGCTGGACAGAGCGGCTGACGACGCTGCCGAAAAACAACTCAGCGGCTGGCTGTTGCTACTTAGTTATCCAACCTATGACGCCATCATGACGCACGCTCATGATCGGCAATTGCGCGAGAAAATGTATCGCGCCTGGTCGACGCGCGGCTCTGATCAGGGTGGCAGTCCGGAGTGGGACAACAGCGACAATATCGAGAAAATACTGGCACTTCGTCATGAGGCCGCGAATCTCGTCGGTTTCGATAATTACGCTGAGTACTCACTAGCCACAAAGATGGCAAACTCAAACGAAGAAGTACTCGATTTTCTGCGCGAACTCGCCGCCCGCTCCCGTGATGCGGCAGAGCAGGAGCTCTCGGAGCTGCAAGAATTTGCCGGGATGGATCTTGCGCCCTGGGACATCACCTTCTGGCTCGAGAAATACAAACAGGCGAAGTTCTCTGTTTCCAACGAAGAGCTGCGCCAGTACTTCCCGGCCAAGACAGTCATCAGCGGCTTGTTTTCGCTCGCCGCAAAACTGTATGACGTCAGCCTGGAGCAAGGGCGTGACGTCGCGGTCTGGCATGAAGATGCTCGTTATTTCTCTATTGGAAATTCCGAAGGCAAGATCATCGGTGGTTTTTACACGGATATTTATGCGCGCAATGGCAAGCGCAGCGGAGCGTGGATCGACGAATGCATTAGTCGGCAGCACCTCAACGGCAAGACCGAGTTGCCGGTCGGCTACCTGGTATGCAATTTTCCACCGCTGGATGACACCGGGCTTTCGCTGCTTACTCACGACGATGTCGTCACGTTGTTTCACGAATTCGGCCACATGTTGCATCACTTGTTGACGCGTATTGATATTCCCAGTGTTTCAGGTATCAACGGTGTTCCCTGGGATGCGGTGGAGCTGCCAAGTCAGTTCATGGAGAATTTTGCATGGAGTTACGAGGTTCTCAGTGAGTGTTCCTCACACGTCGAAACCGGTGAACCCTTGCCACGAGAAATGTTCGACAAGCTTGAGCAAAGCCGTACCGCTGGGGCCGGCCTTGCGATGCTGCGTCAACTCGAACTGGGAATGTTCGACTTCCGTCTGCATGCGGAATACCAACCGGACAACCCAGTTCCGGCGCTGCAGATGCTTGACGATGTTCGAAACGAAGTTTCGCTGTTGCAACATCCTGAGTACAACCGGCTGCCACACGCGTTCTCGCATATTTTTGCAGGTGGCTATGCCGCTGGATACTACAGCTATAAATGGGCCGAGGTGCTCGCCGCTGATGCGTTCTCTGCCTTTAAAGATGCGGGTATTTTTGACCTCGAAACGGCGCAGCGATTTCGCCATGAAATCCTCGAGGTGGGTGGCAGCCGCGACATCATGGATGCCTACATTGCGTTTCGTGGTCGCAAACCAACGATCGACGCACTGCTGCGCCAGGATGGCATTCAAGCCGAATGAAAATCGCCACCTGGAACGTGAATTCGATGAACGTGCGTCAACCGCATGTTGTTGAGTGGCTGCAAAATCACCAGCCCGACGTGCTGGTTTTGCAGGAAATAAAGCAACTCACCGAGAAGTTCCCCAGCGACGATTTGCAGGCCATCGGCTATCACTCCATTGCCAGCGGTCAGAAAACTTACAACGGCGTTGCCGTGATCAGCAAGACACCTGCGACCGATCCCGTATACGATTTCCCCGATCTCGACGACCCACAAAGACGTATTCTTGCAAGCACTGTCGGCGACGTACGCGTTGTTGATCTTTACATTCCAAACGGTTCAGAAGTCGGCTCGGATAAGTACGAATACAAACTCGGCTGGTTAGCCTCTTTGCGGCGATTTCTGGAAGCAGAAATGAAAGAGCACGAAAAGCTTGTCGTTCTGGGCGACTTCAATATTGCGCCGGCGGATGAGGACGTACACGACCCGGAGAGATGGGGTGAAGCCATTCTTTGCAGCCCGAAAGAACGAAAGGCGCTGCGCGACCTGACTGATCTTGGCTTAACCGACGTCTTTCGAAAATTTGAGCATCCCGAGAAAACGTTCAGTTGGTGGGACTATCGTGCAGCGGGTTTTCGCCGCAACGCCGGCTTAAGAATCGACCTTATACTGACCACCGATGCTATGACAAAACACTGCACTTCCTGTTACGTCGACAAGGAACCACGAGCCTGGGAACGGCCATCAGACCATGCTCCCGTTGTCGCAGAGTTTGATGTTTGATTATCCTCACGGCTCCCCGCCTGCATATAACATATTCCGCAGAATCAGCCTGTGAGGCAGGTAGCCGCGGTGTATGATGAAAACAAAAAAATGCAGGGAGTCATGTCTCAGGATCGACGCAACGATTACGACGTAACCGACACCGTTCAGGTCAGCAGCCCTGCCTCGGTGCGTAACGCTGTGCATGAATTATTTTCCGAAACATTTCCCGGCATGTCATACGACAAGTTATGGCTTGCTTTTTACGATTTTGAGCGTTTATTCACCGGTCGTTATCCAGGTTACGCAGGCTGTGACACGACCTATCACGACATGCAACACACATTGGATATGACGCTCGCAGTCGCTCGCCTGATCGTTGGCTATGAGCGCAGTGTGGAGCCGCCGGATCGCCTTGGTGCAGCCCGTGCGCAGATGGCGATTGTGACAGCACTGTTTCACGACTCCGGTTATATTCGCCACGAAGTCCGTGACAGTGAGTTTTCGAACGGCGCAGAATTTACGCTCTATCATGTCTCACGCAGTGCCGATTTCCTGCGTCGCTATCTGCCAGGTCTCGGTATGTCCCAGGACGTCGGCATAAGCAGCATGATTGTTCACTTTACGGGTTACGAACTCGATCTCGACGATATTGAGCTCGACGATCCGCGCGATATTATCTGCGGACATTTGATCGGTACGGCCGATTTGATCGCGCAAATGGCTGATCGGTGTTATCTGGAGAAGTGTCGAGACCGGCTATACCAGGAGTTCGTAGTTGGTGGTGTTGCGGTCGAGAATGCAAAGCCGGGCGAGTACATGGTGCGCTACAAGTCCGGCAAGGATCTCCTGAGGAAAACGCCCACGTTCTATCAGCAAGTAACGCGAGACCGCCTGAACTCCAAATTTAATCGTGTCTATCGCTACGCCGAAGTCCTGTACTCGGGGCAGAATCCCTACATCGACGCGATACGGCACAACATCATGCACCTCGTTCGAATTCTGGAAACGAACGACTGGTCGTTATTGCGCCGCGAACCGGATTATTTCCTCGGTATTGCGAACGCCGTTCAGGACATCGAGAGACTGGTTGCGACACAGCTGGCCTCGTTAACCGGTATCGGCGTCAAGAGTGACAGTCCGTTACTGATGCCCGGCTGAACGCACCCGCGCTAGTCATTCTCTCGCTCCTCACGCCATAACCTCAGGGCCTGATATTCAGTCCTGGATAGTCTCCGGTTCGCGTAAAAAGCGGCCAGCGCCGCCGCAACAGCAGCATAAAACGCGTCAGCAAAAGTCAGCCGCTCGTCGAAATAAACTGGCCAGGTCATACTCGTCACCGCCCGTAATATATCCAGCGTCCCCGTACCGAATCCTTCTGCTGTCACCGACGCCGCGACAACAATATTGGCTATCAACGAACCGCCAACAGCCATCACCGCAGCAATAAGCGGAAAGCGCCAATCCGTACCTCTTCCCGCCAGCCGGGTGCTGTGTCCCAGCAAGAATCCAAGCACGATGGTGAACCACGGAAACACACGATTGGTTAGCGCGGAGAGCGTGATCCAGAACATGCTGAAAATAATTATGACGATGAGCCCCGCAACAACGGTGTTACGAACTGACTGTGCACTAACGAGTCGCCTGCCATCGGCAGACGTTACTTGTGTTGGCTTGCCGCTACCGTGTTTCTTTCGCAGTCGCAGTGGGTTCTGTACGTCAGTCATTTGATTCGCGTGCAAGCATGACCAGCAAAAGGGCTGCGAGGGCAGGGGCTCCCTGAACCACGAGAATTGATGCCTTCGCCGTTACCGCCCCGAAGATCCCGGCCACTAACACACAGGTTAGAAAGAAAACCTTTATTTGCTGCGCATTGTCTTTTGCGATTAGCCCCCAGATCAATCCGGCGGCAAGAAACCCATTGTACAGGCCCTGATTTGCTGCAAGCGCGCTGGATTGCTCAGCAAACTCCGGAGTCAGTCCGAACACTTTGATGCCTGTCGGTGTCGACCAAAAGAACATTTCCAACACGAGAAACAGAACGTGCTCTAACGCGACAAACGCGACGAGTGCTGCAGCTACTTTTTTCATGAAGTTGTGTCCTTCCTTACAGTCGAATGCCTACTCTGAATGTTCCTGGACGATACTTAGAAACTCCCGCAGAGAAATCGCTTCTTTGCCCATCATGGAAAGGTAGATCTCGCTGAGCTCGGCGCTTCCCGCATAATTGGCGGGTCCTGATTCAGGGATTGCTCCATGCGGATTCGGTACTCTACTTCGTATTTACTCCAGAAGTAGCTTCCTGGCAGGGAAATGAAAAGACTGCAAAGAAACAGGAATGCGACTGGTCTCGAC
>CAYWBZ010000023.1:0-2977 GCA_964456535.1 uncultured Woeseiaceae bacterium | reverse complement strand
TCCTGGCAGGGAAATGAAAAGACTGCAAAGAAACAGGAATGCGACTGGTCTCGACATCAAGCTTGCGTGGTTGCAACGTATATTCAAACCTCTGCCTGCCACCAGCTATATAGAAACTCCTGAGCGGCTCTCTTTGGCGTCCGGTGCTCCTCGATCTCGTACGCGCGCATGTGGAAGTCCGGCTCAAGTAGCGCCTTCAGCATTTCGACAGAGTAACGCTGCACCTCCAGACCACTGCAACGCGTCGGCCCCTCTTCGCCAAAGGTGGCCAGCAAAAAGTGGCCTTGAGCTTGAAGGGACTTACGCAGAACGTCGAGATACTGTTGCCGATCGGCCGCGTCAGTCAGGAAGTGAAATACAGCGCGATCATGCCAAATGGCATAGGAGCGCGAAGGCTCAAATTCAGTGACGTCGGATTCGATCCATTTCACCTGAGTAGCGACGGCTCCGAGTCGAGCACGGGCTTGCGTAAATGCACTGGAAGCAATATCAAGAACGCTTAAGTCCTGATAACCGGCATCGAGCAAATTATCGACGAGCGTCGATGCGCCACCGCCCACATCCAGGATCGCAGCTTGTGGCAACACGCCGGTTGAGCGAATCAACTCCAGTGATTTCGCCGGAACTGGTTGGTACCAGGAAACGTTCACTGATTCCTTGGTGGTGTAAACGTTTTCCCAGTGCGATTTTCGCGAAGTGTTCATAGGATCTCCCTGATTAGGAGGCCGTGATTATCTGTCTGTTTGCCTGTCGCTTAGACTAACCTAAAATCCAGTCTACAAGAACAAAGGAAAACATCGTCAGACTCACGCCTTCAACACCATATCCACGCGGTGCATTCCCGGCCCCCATCCATTAAGGGTCTGTCAGCCACTACCTTTTATCATCTCAACCGTTTTCCATTTCTCGGTTCTTCGGCTTGGATCGGGGTCGCGAAGTGCCTGTTCTGATTCGATCTGCTTCAGGTAATCGCCAGGGAATCCGTGTGTACGAGCGCCGATCAATACCAATTCATGGTACCAATCGTACGGTAGCAAGGAGTCGTCAATGTGAGACTCCTCTGCAACGTATGAAACACAGTCGCCAACCTCCGGAATACTCAGCATGATGTCGGAGTAGCCAAACCCAACGCCCTCGATTCTGTCGAGAGTAAGCTTATCTTCGGTGCTGATTTCGTAGATCGCACAATACACTCCGCCGCCACCAGCAAGAATGCTGCATTTCGCAGATTTGTCATCGCCCCGCTTGTGGAAATAGAGCGACCATCCCGGCAGCAAACACGTGGTTATCAGCATTGCCGACGATAGCCGCTTGCCCAATCGAAGCGGATGCAGATTAGAGCCATATGCTGCGTAGCGCATCGCTATTGAGTAGTGTCTGACGTCAAGGAGGTACAGCTCGGAAACAGGTCCTGATGCATGGCCAGCTCCTCACGGACTCGCTGGTAATTTTCTCGAGCTTCTGGTGTTCTTGCACGAAGCGAGCTCCCCATTTGGCTTTGAAGTTGATCATAGCGAAACCACCAGAGCTGAATGGCTCCGACCATCCATTTGCTCTCAATTCTGGACAGCAACACCCCATCGTATCGATCACTACGGTGTGCAAGCACCCAGACCTGACTGTCACACGCCGGCCCTTCCTCACACGGGCATTTATCAGTAACACCAGAGATGTTGGCTATTGCTCCCGGAAAGACCTCGCGAATAACGGCTTGTATTTCCCGGACCTCGTCGTCAGATATATTTTCGGCACGTAGCGGCTCATCGAGACGGCGCGGCCGAGTCGTGCGAATATAGCGACGCCTCTCATACTCAGCCCTCCGTACTGACCAGCTCTTATCATCGGCGTACGCCGCAGTGAATGTAAAGCTGCTCGGAATTATGTTCCCTAGTATAAGAAACAACCATAGCGTGATTGTGATCAGTGTCGACGTTGAAACCTTGGCTCTCAAGTCAGGGTCAACATCCATCAATGGTCGTCACGCCTGCAACTTGGGCAATCGCCTCTGGGTCACGACTTACATAGCGCTGCAGTAGGTCGATCAACAAGAACGACAACCATGCATCCCACTTGCGATGCTTACGGCGGGTTTTTAGTTGAGAAATTAATTTCGCTTCTTTGGCGCTTAGTTTCATGGTGTCCCCGATGTCGATAGTTACTGCCTAACGCCTAAGCTCTTCGCCTAATGTGAAGTCCGATTGCGGCAACTTCGAAAGCCACTGTTTCGGACCAGTGTAGTTCTCAAATAGATTCTTGTCGGTCGTTAAAGACATGTCGCGCTCTGTCGGAGCAGCGCATGACTCAATCATAAATAGTGCTGTTGCGAAGATCCGAATCATTGCCGTATTACTCACTGTCGGACCACTCTTCAAACTTTGGGAGCGAATCCTGAATCTCGAACCAGCTCGCCTTTGAACCAACAAACTCATGGTACGAGGGATGTATATCAGAGCCCTCGGCGATCACGCCAAGAGATACATAGACGAATCCAGGATAGTCTTTGTGCGTTGCAAAGACCGTGCTGCCGCAAACCTGGCAAAACTTCGTAGTCAGATTATCTGTCACCTCATAAGAACTGAGATGGTCGGCGCCGTCCGTCAGCGTCAGATCAACATCCGAGACTTTGATATACGCGCCAAATGCCGATCCAGTTATATGTTGGCATATCGAACAATGGCAGATACTTACGCTTGTCGGTCTTGCTCCGAACTCGAAGCGAACCTGATTACAAAGACAGTTTCCGGTGATCATCTTGCTGCACATTGTCAGGTTCCTTTAATCCCATGCTCCGCCTTTCGAGACCTGAGCGGCGAAGCGGGCACTCCCGGTCTATCTGAAAACACAGAGAACCAGTCACACGATTTCGTATGAGGTTTCCTCGCTGGCCAGTATCTTCTCAACCTCGTTTTCGAAGTCTTCATGCACGCCAAGCTTCCCGACATCATCCCAAAATGCCCGGCCACCCGGTGTAGATAGC
>CAYWBZ010000022.1:0-20089 GCA_964456535.1 uncultured Woeseiaceae bacterium | reverse complement strand
GCGAAAGGAAGATAGGTCTCGAAGAGCGCCGGCGTTTTTGCCGGAGGATTGCGAAGATTGAGTTCCTCTTTCTCGGCAATTTCAAGGTAGTCCTTGAAGCCGAGCATTTCATCGAGCAGTTTTCTGCCACGCATCGTCGGTCGCTTCATGATGATGGCGAAGAAAATCATAGTGAGAAACATAAGAATGATGGTGGCAATAACCAGGAACGTCGGGCCGTTACCCGCTTTCAGCGCAAAGCCCGTCGTTACCAGAACGACCACAATCGCCGGAATATTCAGCCCACCGTTCGTACGGAAATATTTCTGGTTGTAATCGGCCTCGAGCGATTCCTTATGCTCACTGCGGGCCTTGCCGAGCAACTTATGATTAAACTGCTTGAGCGTTACAACATCGTCTTCTTTGAACAACGCGGCGTACAATTCCTTCTCGCCAGCCGCGAGATGCGGACGGAGGGCTACGTTATCCAGTTTCTTGACGGAGTGCGTGCCGCCCTTCTTCTTGATCTCGAGATAGCCTTTGACGGCGAGGTTGACGATAGCGGCCGTCATGACCTTATCGTCGTAATACATTTGTCGGATGTAGCGCAGTGACGCCGGAGAATAATCTTTCGGCGGATCGTAACGAGTAACGATCACACCTTCATCCGGGTCCTTGCCGTGGCTACGCCAGACCGGGATGTAATAGGCAAATAAGAGTAGCAAGCCAATGACGGCGATCAGCAGATTGCGATTGTCGCTGAGTAACCAGGCAACGCGTTGCATTTTTGTGGGTTCGACAACCAGGCCTTTTGGCCAGCCAACAACAATTGTTATGCCGTGCGCGGCCGGTAATGGATTGTCAGCACTGAAGTGAACCGCCCCCGCCTCATCCATGTAACGGCTGTATGCCTGCGCCTTGGATCCGAGACGGCCTGTATACCCCTCGACCATTATTGAGTCGCGAGGTGCATCGAAGTCCAGCGTTACTGTTGCACTCGCTTTGTCGATCGGAAATGCCCAGCGATTACCGGTGACGTTCCAGTAGAGCTCATCGTGCTCATCAAAAAATCCAAGCATCCTGTTGGCGCGATACCGGTATGTATAGGTATGTACGCCCGGCTCGACCATTCGATTCTTGCTACCGAAATAAGTGCGGATATCACGCCGATTTCGTACCGTGTGAAAAGACTCCGGCATTTCGTTACGCAATACCGCGAGTGGTTCAACGGTGATCTCGTAGGTGTTACCCAGACGGTCTTCATACTCCACCGGAAAGTCACGATAGATACCACGCCGAATCTGATTGCCCTCGGCCCGCACCTGGATAGTCTCCGTCACTTCGATCATGCCGTCAGCAAGAACCCGCACGTCGCTATGGAAGCTCAGGATTCGCTCGTCGGAGAATGCTGCCGCCGAAAGTAAAAGCGACAGAATGGCGATAACGATTTTCATTCGACTTCCCCCAGGTTGACCAGCGGAACATTCGCTACTTCATCAGAAGATTTCTGGAAGAACTCTTTCGCTCTGAAATTAAACCAGCCGGCAATAAAATTGCTCGGCACGGTTTCAGTCAGGGTGTTGTAGTCACGAACTGACCCATTGTAATAGCGCCGCGCAAACTGCAGGTAGTTCTCGGTCTCGACGAGCTCGTTTTGCAGGTTGAGGAAGTTTTCGTTTGCTTTCAGATCAGGGTAGTTTTCGGCCAGCGCGATTATGCGATCCAGGCCGGCGCTCAGCTTTTCTTCAAGCTTTCCTTTCGCGCGAACCTCGGCCGTTTGCATCGCTTCGGTACGCAAAACGGTTACGGCTTCAAGCGTCGCTTTTTCGTATTGGGCGTACTGCTTAACGGCGGCTACCAGCCTTGGAACCAGGTCGTGGCGACGCTGCAACTGAATGTCTATGTCACTCCAGGCTGTGCTCACACGATTGCGACCACGAATCAAACGGTTGTAAAGCGCAATACCTGCGCCAAGAATCAGGACCAGAACGACAATGGCGATTGTGCTCATGGATGGATTACTCCGATCGAACCGGAGCATATCGTATCACCTGACGAAGCTAGTACCAGAAAGTGAAGAACACCTGAAAAATATCGGCGTCGAGTTTGTACAGCGGTTCGTCGCCAATAGGTGCGAGTGCAGTCAGGTCAGAAAAATTATCATAGTCGACGTGCAGCAGGTCGACTGAGGCCGTTACTTTCGCCTTCTTGATAAAACCCCAATCGTTGCCATCGTCATTCAGAATTTCATACGCCGCTTTCAACTTGAAGGTGTAACTTTGTAGCGCGCTAAGTTCTTTATCGCGACCGCGAAAGTTAGTCGCCTCCGAACGCGAAAACAGGTCACTGTAAAAATGTGCGCCGGTTTGTGTGTGGTATCTGAACTTGCCGGTGAAGGTAAAGTCACCCCATGGGTGAATGT
This sequence comes from uncultured Woeseiaceae bacterium, assembly GCA_964456535.1. GTDB lineage: Bacteria > Pseudomonadota > Gammaproteobacteria > Steroidobacterales > Woeseiaceae > UBA1847. The sequence continues at coordinate 17,688 of CAYWBZ010000022.1, read as the reverse complement.
AAGTCAGCGCTGCTGTATGACCTTCAACATCCCAGGTGTCGATGAAGTAGCGATACTCACCTTCGATTGCTGCGCGGTACGGCAGGTAATAGCGAGCACGAAGCCCTAACGCGTTGCTGGTGCGTGTGTTGGGATACAACTCGGGCTCGAAGCTATAGCCCAGGGCACTACCGAGGTCAGCGTAGCGTACAGAACGATACGGGTTATTGAGGAATCCCTCATCGGTGACCGTTTCGAAATTGAGCGTCGAAATCAGGTTCTTGGTCAGAATCTGTGTAACACCGATGCTGTATGTCTGTTTGTCGAGATTACGCTCGAACGAGGGATCATCAGTGCGTCGTACAAGATCATCGCCCAGGGCGTAGCCCAGAGTCAGTGTCGTGAGGTCTCCGAACATGTCCTGACTTACGGAAAAGCTAACCGTTTCGGCATCGTAGTCCGACTCTTCACTGCTAACGTAGTTAACACGCATGGTCGTATTGCCGCGCAGGTAATCCATACCCAGCGACCACTGTTCGCGTTCTTCCGTATACGGGCTCGCTGTCGTGATGACATCAATTGATGCCGAGCTAACCATATCAACATAGTAATTGCCGACGATAGAAACGCTCTTGCCTACTTTTTTTCGTACCAGAATAGACGGTCCATCGATTTCGACACCGCCGCCATCGTAGAGGTGGTACAGAACGTCGGCGCGGTCTTCAGGCAAAACTCCCGCAACCGCAGTGCCGGTCATCGCCAGCAGCAGTGCAGTCAGAGATAGTCGTCGTAATATCATCGTCGAATCTTCTTGAACCTAGTTACAGCCGCAGCCACCGCCGGCAGCACCTTCGCCACCGCGTGCGCCTTCTCGGGCTTCGTATACGTGCTGAATATAAGATGTCGACACCGTGTCGCCCTCCAACGCCATAATCGGGTCGGCAAGCTTGTCGCGCTCATAAGGCTTCACCCAGGGCTCAATCGGCCCACAAGCAGAGAGACCCATCAGCACCAGCAGTGCTAACAAAATACGTCCTGTCGATCGCTTGTTCATAATCATTCCTATACTTTATCGACGCTTCCGAAGTCGGACTGTGACCGCTGCCTCAGAAGAACACCGTCACGCCGAGATGGCCTTCCAGATTGTGAGCTGTCTTCTCTTCGCCAAGCAGATCGATATCAAACAGGTGATCCCGGAAGTCCAGGTGCAAAGCAACGGAGTCAGTCAGCAGGAACCGGTAGCCAGCACCTACATTAACGGTAAATCGGTCATCGCCAGCGAAGGTCGTCGAGCCAAGACCAGCGATCAGATATAAGTTTGTGTTATATGCATGCCCCTCTCCGAGGAAAACCTCACCGGGGAGAATGTTGTAGCCAAGATTAAGGTTGTAATACGTAAACTCGCGTTCGTCGTCGGTGATGAGCCGTGCACCACCGGATAAGACCTCAAAACTCGTCAGCCCACCTTCCGACTGACCAACCGTGCCTTCAACGAAAAACCCTTCGGTGATGTGATATGCGAGGCGAATACCATAGGAAACGTTCGATCCGAAGTCTTCAATACCCATGATGCCGACATAGCCGCCCACTTCGAAGTCCTCTCGATCGATTGCCGGTTCCTTAATTTCCCGACGCTCAACCTGCGGATCAATCACTTGTCCAGGCGGTTCGGCAGAAGGAGGCGGCGCCTCTTCCCGGCCGAAACCAAAAAGATTTTTTGTTGCAGCACAGCCCGAAAGGCCAACAATGGCAACAATTAGAAAAAGAACGCGAAACCGACTTTCCATTCTTCTACTTCCTCATTTTCATCACGGCTCGTGAAAACCACGTAGCTCTTGTATTCAGCTCGCAACAGGAATCGTCTTGTTGCATAAACTCGGGCACCAATACCGACATGTCCGATCTGATCGGTGCGGTCCTCGCCCTGGATAATCGTTGATTTGGGACTCGTGTGTATGACACCAGCGCCAAGCGTAAAAAACGGTGATACGCGCCATTCCGGAAACGCCTCGTGAACGATATTGACGCTGCCCATCCAGCCATTCGAGAAATTGCCCAGAATCTGCGAACCCCATAGCTCAACAGAAACATTCGGGTTAAGCGAGTACCCGCTATAAAGCGATACGATGTTAGCCCCGCCGAAATCACCGGCGAGTACACCCAATTCCCATTTCGAATTGGTGAAATCTTCCAGTCCGGCCTTATCAAAACTGACGGGGTTGCCATCAGGCTGGAGAGTCAGTTCCATTTGCGCCCGATCGACCCAGCCTTCCTTACCTCTGTCCGAACGCACGAGATACCATTCAGTGCGCTGCATTATGACATCGACGTTTTCGCCGCGATCGACAACGTGGAAGATTGGATAGCCGCTGCCCGGTCCCGTACGCATTTCCAGGTACGGGTCAGCAACGGTTACAGAACGATATTCATCAGCAGCGCGCACCGGCGCTGCCAGAAAAATCTGCAGCACGATTGCAACCACACATAGGAGCCGAAGGCCTCTAGTTAGCTGGGGCGTCGAAGGGGTTGTTGTAATACTGAGCTCCGACATCCAGCCATTCCGCGATGAGACGCTGCTCCGCCTTGGATAAAATATTGAAGTGAATTTGATCGTTTGGATCGTTAAATCTGTCAAAGAAATCGCCCGAAGCCCTTGCGCTGCCAACCGAAGCCGGCGATGCATACGGCACATTGGCAAGGATGTCTATTCCGTTTACATCCTGACCAATGACCACAGTCCTATCAACTAACATGCCGCCAGCGTCCAATTCCTGAAGATTATCAGTAACTAACAGCTCGCGATAGGCGATCTCGTGATCTGGCTCGTCCGCCGACTGCCCGGTCTGCAATTCCAGCTGCCCTGCCGGGACTCGCGGGGCATTGGCATTGAGCGGATCCGTCGGAGTATGGCATTGCAGACAATTATTGCTTACTTGCACACCGTTGGCATCGAGCAGCGGTACTTCCGGTGTCCCCGAATCGTTGTCATCGTCGAACGTGACCAGTCGCGGTGCGTTCCATAACGGATGAATAATCGACGCATAATTAATGACGCTGCGGCAGTTCCACTCCCAGTCCTGCCAGCAGGCGACCGACGTTGGTGCGCCCGTAGTAAGACCCAGATAGCGATAGTCGATATCGATGTTGTTTGCAGCGACTACCGGATCCGCCGTCCACACGTCTCGATAAATCACGTCCATTGATGGTTCGATCGACGAACAGTCCGTCGCGCAGGTAATACGCGCCCGCACCTCCGCCATCGTTTCGCCGACATCGCCGACAAACCACTGCGGATCCGTATTCGGGAATGGCACGCCCGCTGTCGTAGCACCGGCATAAGCACTATCGAAAGCATCGATACGCCCGTGGGACACACCACTGTTTGCATCGTGGCAACCGCTGCACTTTAGTTCCTGGCCGGCGGCAACAGAAATCCAGTTATTGTGACGCTGCGTGATGCGCATGGCGTTTTCGTCAACAATACTGATCATCAACGCGGCATTCGCCGGAACCTTGGTGATAACGGAGCCATCCGGTTCGATCATCGCGTAGCCGACGATTTCTTTCATACCAAACGCTGTCGTAATGCCGAACGCTGTATTGTCGATATCACGGATATCATCGTTGGGCTGCGACACGGCCTTTTCGATGCGCAGGAATCGCGCCGGGCGATTCGCTGCCGGTGTTTGCAACGGATCGGCCAGTACAGCGGGATCGATTCCCGGCAGGAATGCGCCGTCAAAATCATAGACGTTGCGAATATTCAGTAAAGCCTCGCTATTGTCAGTAAGCGTTGCATCCAACGGGTAATTGTTCAGACCATCAAGCACAACTGGCGGTGTCGGACGTGGATCAGCGGACACCACTTCCGTGAACATGAAGCCTTCTTCACCAGCGACTATAGGCAGCTGTGTGTCATCCCGCGGGTCGTAAATCCAGATACCGTACAACGGCGGTGCAACCAGAAAATCACCAACGGCAGGTACCGGCGGATTGGCATCGTTCGGATCAATCACCAGCACGTTCACGAGGTTTTCGGGTGTGCAGGCGACAATTCGTTCATCAATCGTGTTTGGATCGCCGTCGTCCGGCAGAATCTCGACCAAACGACACTGAGTCCAGCTGACCATCAATCGGCTGGTGCCATCCTGAATCGGATAGACGGAAAAGTAGCGACCACCCGTGGATGGCTCACCTGGCACGGTTGATACCGCATTGATCGTGGCGTCTTCCTGCGCCGGTCCTGCGAGTACACCGATATTGTCTTTCGTCGGTTGTGTGTTTTCGAGGTATTGCGGTGTGTCGATCAGAATTAACTCACCACCACCTTCAGTGTTCGTGAACGGGCGCGCCAGTACCATGATGCGACCATCTTCAATCTGACGCGGCTGCATGAACTGAATCGTTTCCCCGTTCGCGCCAGTATCGTGACTCTGTTGGCCGTACAACAGCTCCTGATTGGAGCCATCGGGGTTCATGCGATACAAGTTGATCGCATCATTTCGCCCATTGTGATCCCACCGGCTGTAAACGATCTGGCCGTTGTCGAGCACAGATGGATCCAGATCATGACTCTGGTTGAATGTGACCTGCTTCAGCCCGCCACCGTCGTCATTCATCACATGAATGTTGAAGGTAAATTCGTTGTCGTCTTCATCCTGTGCGGGGAAACCGCCCTTGCCTTCATCGAGCAGTAAGGCCTGCGACTGCGTCTGGCGTGTCGACGAAAAGATGATGCGTCCATCCGGCAGGTACTTCGGCATGATGTCGTGGCCGATCTCGGCCGTGAGCGGTGACGAAATTACACGGATAAGCTCATCAGTAGCGAACGTGTATTGCCAGATATTCCAGGTAGCGACCTGGTCTTCCACAGCAACGCCCGCTTCGAAGGGCATACGCATCGCGAACAACAAACGACTGCCGTCGTAGTCCATCTCAACATCGCGAACTGCCGCGAGCCCCATCGAGACACGCTCAGTAATATTGACCGGCAACGCACTGATCGAGGCGCGATCACGAAAGAAAAGGTCGGCGCCGAATTCAAATGTAATTTGCTCGCGCAAGTCCTGCTGCTGGAAAACACCGTTATCATCGGTTGGCAGCGGAGACTTTATATAAGCGATTGGAAAATCGATTACCACAGGATCAGGATCCTGTCCGGTGCCGAGCTGCACACCTTCACCTTTGCTGCATGCAGCAATCAAAATACTCACCATCGACAACACGACCATCCTGGTCAGTTTTGTGGCAGTTCCGTTTTCAGTTTGTTGCGATAGCTCGTTCATAGCTCTCACCTCGGGTATCTTGGCAGGTTACGCTGCAATGCAGCCGACTTACCGTTAACGCGTTCACAGTGCTGAATTATAAGAGACGTGATTGCACCGATGTAATGTCTCAAAAGTACGACACCGGGCAACAACGCAGTCCACCCGGCGCGGGAACCTTTTTGCGCAACGAATCGTGTCATTGACGTACCTCTCCCGGAAATCGCTTTAAGTATGTATCGTTTGCGATTGTTGTTTGGAGGCGTCACTTCCTGCCCGCCCTGTCTGCCTTCTGCGACAGTTGCGCAACCCTTCACAATCAGTAGCTTATACGAACCGGTCATAATGCTTGTTCGGAACTGCCGACAATCACTTAACATATCTTCATTTCGGTTTGTGCCTACTGCCATCCCATAACCTATTGTTTTATTTCATCTTTATCAAGTATTTCCGACCCCAGGCCAGGACTGGCACAGCACTTGCTTTAGTGATTACAGATCTTTTGATTGCAGCACAGACCGAAGAAAAGGTAATTCGAGGACTGTGAGTGCTTTCACGGCGCTACCGCCCGAAGTTTGGCACGATTTAACGACCAGGCTCGACGAATAACAACAGTCGATTGATGACTAAAGAGCAGAAACGATATGAATAACAGGATGTGGACAAAACACATGGATGACGTTTTCAAAATCTTGTCTCGCGTAGCTTTAGCAGGACTGCTTACAACGGTTCTCGCGATGCCAGCGAATGCGGGGGACCGCGAACAGGCCCGGCGAATTCACGATCGTCTTGCAGGCGTTCCTGCGAGCGATACTGTTCTGGCGCAAATGGAAGCAGTGATGGCCGGTGGTACCGATCCACTTTGCCCGTCCGGAGTTAGCGGGCCTACGTGTGCCGCATACATCGCAATGGAAGACACGAATTTCTACAACGTAACATTGAAGAACTTCGCTGCTCCCTGGACGAATCGCGATCAGTCGGTATTTGTACCTCTTAATGATTACATCGCGACGGTTATCGGCCTGATTCGCGACGATGAGCCATTTAATGAGTTGTTTTCTCGCGATATCACGTACGTCGGTCGTAACGGTGTCGTTCCTGCCGCACCCGCTGGGAATAACAATGATCATTACGCACAACTTGAGGCGAACAACGTCAACTTGCGTGATGAACTGGAGCCGACTCAGCAATCTGGCGTCAACAATATTCCCACAGGCGCGACGGCCGGCGTATTGACCTCGCGCGCCGCATCGGAGGCATTCTTCATTGCCGGCACGAACCGTGCGATGTTTCGATTCACGATGGTCAACCATTATTGCGCCGACATGGAGCAACTGCATGATCCGGCGCTGCCGCCCGACCGCATTCGCCAGGACGTATCCCGTAGTCCAGGCGGCGATAGCCGACTATTTCTAAATAATTGCGTCGGTTGTCACACCGGCATGGACCCGATGGCGCAGGCTTTCGCGTATTACAACTACGATGAGACCAGCGGCGCACTTCAATACTCCGCTGGAAGTGTCCAATCCAAGTATTACAACAACGACCTGAACTTCCCATCGGGATACAGGACACCTGACGACCACTGGGATAACTATTGGCGCCAAGGTCAGAATTCATATCTCGGCTTTGATGGGGCCCTGCCTGGCTCTGGAGACGGGGCACAGTCACTGGGTGCAGAACTCGGCAACAGCCAGGCATTTGCCGCCTGCCAGGTTAAGAAAGTATTCCGCGCAGTCTGCCTGCGTGAACCAGACCTGCCGGATAACGGCACGGTCGATCAGATTATTGCTACGTTCCGTGGTACCGGCTATCGGATGAAACAAGTTTTCGCCGACACCGCCGTTCACTGCATGGGCCAGTAGGGAGACATGATAATGACTAAAGCAATCGGAATTGCTACCCGTGCTGTGACGAACCATGCCCGGACAATTAAATCACTACGCGTAGGCGTTGCCCCAATCTTCGCAGCGCTCGTGCTTACTGCTTGCGGCGGTGGCGCGCAGACGACTGATAATCCTGTTTCGCAGGCACCCGGCAGCGGCAACAACGCCGCGTATACCGGACCAGCCGCGCGTGACGCGGGTGTTCTGAAGTTCCAGCAGGAGTTTTGGGCGAGCGCCAAGACGACAAATCGTTGTGGCAACTGCCATAACGAGACGGTCGGTCAGCTGCCCATGTTTGTTCGCAACGATGACGTAAACATGGCGTATGACGCCGCTGTTACGGTTGTCGATCAAGGACTGCCGTCAGCATCTCGTGTCGTGGAAAAAGTCAGCTCCAGGACCGAAAGACACAACTGCTGGGTCGAAGATCCGGGTGTTTGTGGAACGATCATGACTACGTGGATCGAAAACTGGGTAGGCGATACCGTTGACGGTAGTCGTCAGATTGTACTTACACCACCACAATCTCAAATTCCGGCAGACAGCAAGAACTTCCCGATTGATCCGACGGCATTTGAGACACTGATTTACACCCCTATACTGGAGCAGTATTGTCAGGGCTGCCACAGCTCGGAGTCTGCGACAGCACAGCAACCTTACTTTGCTGACCCGGACGTGAACGTCGCTTACGAAGCGGCCAAGGCGAAGATCAACCTGGATACGCCGATCGATTCACGATTCGTGATCAAAGTCAGTCCGAACCCGATGATTTCCGGTGAATCGCATAACTGTTGGGACAACGATTGCCCGACCGCTGAAGCAGAGATGCTCGCGGCGATCACTGCGTTCGCAAACGGCATCAATGCAACAGTCGTTGACCCGTTACTCCTGACGAGTAAGGCCATCCGGCTCATCGACGGCACGCTCGCGTCAGGCGGCAGTCGCTATGAAGATGCCCAGGTCGCGCTTTGGGAATTCCAAACTGGCAGTGGGCTAACAGCCTTCGACACCAGTGGCGTTGATCCTGCGATCGACCTGAACTTCTCCGGTGATGTCGGCTGGTTTGGCGGCTGGGGAATCACAATCGGTAATGACGCAGCACAAGGCCCGGGTAAGGCACAGGGTTCTACGACCGCCAGTAAGAAGCTGCATGACGTGCTGCAGGAATCCGGAGAGTTCTCGATCGAGGCATGGGTTGTTCCTGCCAATGTAACTCAGGAAATGGCGCAAATCGTTAGCTACTCAGCCGGCCCTCAGTCGCGTAACTTTGCGTTACAGCAAACACTATACGACTACGACTTCCTGCTTCGCACCAACGCAGTTGACGCCAATGGCGATCCCTTGATGCAGCTCAACGGCAATCCGGCACATTCGACGCCTGCAATGGACGAAGTACTACAAGCTACGTTGCAACACGTTGTCGCCACTTACGACCCGATCAACGGCCGCAGCATTTACGTCAACGGTGTTCTTGAATCGATGACGGATCCGATTCCGGGTGGCACGTTGATAGACTGGCAGAGCAATTTCGCTGTCATTCTGGGCAACGAAGCTTCCAGTGACGGTTTGTGGGAGGGCACGTTCCGCCTCGCCGCAGTTCATCGCCGTGCGCTGACACAGGAACAAATCACGCAGAACTACGACGCCGGCGTCGGTGAGCGCTTCTACATGCTGTTCGACATTTCGGAACGTATTGGCGCGCCGATCGACACGTCATTTGTATTGTTCGAGGCGCAACAGTTCGACTCGTTTGCCTATCTGTTCGACAAGCCACACTTCGTGACGCTGGACGGCTCAACACCGGAAGGTATTTCCATGAAGGGCCTGCACCTGGCAATGAATGGCCAGGAAGTTACGGTCGGCCAGTCCTACGCGAACATGGACCAGACTCTGAGCGCCGCTTTGTTTGAGGAACTCGGCCAGCCGCTTTCAGTACTTGGTGCGGTCATTCCGTTGGAGAAAGGACCTCAGGACGACCAGTTCTTCCTGACCTTCGACGATATTGACGGTGTTTTGTACGATCGGCCGGAAGCTCCGATGCTGGTGGTCAGTCCAATCGATCTGCCTGATGCAGCGCGAATCGGGATTCGCACGTTCGACGAAATCGACGCGACCTATGCTTCCATTCTCGGCGTTAACCGACTGATGGTGTACACAAACGACGTCAATGATACGGCCGCCCACGTGGATGAAACCTACCAGGAGCTGAGGCAATCGCTTCCGGCTATTGAGGATATCAACAGCTTCCTGTCGTCAAACCAGGTAGCTATCGCACAGCTTGCGATTCAATACTGTGACGCGGCGATTGGCACCAACGTAAATCCGAACCCGAATGCAGAGAGCGTTATCTGGACCTCGTTCGATTTCGATCAGGCGGAAGCAACGGCATTCAGCATAGCCAATCGCAGCAATTTTGTGGATCCCTTGATCGCACGCGCTGTCGGCCAGCTCTCCGGGGCAACACAGCTGCTCTCGCAGCCAACTTACGCGATTGTCTATGACGAGGTAGCTGCATTCGCTGCGGCTGCCGGTCGTCCCGACAATCTCATCGACAGATTACTTGTAGGTCAAAGCGACACGCGAGCGATTGCCAAGGGTGTTTGCGCCTCCGTACTCGGTAGCGCAGCAACGCTGGTTCAGTAGAAGACAGGACTTAAAGGAACTTAAGAAGATGGCTAAGAAACGAGATATACGGCACTGGGATGCGCCGCAGCTTCATGGAGATCATCCGCGTCCTGTCACGCGACGCCAGTTCGTGGCACAAGGATTCATGACGGGTGCTGCTTACACGGTTGGTGGCGGCGCACTAAGCCTGCTGTCTGCCAATGCTATGGCAGCTTTGTCGCCGGACATCAATGACCTGCGCCTGAACACTTGCCAAATTACGGATGGTGCCGGAAAAATTCCGTTCATCTGTTTTGACCTTGCGGGTGGTGCGAATATTTCGGGGTCCAACGTTCTCGTCGGCCAGTCGGGCGGTCAAAGCGACTTCCTGAGCACAGCTGGTTACGAAAAAATGGGTCTGCCAGGTGACATGGTACCTGGCCTGACCGACGCAAACGGCAACCCGTTTGCGAACTTCGATCTGGGCCTCGGTTTCCACTTTGACAGCGCATTCCGCCGCGGCATCATGGCAAGCCTGACACCTGGAACCGAGGTGAATATCAACGGTGCGGTAATTCCGGCACGATCCGATAACGACACCGGCAACAATCCGCATAACCCAATGGCCGGTATCGCTCTGGCGGGCTCCAAGGGATCCATATTGACGCTAGCTGGATCTGAGAACACCGAATCGGGTGGCAATTCCATGCCCTCTGCGATGTTGTACAACCCGGAGCTGCGACCCACAAAAGTCGACCGCCCAAGCGACGTCGTCAACCTGGTGGACACGGGTGATCTAGTGGGCATTCTTTCGAAAGCAGATGCCACGGCAGTTATGGAGTCTATCTATCGACTGTCAGACCAGAAAATGGGCCGGGTCGACACCCTGGTCGCTGAAGACGCAGCCATAAAGAAATCCGTACGATGTGGTTACGTGAAAGCTGCGCATATCGCCGAAGAGTTCGGTGGCGTGCCGATCGACCCACTGCTGGACACCAACATTGTTGGTACCAACGGCATCTTTTCAACCGCTGAGTTTACAGACGGCAGCCGCAGCGCTCGCGAATTCCAGAAAACAGCTTCCGTCATGAAGCTCGTCATGAACGGCTTCGCAGGTGCCGGCTGTATTGAGATGGGTGGCTACGATTACCACGGTGGTGCACGCGCCGAGGGCGAGGTCAAAGACTTCCGTGCCGGCCGCTGCATGGGCGCAGTGCTCGAATATGCTGCACGACTGGGCAAACCCGTCATGATGTACGTATTCAGCGACGGCTCGTTGTCATCGAACGGCACCATTGATAATTCGACCGAGGGTCGTGGCAAAGGTGAATGGACGAGTGACAATTCGTCAACTGCCGCCGGATTCTTCCTTGTCTATAACCCCACGCGAAGGCCGGTATTGCTCGGAGGCACACCCGATCAGCAGGCAATCCACCAACAAATTGGCGCCATGGATGCGGGCGGCTCAGTGATGCGTGCGGCAACGCCGATGGCAAACAATGTCAACTTGCTCGTTAACTCGGTCATATTGAATTACATGGCGCTGCACGGTGATCAGGGCAACTTCGGCAATCTGTTGTACCCGGGCTGGAACCACGGTCTCGGCGGTGCTGCCCAGCTGGATGCGTTAACGGCATTCTCTCCGATCGTGAGCGGAACAATCGCCAATCCCGTATAGCGAGCGATCGTTACCACGCGAGAACACGGCCAGTCGCCCCCTTACGACTGGCCGTTTTTGTTGCATAATCCGATTCCATGACTGACTTAACGCAACTTCTCGCCTGCCCGCGCTGCGACAAGACGCCGCTGGATTTGTCCGACGGCGCTTTGCACTGCAAAGCCTGCAAGGTCGATTTTCCGATGCTGGAAGGTATGCCCTGGATGTTCGCTGAGCCACAGGCGGCTCTCGGTGAATGGCGCGGCAGACTGCAGTTTTCACTGCAGCAGCTCAGCCATGAGATCGCCGGCCTTGAAAAAGAGCTGCAAGCCGAAGATCTAAGCGCCCTGACGAAGCGTCGTGTCGAGCGCTATAAGAAAGCCGTCGAATCACACCGACGTTCTTTGCAAAAACTACTACAACCCATCGAGATGCAATCTTTGCAGGGTAACTATGAAAGTTACCTTGCGCTACGTACGAGGATGCCAACCGATCAGGGGCTGAACACCTACTACCCCAACATCCACCGCGACTGGTCGTGGGGTGAAGAAGAAAACAAAGCGTCACTGAAGCAAGTCCGGGCCGTGCTCCATGATCACGCAGAGCTTGGCAATGTACTGGTACTGGGATCAGGCGCCGGGCGTTTGGCGTACGACATTCATACAAAATTCAATTGCACGTCGACTGTGGCCATGGATTTCAATCCGTTGCTTATGCTCGTCGCCAAAGCAGTAACCTCGGGCAAGAATCTCAGCCTCTATGAATTTCCGATCGCCCCTCTCGCCCTGGACGATGATGCAGTGCTCAGAAAACTGAGCGCACCCGAAATCGCCGACGAGAATTTTCATCTGGTTCTTGGTGACGCATTGCGACCACCGTTTCCAGACGCGTCCTTCGACACGGTCGTGACGCCGTGGCTCATCGATATCATTAGCGAGGACTTGCCGGAGTTCTCTGCACGTATCAATAATTTGTTGAAGGAAAATGGTCGCTGGGTAAACTTCGGCTCTCTGGCTTTTGCGAATCCTGAGCGCGCGCGCTGTTATAGCCCGGAAGAAACCAAGGCAATCGTCGCCGAAAACGGCTTCTCGGATCCCTACGTCTCCCAGGCAACGATTCCTTATATGAGCTCACCAGCAAGCCGGCACGGCCGACAGGAGCGCGTATTTTCGTTTTCTGCGTACAAGGAACGTGGCGTGGGCAAACCGGCGCGGCACCTGGCTTTGCCTGACTGGATCGTTACTGGTAAGGAACCCGTGCCGCTGTCACCGTCATTCCGGCAACAGGCCATGACGACGCAAATATATTCTTTCATCATGTCGCTTATCGACGGTAAACGATCGATCAAAGACATGGCCGTTGTGCTGGAAAATCAAAAACTCATGACGAAAGAAGAAGCTGAGCCCGCCATTCGCTCATTCATGACAAAGATGTACGACGACTCGAAGAGACAGTCCGGCTTTTAAAAGCGAGACTGAATATAGACGCCCATCTTGTCGATGGCCTTACGCGACTCCGGCATTTTGCGCGTGAACACCTGGAACACGTGCCACATCTCTGGCCAGACCTCGAGCTCAACGTCGATCCCCGCCGCGACGCACTGGTCTGCAATTCTCTCCGAATCACTCAATAGGATCTCGTCATCACCAACCTGAATAAACATGGGCGACAAGCCTTCGATATCTGCGAAGACTGGTGAGACAAGCGGGAATCGGCGCTGGTGTGGCTCGCAGTAATAATCCGCGATGTACGACAGGTCCTCCGGATGAAACCACGGATCCTGCGCCGCACGCGTTCTTATGGACTCCCCGCTGCCGGTGACATCAAGAAACGGAGACAACAGCACGGCTGCTGCTGGCAGAGTATCCCCCGCATCTCGCAACGCAAGCATCGTTGCAACCGTGAGCCCGCCTCCCGCGGAGTCACCTGCGATGATGATGTCTTCTGCCTTAATGCCCATTTCGAGTAATGATCGATAAATGGCCACTGCATCTTCGATAGCGGCCGGAAACTTATGCTCGGGTGCTAAACGGTATTCCGGAAGCAAGGTTCGAATACGCCCGGCCCGGGCGATGTGGCTGACCATCTGGCGATGCATGTCGCAACCGCCAATGACGTAGCCGCCACCGTGTAAGTACAGTAACAGCTTGCCTTCCATATGATCTCTTGGCGTCAACCACTCGGCGTACAGACCATTAATCTCATCCGGCTCCACACGAACACGAAATGCTGTGATCATCAATTTTGTGAGCCAGGGCCAGATCCCACGGACTTTGTCAAAATTGGCATTGGCAACGTCGATGCGCTGTACGAATACACTCGATACAGAACGGATAATTTTGGCGCGAATACTGCTCATTTAAGATTAAGATGGCACAGTGATTGAAAACCGAGAGTACACCACTAATGAAATCGCTGCGCACACCCGACTCACGTTTTGAAAACCTGCCTGGCTACGAGTTCGAGCCCAACTATATTGACGTGGATGGTCTGCGCATGCATTACGTTGATGAAGGCCCGAAGGATGGCGCTATCGTCTTGTTACTTCACGGTGAACCCAGCTGGTCGTACCTCTATCGCCACATGATTCCTCCACTTCGTGACGCTGGTTTTCGTGTCATTGCACCGGATCTGATTGGCTTCGGAAAATCCGATAAGCCAGCTCAGAAAAACGATTACACGTACGCGAGCCACGTCGCCTGGATGAAGCAGTTTATTGAGGCACTGGACCTGAATGACATCACGCTCTTCTGTCACGACTGGGGTTCACTGATCGGCCTCAGAGCCGCAGCAGAGAACGAACACCGATTCGCACGTATCGCGCTTGGCAATGGTGGGCTGCCTACCGGTGATCAGAAGCTGCCGACCGCCTTCAAGATTTGGCAGACCTTCGCACGCTTCAGTCCATGGTTTCCGATTGGCAAGATAATCCAGAAGGGAACAATTTCGGAATTGTCAGATGCGGAAGTCACTGCCTACGACGCGCCATTCCCAGCTGCGAAATTCAAGGCTGGAGCACGGGCCTTTCCGTTACTGGTTCCATCAACACCGAATAACCCGGCTACGGTCGCTAACCGGGCCGCCTGGGATGTATTCAAGAATTGGCAAAAACCGTTCTTGACGACCTTCAGCAACCGGGATCCGATCACTCGTGGTGGGCAAAAGGTCTGGCAGGAGACTGTTCCGGGCGCCCGGAAGCTTGAGCATGTGAAAATCAGGAATGCCGGTCACTTCCTGCAGGAGGACAAAGGACCAGAACTGGCCGAGGTCTTGATTCGGTTTATTCGGGACTAGCGCTCAAGGTACTGAAGCTTGTCTTTCACTTCGCGCCATTCGTCGGCGTCGTCCGGCGGATCTTTCATCTCGGTGATCACCGGCCAGTCTTGTGATAATTCCTCATTGAGCTTGAGGTAATGCTCCTGCCCCTCGGGCAACTCATCCTCGGAGTAAATAGCCTCTACCGGGCACTCGGGCTCGCACAATGTACAGTCGATGCACTCGTCAGGATCGATCACGAGAAAGTTAGGGCCTTCGTGGAAACAATCCACGGGGCAAACTTCGACGCAGTCAGTCAATTTGCACTTAATACAGGCTTCTGTAACAACGAATGTCATGCTGGGAACCTCAATTTCCGGAGCGCGTACGCTATGCGAAGTCGTGCCGCTAATCAAGCTCAGATTTAACTCTATGACCGGCGACTTGTCGATTGCGTTAAACTCACGAGCACGCGCCTAATCTGGCATTGGCTCAATCTCAAAAAGCACACAATTAGTGAATAAAAACAAGGATGTAGAATCGATAGTAGTACGCCTCGCGGGCGATTCCGGCGACGGCATACAGTTGATGGGATCACAATTTGCGGTCTCCACGGCCCTGTCGGGCGTCGATTTTGCGACGTTTCCCGACTATCCGGCCGAAATCAGGGCGCCTGTTGGCACTACGTTTGGCGTTTCTGCCTACCAGATTAATCTCGGCGGTGGCCCGATAACGACCCCGGGCGATGCGCCCGACGTGCTGGTCGCATTCAATCCGGCCGCCCTGAAAGTTAGCTTGCCGCTTCTGAGGAAGGGCGCGCTCGTCATTCTCAATAACGACGGATTCACGCCACGCAATCTTGCCAAAGCCGGTTACGACAGCGACCCGCGCGAGGGCGACGTGCTTAGCGATTTTCAGGTCGTCACAGCCGATATCACGCACCTGAATCTCGAAGCCGTTAAAGAGTTTGGCCTCAGCAAGAGCGAGGGTGGGCGCTGCAAGAATTTCTGGGCTCTCGGAGCCTTACTGTGGATGTTTGGCCGCGATCTTCAGTCGGTTGAGACCTGGATCAAACGCCGTCTCGCCGAACAGCCCACTCTCCGTGATGCCAACATCACTGCGTTACACGCTGGACATGCGTACGGAGAGACAGCAGAGCTTGCCGCCGCGTTACCGCAAATACATTTGCCCGAAACGAAACTGGAAGCCGGCGAATACCGCAGCATCACGGGCGCGGAAGCATTGGCGCTCGGCATTGCTGCAGCAGGTGAACTTGCCGACAAATCGGTAATGTTCTGTTCCTACCCGATCACTCCAGCCTCGCCTTTGTTGCATCGACTCTCACGCCTTGGCGAAATGGGCGTCGGCACGTACCAGGCAGAGGACGAAATTGCAGCGATCTGCGCCGCGATCGGCGCATCCTACGGCGGCATGATCGGTGTAACCTCAAGCTCCGGTCCTGGCATCGCGTTGAAGACTGAAGCTATGGGGCTGGCGGTCAATGCCGAACTGCCGCTGGTCATTGTGAACTGGCAGCGCGGCGGCCCATCAACAGGATTGCCGACCAAGACCGAACAATCCGATCTCTACCAGGCCGTTTACGGACGCAACGGTGATACACCGATACCGGTTCTGGCAGCATCGACAGCAGGTGACTGTTTTGAAATGGCGATTGAAGCCGTACGTATTGCTCTTAGGCACATGACGCCTGTCATTTTACTGGCTGACGGTTACCTTTCGAATGCTGCCGAGCCCTGGAAGATTCCCGATGTCTCTGCTTTGCTCCCCATTAAGCACCATAAAGCTCCGGATTCCGATGAGAGCCCTGAGCGCCGGGCATTCGCTCGCGACGAGGAAAGCCTCGGCCGACCCTGGATTACACCAGGAATGCCGGAGCTGATGCACCGCATTGGCGGTCTTGAGAAGGATGTCGATACCGGGCACATCTCTTACGATCCGGCGAATCACCAGGTGATGACCAACCTTCGCGCAGCGAAGGTCGAGTCGGTCGCGAACTTCATTCCGGACCAGCGAATGGAGCTCGGTGACGACAGTGGCGACCTGGTTATTGTTGGTTGGGGGTCGACCTACGGACCTATCTACCAGGCGGCTCGAGCTACCGGAACCAGTTTCATCCACCTGCGACACTTGCATCCGTTCCCGACGAATCTCGGCGATCTGCTCGGACGATTCGACAAGGTTCTCGTGCCGGAAATGAACACCGGGCAGCTCGCGACACTGCTACGCGACAAACTTTGTCTGGACCCCATTTCGTTTCCGAAGGTCAGTGGGCAACCATTCCTGATCCGTGAGCTTGTTGAAAAAATTGCGGCAGTGCAGAAGGGGCAATCGTCATGAGTGAAAAACTGACGGCCAAGGATTTCGCGACCTCACAGGAAGTTCGCTGGTGTCCAGGCTGCGGCGACTACGCGGTCCTGAAATCAGTGACGAAGGCACTCGCTGATGTCGGCGCCAGTCGGGAGAACACCGCTTTTGTTTCTGGCATCGGTTGTGCCTCGCGCTTCCCCTATTACGTTGAGACGTATGGATTCCACACGATTCACGGCCGCGCGCCCGCTATAGCGACAGGTTTGAAGCTTGCTAACCCGGAGCTGGATGTCTGGGTGGTAACGGGCGATGGCGATGGATTGTCGATTGGGGGAAACCATTTGTTGCACGCTCTGCGGCGTAACGTTGGCCTCAAGATATTGTTATTCAACAATGAGATTTATGGTCTCACCAAGGGGCAATACTCACCGACCTCGCGCGTCGGCACGACCTCTCCATCGAGCCCGAGAGGCTCTGTTGATGCGCCGATTTCACCGGGACAATTCGCGCTCGGCGCAGGTGCGAAATTTTATGCACGTGGAGTGGATACGGACAAAGTGGGTATGAGTCACGTCCTGCAACAAGCCCATGCGTTCGAAGGCACATCCCTGATCGAGATTTTCCAGAACTGCATCGTCTATAACGAGGATGTTTTTGCGAGTTTCACAGACCGCAAGAATGCGGCAAATAGTCAACTGCATTTGAAACACGGCGA
>CAYWBZ010000021.1:18784-20134 GCA_964456535.1 uncultured Woeseiaceae bacterium | reverse complement strand
CGTTGGGCTCCTGCGCTGTGTGGACGCTGTATAAAATTTGGGTCCCTGGCCACAACTGCCGCTTGTCGCCTCCGGGTCTGGGGCGCCGCATACGCAGGAGCAAAAACCATTCTACGCTTGCGGTCGTGGATCGGCAATGAGCGCTTGTGGCCGGAAGCAGCCCGTCAGAACGGCGACAATTGCTGTGCCTGAACGACCGCTATCCAGAAGAGCAGACGTTCAGAATTCGCCTTCGGAAAAAACGCCGCTCGGCGGCCAGCTGGAGAATATTGTCGAACTTTCCAGGGTGATCAAGAATCCCTCCGCGGAGGGATTTTCTGAATTAGACTCATTAGTAACAGTGCACTGTCTACTTCCGGCCGATGTATTTCGAAACTGAATCAATATGGCTAGTCAGGTCGCACATTCTTCAAGTAACTGAACAATCCTCTCTGACCATTCTTTGTGCTCCGATTTCATCAAGACGGATCGCAAGCAGGTGATCGACTCGGAGTCGACGATGAGATCAGGCAGCCAGTAATTTGCCAGCGACGCCGGTAATTCGATCAGTGCCAGATGCAAGTTCTTGTCGGCGGCCTTCAAGAATATTTCACGGGCGCGTTCGCTGGCTAACGTCGTTGTTGATGCATTGGCCGCATAAACGACGATATCGAGTTCGGGTGGCATCAGAGGCGTGAAATTCTCGCTCGCGCCCAGTCGAGCATGAAAGTCTCTTGCGGCCGCCAGGCAACTATCCAGTTCACCGGCAAAATCGCCGCCTTTGACCAGCGGTAGCAAGCGTTGCGTTGCCCACAAGGCGACGGCGGAAGCGCCGGGACGAGAGCATTCGAGGCTTATCTCACCGAGGTGTAATTCAGCCGAGCTGAAGTACGTAAACGGTGAGTCATGCTTATAGAATCTGCCAACGGATGAGTCCCTGAAAAGAACACAGCCACACCCGTACGGTTGCAAGCCATGTTTGTGTGGATCGATCACAATCGAATCGACGTCGGTCAAGTTGGCGTAGGCCTCGCTCGTGTGATTGTCCAGGCAACTGGCAAGCCCAAAATAACCACCGTATGCCGCGTCTGCATGTATCCGAAAGTCGTAATGTTCACGAAGCTGCAAGATTTCATGAAGCGGATCCACGGCGCCCAACCCGGTATTTCCCATCGTTACGACGACGGTGCCGATATCTCCTTCCTGAAGTAATGCTTCGATTGCCGCAAGGTCCATGCGCCCGTCGTGAGTCACCGGTACGGACGAAAACGGAATCCCCAATACTTCGCTAATGCGGCTGTGCGTATAGTGCGCTTGCTTAGATCCAATAACACGCTTCCCAGGATGTAAACGCCCGGCGACCCAGAGCGC
>CAYWBZ010000021.1:7132-18684 GCA_964456535.1 uncultured Woeseiaceae bacterium | reverse complement strand
GTTCGTCAATTCCGGGACTGAATTCAGGCAGATCGGAAAAACCAGCCTCGAGTTTCTCGAGCGCTTGTCTAAGTAGTTTAAGTTCGGTCGTATTAATCATCTATGGTCCGAGTTCAGGTTAAGATGCGCACATGAATTTGATCGCACTCGCTGTTCCTTTTTTCCTGGCCGCCTTGTTTCTGGAGCTGGCTGTCGATCGAATTAAGGAGACCGGATACTACCGCAGCAATGATGCGATCAACAGTCTCAGCGCCGGAATTCTGAGTGAGTCGACCGGCTACTTCACCAAGCTGGTGCAATACACTATCTGGGGCTTCGTGCTCGGCCAACTCGCGTTGTTTGAGTGGCAGCGCAGTTGGTTCGATGCCTCGTTACAGGGAGTGCTGCTGTGGATTCTGGCGGCGGTACTGTGGGACTTTTGTTATTACTGGAATCATCGTCTCGGACATGAGATCTCCATTCTCTGGGCTGCACACGCGGTGCACCACCAAAGTGAGGAATACAACCTGTCGACGGCGCTGCGACAAACCAGCAGCAGTTTTCTCTTCAGCTGGATTTTCTACGTTCCGTTATTTCTGATTGGCATTCCTGCAGATGTTCTGATTACTGTGGCCGCAGCGAACCTCATTTATCAATTCTGGGTGCATACGCGTTTTGTAAATCGCCTGGGTGTTCTCGATCGAATATTTGTGACGCCCTCGAATCATCGCGTACACCATGCACAAAACGAATGTTACATCGACAAGAACTATGGCGGTATTTTTGTTCTGTGGGACCGCATGTTTGGCACCTTTGCCGAGGAGTCAGATGACGAACCCGTAATTTTCGGCGTACGTAAACCGCTGGCCAACTGGAATCCGTTCTGGGCTAATTTTCACGTCTACAACTATCTGTTTTTTGATGCCAGGAAGGCACGCCGCTGGCAGGACAAGATTGGTGTCTGGTTTCGTCGCACAGGCTGGCGGCCTGCGGATGTAGAGGCGGCATTCCCGAAACCCCCTGTCGATCTCGACGCGTTTCAGAAATACGACCCGCAGTTATCTGACATCAGGCGGCGCTACGTTATCGCACAGTTCGTGGTCGTTGTAGCAACGGCCCTGGCAATCGCAGAAGTGTTCGCCACGCATGGAGCTCAGGTCGTGCTCGTTCCCTGCCTGCTGCTCTGGGCAAACTTGTACACGCTGGGCTTGTTGAATGAGGGCAGGCCGTACGCGGCTCGCTTCGAGTTGGTGAGGCTATTCTTAATAGTCCCTGTTGGTGTTTACGGCCTGGATGCGATGCTCATCGAGAAGACACCGACGGTCGGTTTTATTGTTGCAACTTACATCCTGGTATCCGCGTTATGGCTACGAAAAAACTAGTTCGAACAGGAACGAAGTGGGAGCCGTTGGTTGGCTATTGTCGAGCCGTTCGAGTCGGCCCCCATATCGCTGTGTCCGGCAGTGCGCCGGTTGACGAGAAAGGTCAGTTGGTCGGACCGAACGATCCTTATCTGCAAGCAAAGCGATGCATCGAGATAATTGCGGCGGCGCTTGAGGAAGCTGGTGCTGGTTTGGAACACGTGGTTCGCACACGGATGTTCGTCACTGACATCTCACGCTGGGAAGAGATGGCGAAGGCGCATCAGGAGGCGTTCGCGGAGATAACGCCGGCAACTTCCATGGTTGAGGTATCGCGCTTAATCGGCGATGGGATGCTCGTGGAGATTGAGGCGGATGCGATCGTGAGTGACCAATGACAATGGTCGCCGACATAGCGTGAGCCGACGCGTACGTATCACCGCAGCTGAGGCGCGAAGAATTGCGCTTGCGGCACAGGGTTTTGACCGCAAACGTCCTGCCGCTGCAAATGACGTACGACATTTTCGACGTGCGATGGCAACCATCGCGGTACTGCAACTCGATTTCGTCAATGTACTTTTGCCCGCTCATTTTCTGATGATCTGGTCGCGACTTGGACCGTACGATCGAAATCGCTTTGAGCGCTTCCTCTATGACTCTGGAGAACATATTGAGCAGTGGGCGCACGAGGCCTCGATCGTTGCCAGCAGCGATTGGCCATTGCTTGCTCATCGTCGGCGAGAGTTCCAACCCTGGAAAAATAGCCCGCTCAACAAGATGCCGGATCGAAACGCGTACCTGAACGACATACTTGATGTCGTAAAGAGCGAAGGTGCTACCACATCCAACAACTTGCCGGCGGTTGCCGGGCCGAAACGAAAGCCGGGCGACTGGCACAGGTCAATTCCACGCTCGGCGCTTGAGTACCACTTTGGTACCGGGCAACTTGCTGTGCGGCGACGATTGAAAAATTTTCAACGCGTTTACGATCTTCCCGAGCGTATTGTAGATGCAAGCCACCGCTCGAATACCGTGCAGCAGTCAGATGCTGAACGTGAGCTACTGCGTAAAGCGTCTGTATCTCTCGGGATAGCGACTAAACACGATCTTGCTGATTACTACCGCATGAGCGCTCGTGATTCGGAACCACGGATCCAGGAGTTGGTTGAGGAGGGCGATTTGCTAGAAGTGAGTGTCGATGGCTGGTCCGATACGGCTTATCTCGCCGCATGTGCCAAGTCGCCGCGTAACATTCATGGCCAGTCCTTGCTGTCACCCTTCGACCCTGTGGTCTGGTTTCGACCAAGAGCGCAACGACTATTTGATTTTGAGTATCGAATCGAAATTTACGTGCCCGCAGCGAAACGCCGTTGGGGCTACTATGTTTTGCCATTTCGACAGGGCGATGCGATTACCGCACGTGTGGACCTGAAGGCCGACCGCAAAGAGTCGATTTTGAAAGTTCAACATGCCCATCTTGAATCGACTGCGGATCAATCCAGAACGGCAGAGTCACTTGCAAATGAATTGTCATCGCTGGCGACATGGTTGAATCTTGAGCGTGTAGAAATCAAAAAGGCCAACGCTTTTGAAAAAGCGCTGGCCAATGTACTTGCAGTGAAATCTTAGCTTTCGGGCTGGTCAGTACTGGGACGATCGCCGTGACGTTGTTTGCCACCGTGACCGCCACCGCCACCACCCCGTTGTTCGCCACGTCGTGCGCGCGCAGCCGCTTTCTCCTCATCGCTCATTGACTCCCAACGTGCTCGCCGTTCTTCATCTCTTGCAAGACGACGTTCCTTGGCAACCGCACGTTCTTCGTCGGACATAGAATCCCAGCGCTCCCGCATCGCCTCGCGATCGCGATTCCGGTCTCGGCCATCACGTTGCGCAGCGCGCTGATTCCGAATCGCCTCTTTCTCTTCGTCAGGCAATGCGTCAAATTCGCTACGCCATTGTTCCCGCTTTGCGGTCCGTTCTTCCTCCGACATGCTTTCCATAAAGGCACGTCGGTCCTCCGGACTCATAGCGCGAATTTCGCTAATCGACTGTGCCGATGCCACAAAAGGCAGCAACAGACTCAGGCTGGAAACCACGAAAATCTTTTGTATCGTACGCATGTGTAAACTCTCCATTAATACCGCGATACTATACCAACGTGTTCCTTTGCTGCAGGTTGACCTATGTTCAGACGATTTTCACAGATTTTGACCTTCACCATTCTTCTCGGTGTCGTGTCGCTGTCTGGCTGTGGTTCGAAACCGGTACTCGTGTCCAAACACGCTGGTGTGCCTGTCGGTGTGGATCTGAGTGGTCAATGGCTTGTTCGCGATGCCTCCTCAGCCAATCGGCAGCCGGCGCTTGGTGAGGACGAGGGAATTCGGATTCCGACGGCGGGATCGCAACGGTCTGGACGGGCACAAGGGCAGAGACAAGGACAAAGCGCAGGCGGCAGCTCTCGGGGGGGAGGTTTAGGTGGTGCATCAGTCCGCGTATTTCTTGAGTTTGGTGAGTCCCTGAAAATCACGCAAACCTATTTCGGACTGTTTATCAGCTATGACCGGTCCGTAGTCGAGGAATACACATACGGTGAGAACCGGATTGTGAAGATAGGGCCGATCGAGGCGACACGCGTTTCAGGCTGGGACGGACAGTCGTTTATCGTCGAGACACTGGACGACTCAGCAACGGTTTTATACGAGACCTGGCATCTGGAGGAGGCAGGCAAGGTGCTGATCAGGGACGTTCGAATCAGCAAGGGCGAGACCGACAGCTTTGTCCGCCAGCAGGTATTTGACCGGCAATAAGGGGAGAAAAAAGGGCGGCGACTCTTTAGCTGGCCTGGCGGGAAGGAAAGACCGTCCTCGGAGCCGCCGCCCTGGGGTTCTACAGGTCGTCCAACCTGAAGCTGAACAAGTTTTGGACGCCACGTGTGGACAGAGCAACGCCATCGACGACACGCGGCTTGAATTTGAATCGTTCAGCTGCTTTAACAGCAGCGGCGTTGAAGACGCTGCTGGACGATTCGATAACCACGACGTTGGTGACCTGACCGTTGGGCGCTACATCGAATTGAACAACAACATAACCTTCGAGTTCTCTGGCAATTGCTCTGCTCGGATAAACAGGAGCGACCCTCACCAGTGCGACCAGTGGACCGTCGGTAAAGGCGCCGCGAACCGGAATTCCCTGGCCGCCTTCAGGGGGCGCCGGGATGGGGAGGTGAACACCAATTGGTCCGGTATTCGCATTGTATTGCGGTCGCGCCGGAGGCAGTACGGTGCTCGTCAGTTTTTCCCGTGGCGGAATCTCATCGCGTAACTGAAGTGGCGTGTCAGTCCGAATCTTGAAAGGAGTAAGGTTGTAGTGGGGGCGCGGTTCCGATTGTGCGCCTGGCTGCAACGTAATCAGCAACTGCATTACAAAGAGCAGGCCGAAGGTAACAAAAGTGCCGGTCGTAACGGCGGAAGCGTATCTGGCTAACATCATTGTTCTCCTCGTTTTCTCCCGCTCTGCGATATGCCTTGAACTACGAGGTATAATACATACCTAGAACCACAAAGTAACCCTTGAAATACCTTTTAGTTCAAGGTATGTTCGGGGGATGGCGCAAAGCAACCCACCATTCATGAGCGGCGTACCGGAGCTGCTGTTACTCAGACTGCTGAATGAGCAGGAGATGTACGGCTACGAACTCGTGCGTTCGATCAAGCAAGTGACCAAAGAGGCGATTTCGCTGGGCGAAGGTGTCATCTACCCGGTTTTACACAGTCTTGAACGTAAAGGTGCGCTGAAATCCAGGCGCAAAGCAGTCGGTGGCCGCACACGCGTTTATTATTCACTCACGAGAAAAGGGCGTGACCGCCTGGAAAAGCTCCGGGGTGACTGGAGCCGTATTCAGGGAGGGGTTGCAACAGCTCTGGAGTCGGGTGCCAATGCGTGAACCGGATTTCAATGCTCTGTCAACGCGCTTGTTGAAGAGTGGAATCACGCCGTATCACACCCACCGAACAGTCAACGAGTTACGCGATCATTATGATGACCTGGTAGACGCCGCGGTCGATGCCGGTGCAAATAGCAAAAAGGCACGCCGTCTCGCTACAGCAGAGCTCGGAACGATGGACGATTTTGTCGTCGAGATGGCCTCGCGGCGCGAGCTCAAGACCTGGGCATTTCGCTACCCCCATCTCGCCGTTGTCGTATACCCATTGGCTTGTCTGGCCGTGTTGCCTGCCATGCCGGTTTTCGCCGGAATCGCACATCGCGCTACGTTGATGCGTTGGGGTGTCAGTCTGTTAGGCGCAGGACTGGTGACTGCTTTGATGATGCTGGTCATGCAGCTGTCTATTATTCTTGGCTAAGATTCCTGGCCGGGCGTGTAGCTCACGAGCGTCGCGCGAAATTTCAGTTTACCTTTCCGATGCTGCTCGATAACAACCGGTAAGTAGTCGAGTTCTTTTGCACACCATAAAGTTGTTGTTCGCGATGAACCTTCTTTTTGATGCTGTATACCAACCGCTGTGAATGTACCGGCTTTGGTCTTAATCTTTTTCTCGCCGCCAATCGATACATTGGCGATACGCATTTTTTCAACGTCAAAAAGTACGTACTGCTCGTCTGGCTCGCCGTTCAGCAAGTCGTGCATTAGTTCGTATTGAATCGATACGCTATCGTGAGCGATCCCCTCGAGTTGCAATAAGACGTTTTCCTCACCGACCGTGCCGCTGACTTCATTGGTCGTCCAGTCGAATGTCAGGTCCTCGTCGGGATCATCCCGGATAGTATCCACCGATTGAAACCGAATGGGCCTCACGCCGTCTGCCTCACTGGAGAAGGTAGACGTAACATCCATCGTCCCGCGTGTAATCAACCTGGACATGCCCGTTGGCTTGATGACGTGATTGGCCACATAGCCATCAGCCGTCCTGCGAAGCTCTGTATTGAGCTGCCCGGAAACGACCGAAATCTTGACCTTGTACTGCGCCGTGTGCGGTGTGAGCGCTGTTTCCGCTAACACCGGACTTGCGAAAACCGCCACGATCAGTGCTGTAATTAGTCGTGCAAATCTCATACTCAGGCCTCCTCAGGACCGTGTAGAGCATTTTCAGAGTCTGCCATAAGGGACATGACTGCTTCCTGAACGGCAACTCGGTGCGGTTCCAGACCGTCCAGAGGCGCGTCAGAGGGGATCGGGTAGGGCGCCCCGATCGCCAGCACTATGCGGGCGAAGGGCTTCGGAACCATGAAATTATCCCATCGATTGAGGTACCAGGCGCGATCAGCGGCGCAGCCGATCGGAATAACGGGCACGCCGGCAATTCTCGCCATCAGGATCGCACCGAGTTTGAACTCGTATTTCGGGCCACGCGGGCCGTCCGCGGTGGTCACAATCGAATACCCGTTCTTCATCATGCGTTGCATGTCGCGCAGGGCAAGAGCGCCGCTCTGGTTCGCAGATCCACGGATTACTTCCGCACCCCATGCGCGGGCGATGCGCTCGGGGACCTCACCATCCACGGACCCTGAGACCAGAAAACAAGCCTTAAAGCCGCGTTGTACCCAGGATCGAATCAGCGTGGATCCGACGACATGATGCTGATGCCAGTAGCAGGGCGCACAAATGGCGTCGCCGCTTAGGAAAGGCTCGATGTGCTCGGCGCCGATAACGCGCTCAACGCGGTAAGTAGCCGTCAGCAGTCTAATCAGGCCACGTAGTAGCGGAAGACCAAGGAAATAATAGAGTCGACGAGCACGGCCCATGCGGCGCCGTGACGACGTACTGCGACGAGACTCAATCGAATCATAGTCTTTACGGGGTGTATTGCTCAAAATGAAGCCTGTCTCAGATTGTCGGAATATAGTCGCGCAGGGCGACAGACCACTGGGCCGAGACCGAGTTTGCAGTATCGAATCTCTGCCGGTCAATGTAATATTGCTCCTGCTTTTTCAATGCGATACCGCTGAATCCACCCGTCCATGACCTCTGCCCAGCGAAAATTCAGGAAACCACCGGGTCCCGGAGAACCGGTGGCACTCGGAATCGATTCCGAGACGCTCGCTTCGCTGCAAAAATTGCAGCTCGAATACGGCGATATGGTGAGTATCAACAAGCCAAACGGACGACTCGCGTATTTTATCAATGATGCGGCGGAGGTCCGGCGCATCCTGACTCGCCGGCACAGCAAGTACCACAAGGGACCAGGGTTTGAGCGCGTCAAGATGCTGCTCGGTAATGGTCTGATCGTCAGCGATGGCGATGTATGGCGTCGCTCCCGTCGCATGATCCAACCGGCCTTCAGCCGTCAAAACGTGCACCGCCTGATGAAGGTGATGGTTGAGTGCTGTGATCGTCGCGCCGTGCACTGGGCAGAGCTCGCCGCAAACGGCGAGAACTGCAACATCACATCGGAGACCTCTGACTTTGCGCTGGAGTTGATTCTGATCAGCGTTTTCAGCAGCGACTACGAAACCCGCATCATGACCGAAGGTGAGAATCCTTTCGCATTCCTGAGCCGTGATTCGACGCGGGACCTCAGTGTTGTCATGAAGGTTCGCCATTTGCGTGAGTTGCTGCGCAGCATTATCGATGACCGCCGTGCGGGCAAGGGCTCCGTCGAATTTGATTTTCTGTCGATGTATTTGCAGGCCACGGATAAGGAAGGGAAGCCGTTTTCGGACGCTGAGCTGCTCGACGAGCTGATGACGCTCATTGTCGCTGGCTTTGAGACCTCGGCCAATACCCTGAACTGGGTCTGGTACCTAATTGCAAGACACCCCGAAGTTGAGGCGAAACTGCTCGCCGAAGCTGCGGAACACCTACCGAATGTATCGGCCTTAAGTGCTGAGTCGCTGGCGGCCATGCAGTACACACAGCAAGTCCTGGAAGAGGCGTTGCGATTGTATCCACCGGTATGGTTATTCACTCGCCGGTCACACGAACTGGACGAACTGGATGATTTTGATGTCGCGCCTGACACCGATATTTATTTGTCGCCCTTCATATTGCACCGAACCGAACATTACTGGTCTGATCCGGAGCGATTTGACCCCGACCGATTTGCGCTAACGGATAAACCCAAGAAAGACCGGCCGTTTTTCCCGTTTTCGTTGGGACCGCGCCGATGTCTCGGCGAGTATTTTTCTTTCCTGGAAATGAAAGTACATCTTGGCTTGCTGTTGCCACGATTTCGTATGCAGCTTGTCGAGGAAGCGGAGCCGGAGCTTGAGCTCAGTATTAACTTGCGAGCGACTAAAGACATATTCATGAAACCGACGGAACGTTAGAAGACTGATGGAGCTATACAACACACTGACGGACTTGCTGGCTGATGCGCGCAGCAAGGATCGCGAAATTCGATTCATCGACGGCGAGAGCGACGAAAGCACCGTGAAGTTTGCCGATCTTTGGGATCGGTCACTTGCCTTGTTAGGCTCGCTGCAGGCTCGCGGAATGCAACCGGGCGACGAGCTGATCATATTCAGCAAGTCCAATGAGAGTTTTGTTATCGCGTTTTGGGCCGCTGTGCTGGGCCGAATGGTGCCTGTTCCCGTTGCGGTTGGGATCAGCGACGAGCATCGGCTGAAGCTGTTTCGAATTCTGTCGCAACTCGAACGAGCGACATTATTCACCGAAGCCGACCTGTTATCACGATTGCTCGAGTTTTCGACCAAGCGAGAGCTTGATGACATCACGGCGACCCTGAATAACAAGACGACGCTCATCAGCGATGTTGATCCTGCAGCCAGTGGCGAAATTTTCGAATCGACACCGGACGACATCGCTTTTATCCAGTATTCATCCGGTTCGACCAGCGATCCCAAGGGCGTTGTGTTGTCGCACAGGAATCTTTGTATCAACATCCGCGCGATCGTTGAGGCGTGCAACTGGACGAAGGACGACCAGAGTCTGAGCTGGATGCCGTTGACCCACGACATGGGGCTGATCGGCTACCATCTGTGCGTCCTGGGTGTCGGCATGAATCACGCAGTGATGGACACCAATGTTTTCGTGCGTCGACCACTGTTGTGGATGAGCAAAGCAAATGAGCTGCGTGCCACGCAATTGTGTTCGCCAAATTTCGGCTACAAGCATTTCCTCAAGCTGTTTCAACGCAAGGGTCTGCCAGACCTCGATCTGTCGTGCGTAAAACTGATACTGAACGGTGCCGAACCGATCTCCTGGGAGCTTTGCGAGGAGTTTCTCGCTGCTTTGGCACCGCATGGACTGAAGCGCTCGGCGATGTTCCCGGTTTATGGTCTCGCGGAAGCCACTGTCGGAGTCTCGCTTTCTCAGCCGGGCACTGAATACTCTCGTGTCACGATGGATCGTCACAGTATTCGCGTCGGTGATACGTTTCGCGAGGTTTCACCGGATGATGATGACGCTGTGAGCTTTGTTCGGGTAGGTAACTCGATCCGGGATGTCAGTATTCGTATTGCTGACGATAATGATGCGACTCTGGGCGAGGGCATAGTCGGAAACATCCAGTTGCACGGTGGCAGCGTCACTGAACGCATATACGGCGATGAGTCGGCCACAACGGAACTGTTTACCGATGATGGCTGGTTACGTACCGGAGACTGCGGTGTGTTTGTCGATGAGCAACTGGTTATTACGGGCCGGCAAAAAGACATCATCATTGTGAACGGTCAGAACTACTATCCGCACGACATTGAGGAGATCGTCGCGCGGCTTGATGGCCTTGACCTCAATAAAGTTGTCGTCGCCGGTGCAACGCCCAAAGGCGGTCAGACCGAGGAACTGATTTCGTTCATCCTCTATCGTCAGGCCACGGAGGACTTCTTGCCGATGGTTGCGCAAGTACGTGATCTGATCGGCGAGCAGACGGGTCTGGAAGTTGACAAGGTGATTCCGGTCGCGAGAATTCCCAAGACCACCAGCGGCAAGGTGCAGCGCGCCAAACTGCTGCAAGCCTATCTTGACGGCGAGTTTGATGAAGTTCTTGACGAATTGCACCCGTCGGATACCGGCGCAAGTGATACCGACGAGGATCCGCTGGTCGCAGAACTGGAGTTGATTTGTCGCGAATTCGCCAAGGACAGAACGATCGGACCTGATGACAATCTGTTCGAGGTTGGCGTGAGCTCGTTAACGCTGACGGAGATTGTTCTCGCTATTGACGAGAAGCATCCGGGCAAACTGGACATTAGTGATTTGTTTGACTACCCAACGCTCAGAGAAATTGCCGCGTTCATAAAGGAAAAATCATGACATACGCACGTATTGCCGGCATAGGCAGTTTCCTGCCGGAAAAGGTCGTGACGAATAAAGACCTCGAGAAAACGATGGATACATCGGATGAGTGGATCCGGGAGCGTACCGGGATCAAACGCCGACACCTGGTCGTAGACGGGGAAACCACATCCTCGATCGGGCTGGAAGCGGCGAAGCGAGCTATGACTGACGCCGGAGTGGGGCCGGAGGATATTGATCTTATCGTTGTCGGGACATGCACCCCCGACAAAGTGTTTCCGTCGACGGCCTGCATTATTCAGCACGAACTGGGCGTCAAGGGCTCGGCGGCGTTTGATATTAATGCCGCTTGCAGCGGCTTTGTCTACGGACTGGATATGGCCAACCGGTACATTAAGACTGGCGGCGCAAAGACAGCGCTGGTGATCGGTAGTGAGACGCTGTCTCGCATCACGAACTGGGAAGACCGTGGCACGGCTGTGTTGTTCGGTGACGGCGCCGGTTGCGTCGTTCTTCAGGCGAGCGAGGAGCCCGGTATTCTGGCGACGCACATACATGCCGATGGACAATACGAGGACCTGCTGCAGGTACGCTGTGGAATTTCGATCGGCTACGAAACGACTCAAGCGGGTGGCGCATTCATCGAAATGAAAGGCAACGCTGTATTCAAACGCGCCGTAGCAACTTTCGACAAGATGGCCAGGGAAACGGTGGCGGATCTCGATGGTGAACTTAGTGACATCGACTGGTTTGTGCCTCACCAGGCGAACATGCGAATCATAAAAGCGGCAGCGAAGAAACTTGGCATGCCGATGGAGCGGGTAATAGCTACCGTTGATGAACACGCCAACACTTCCGGTGCATCAATTCCGCTGGCACTTGATCAGGCAGTGAGAGAAGGGAAGATTAAGCGCGGCGATACGATGCTGTTTGCGGCGTTTGGCGCAGGTTTCACATGGGGCACTGCGATGATTAAATATTGAATATTTGGTCTAAAA
>CAYWBZ010000021.1:0-7032 GCA_964456535.1 uncultured Woeseiaceae bacterium | reverse complement strand
TTTTTTTGGGGCGATGCAAGCGCTTGTTTACATAAGGTCTGCAAAAACCGATTTTCGCGAAAAATTAGTGTGATGCAGTTCACATTTTGCCATTACCCCCTTCTCTATACTGCGATATATAAGCTGTCTCCATTTAGAGACAGTTCATTCACGGACAGGAAAAATGGACAAGGAATTCAAAGACATCCCACTTTCGCAGTCGAACGTCTCTCTAAAACTCGCGGATATACAGAAACGGTGTTCCGATCTGATTGACGATCCCGATTACCTCGGCGGTCTGTCGCTTGAGGAACCGGTCGCAGCGCCCGACAACAGCGATCCATACAGCCGCGGTTAGCGAGTTTTGTCAACAGCGTTTCGATGCAGACGACGCATCAGGATCAGTCGCCATATCCAGACCGAGATAATCAGGACCGCCGCTAAGGGTAGCGCCGCCGTCGGGTTGAGCAAAACCAGGAAGTCGTAGAATCCGTGTAATAGAGCGGAGAGTACAAAGCCGACGGCGATAGCGACTGCCAGCGGCTTTTGATTTAGCCAGGCACCCGTAATCCAGTACGCCCAGATTGAAGCGAACAGGATATGTATCACGGGACTTGCGAACCCACGGCCCGCGGCTTCGAGTGGCGTCAGGTACTCGAGATAATCGAAGTTCTCACTGGCAGCGTACCCAAGACCAATAAACGACGCGTAGATGATTCCATCGAGTGGCTCATCGAATGCCTTGAAGCGCAATACTACCAGTACAAACGGCAACAGCTTCGCGATCTCCTCGATAGGACCTATCGCCAATAGCGCGTACGCCAGAAGTCCCCAGGCGTTGTCTTCGCCAAGGGCTCCGGCATCAAATCGCAGACCGAGTGGCTCGAGGCCCATATAAAAAAGCTTCGAGAGGGCTGCCGCGCCGAGTCCAAGTCCAAAGCAGAGGACGAGGTTTAATATGGGCTCCGGCAGATGTCGGTCCTTGTGGTAGTGATAAGCAGCCCAAAAAAGGATGGGGAGCACGATCGGGAGGATGAGCAGGGTCTGTTGCATCGGAACATTATCCAGATATGCTGCTGAATCTTCTTATTGGTCGATCACAATTGCAGGGGTTCCTTCGCTGAATAACGCATTCTTATATGTCGTTGCCGTCCTGATCTGGGGTTCAACCTGGCTCGCTATCGAATTTCAACTCGGGACCGTTGAGCCTGAAGTTTCGATCGTCTATCGCTATTTGGCAGCTGCAGGAATCTTGTTCATATGGAGTAAGATCAAAGGCTTATCGTTAGTATTTGATTTAAAGTCTCACCGTTGGTTCGTCTTGATGGGCCTGCTGATGTTTTGCCTGAATTACATTCTGGCGTATCGAGCTCAGATCTACATCACCTCGGCGTTATCAGCGATCGCATTCTCGTCCATGCTTTGGATGAACATCATCAACTCCAGGATATTTTTCGGCGTCCGGGTCGGGGCGCGCATTTACACGGGTGCGTTGCTGGGCGTAGTGGGAATCATCGTGTTATTTGGCCCTCAGGTGACTGAAGTATCGCTGTCTGATGGCGTTTTTTATGGGTCACTCTTGGCTATCATCGGCGCGCTTATGGCGTCGTTCGGCAACATGGCCTCACAAGCCGCGCAGAAGCTGAAATTGCCAGTGGTGCAATCGAATGCCTGGAGCATGTTGTACGGTGGTTTGCTGACCGGCCTGGTCGCCTTGGTACAAGGCCACCCTTTCACTTTTGACCCATCACCCGGGTACGTTCTTTCACTTGCCTACCTGACCGTCTTCGGCTCAGTCATCGCGTTTGGGGCCTATTTGACCTTACTGGGTCGTATCGGTGCTCACAGGGCAGGGTATGCGACCGTCATGTTCCCGGTCGTGGCGTTGTTATTGTCGATGTTGTTCGAAAATCTTCGCCTGGATATAACCATGCTACTGGGCATTGCGCTGGTGTTGACAGGTAACCTGCTCGTGCTAACGGTTGGTCGACGAAGCTAGCGGACCTTGCGCTCCATTTTCTGTGTTTGCGTCAGTACGGTTACTTCAGGGCGTCGAGCCACGCGTTGGCGTGCTTGATAAAGCCAGATAGAACGCCCAATGGAAACCAGACCCAGCAGTATATAGGCTGAGAAATAGCGGAAATCCGGTCCTGCCATTAGTCCGAAGAACAGAAAGAGCACACCCATGATCATCCAGAACAGGGGGATGCGGCGGTAAATGTGATCGGGTAGCAACATAACGTGAATCTGCCTTAATCGATACTCTGTAGCGATTCTGCAGTCAATTCAGGCGGGAATCCCGTACCTGGCGCACATTTTTGGGATTAGGAGTCAGTCGACTTTAACGGCCAAAGTATCGTGATGTCCGGATATCAGTGAGCGGAGATAAAACGATATGTCGGACAGCTCTTTGAAGCCCGCGGACTTTGCTGCGGCGTCCTTCTCGTCGTCCGTAACATTCGCTGGTGCTGCGAATGCTTCAAGACTTTGATGAAACCCGATGGTAAAGACATCAACATCAGACCCGGCAGCCCGGCGAAAAATCATGTTCGTGGTTTGGCCGGTCGCCGCAAGATATACGTTCTCCATGCGACGTTGCTCAAGCAATTCAGCCGACTTGCCGGCTGCAGCTTCGAACATTTCGATATGGAAGAAGCTATTCTTTTTGAAGGCATTCTGAATGGTCGAGAACGATGGGCCGTACGCGAAGTGGTCTTCAGAAAAAGCAATTAAGGCGGCGCGATTGGCAAGCGATTTCTCGAAAGACTGAGCCGCGCCTGTGCGGCGCTCAATGACAGCGTTTTCGTAATATGCCTCCCAACTGTTCATCGGCGTGATGATTAACAGATCCCACTGGTCTCCCTGCGAATGCCGCATGACCAATGGCGCGGGCTCACCTGATTCGGCAAAGTAGTCTGTGGCTTTCAATTCGCTTATTGACTCGAGCAAGTCTGACAAGGATCCAGTCGCGGCACGGACTGTCGTGACCCTGTAGAGATAATTGCCTTCGGAATCCTCGGCGATTGCCGGAGCGAAGAATGTTACTACCACAATAATTGCGATTAGCTTGTGCATGGTCGTTGATCCAAATCTCGATGGGATGGGCAATAGTAGTGCATTTGGCGATTCGGTAGCGCTACGATCAGAGGCGTCGTAGTATTGTGATCATTATCGCACTCACGTCTAGTTCCGGCATGGACCGAAATATCATGAAATCGAAATTACATTTTCTGTCAGGCATCGCACTGCCTTTGATTATCGCAGCTGGCTGCGCCAGTGATCCGGCAGCCCCGGGCGCGGTAGCAGTCGCCGACAATGACCCGGAGCGTATAATTTGTCACAAGGATCCCGAGATTGGTTCGCGCTTGCCGAAGAGGGTGTGCAAGTCGGCTGGTGAATGGGACGCCATTGCTGAGGAAGAAAAAGAGGACCGGAGAAATCTGCGGCGGGGTGCAGTCGGTCCGGGCGAGGCTGGTCAAGCACCCGGGAACTAATCGCTCTTAAGAACTGGTCCGTTCAATAATGCGTTTTTTGTTAACGCGACAATCAGGTCGATTTCCTTAGCGCTGGCATCGAATACAGGCGTGTAGCGCAGCGATCGTTCGCCACCATGAATGACGCCAAGGCCGTTTCTTCGCAGGTAGTCTTCTGTGCTGTTCGCACCATAAGTCTTATATCGAGATGCGAGCGCACAGCTTGCGATAAGCCCGGTTCCCTGAACGCTTGTTACGCCACCATCGGTATCGTCACGTAATCCAGCCAGTCCGTCGACGAGTTGCTCACCACGCGCACGAATGTTTTGGCGACGCTCCGAACTGAACGAATCAAGAACTGCTATAGCGACGTCAAGCGCGCGCGGGTTCGTTGTCATCGTGTTGCCGTACAGGCCATTGTGGTACATCGCAGCGGTTGCTTCTGAAAGCGCGAGCACGGAGAGCGGATACTGGCCAGCATTTAACGCTTTCGAATACGCTTCCATGTCCGGCGCATCAAGTTCCCGGAATCCAGGATAGTCGACGATGGATAGCACGCCTTGGGCACGCAGCCCGGCTTGAATCGAATCCACGATGAACATCGTGCCGTGCGCTGCCGTGAGTTCTCTTGCGCGAGCGTAAAACGCTGGCTCGATTGGCATACCCGGGTTGCCTTCACCCATTACCGGTTCCATGAAGAAGGCCTCGATGAACTCACCAGCATTTTCAGCATCGGTAAAGGCCGCTTCGAGCGCCTCTATATTGTTGGGCTCAACCGTCAGCAGGTAATCGTCATCACGATAAGATGCCAAATATTTCTTGTACGTTGCAGCGCAAGAATCCGAGAAACGGGCAGGGCGGTCGGTGCGACCATGAAAACTTCCCTGCAACGTCAAACCACGTACCTTGCTACCCTCAAACCGAGCGCCGGGGTCGGTGAGCATCCGGGTATTGATGTCGACGAACCGCGATGCCAGCGAATTTGCCTCGGAACCGCTGTTCAGGCAAAGAAAGCTCGCGAAGGGCGTGCCGCCCGGTCGGGTGTGTCCGATTTCAGCTTTTAGGCGATCGATGAAATCAACCTGACTCACGCTTGCCGTCATGATGTTCGCCATGACATGCGGCTGATTCATTGCGTCCAGAACTGCTTCAGGTGCGTGACCAAGGCCCAGCATCCCGTAGCCGCCGCAATCGTAAATGACAGCACCTTTCAATGTTATGACCCACGGTCCGGCTGCGCTCACCGCAACATACGGATTGACCGCGTCGTTGGCGTAGAAATTCGTCAGCCCGCCGTGTGCCCGGCTGATTTGATCGCTTTCGCTCAGCGCCAGGAATTCCGCGTGCGACTGCTTGTAAGCTTGAAAGCTCGCGTAAGCGCGTTCAATGGCGACAAACAGGTCACGGTAGCCACACTCGAGGAAATCTCGAATGACTTCATCGGTAAGCCCGGTAGTCAACGCCACACCGCCAAAATCCCTCATTTCTCCGAGGCTGGCGAGATGCATTTCGATGATGTTGGTTTCGACTACGTGGGCCATGGCGCTTATCCGTACTGGGTAATAGCGAATTGTATCAAAGGAAACGCTTTCGATTCACCAAAATCAGGCCGAGCAGGGCGAGCAAGCTTAAGGCTCCGCCACCACCGCCGCCAGTGTCAGCCGGAGGAGGGGTGGTGGTCCCGCCTGCCGTAGTTGGGGTTGGGTTAAGGCCAGCCGCACCGGCACTGTCGACCGTCGAATCGATGACCGTGATTGCCGTTACGACAATGAGGTGAGTGTTATCGACAGTAACGCCATTCGAAAAATCGGTGGCGCTGTAGTTTTGCAGCGGCAGTTCACCAAACGGCGACGCGAACGCGAACGTTGGCAGGGCTGCCAGAGCATCGATTACGTCCATGCCCGCTCCCGTGACTTCACCGAAGACGGTGAAACCACCGTTTGGGCCATCGAGATCTGCGGCGTTGTTAGCGAGGTTAATAAACCACTGGCTAGTCGCACTGTTTGGATCATTTCCCAGTTTCGCCATTGCAATTGTGCCACGAACACTGGAATAAACCGGCTCGTTGGTAACTGCAGGGTTTGTTGGAATACTCGTGATTTGCGCGTTCAAATCTGTGCGGAATCCGCCACTTTGCACGATGAAATTAGCAACCGAACGGTGAAAGATCGAGTCGCTGAAGTCAGCGTTCTGAACGTAGTCAAGAAAATTCGTCACCGTGGCTGGCGTCGCGTTGTCATACAGGTTTATGTCAAAGTCACCCACGACGGTCTCGACGCGAACGATGGTCGCATTTGCTGTTGTTGGTAATGCTGCGATCACAGCAAGCAGGAGTGTCGCTACAAAGACGAGCGAAATTGGTTTCACGGACATAGGGCTTACTCGGTTGATTACGGGCGGTGCAAAATAGCAACCGGCGATTGTACACATATCGCCATAACGCGAAAGTGTCTTGATTGACTTGTGACAGCTCGCGTTTGAGAAAATTCCTACGCTTTTGCTTCGTACCAGGGCTTGGTCCTGTTAACGATCCATACCACTGACAGCATGACAGGCACCTCGACCAGAACGCCGACGACGGTTGCCAGGGCGGCACCCGACTGAAGCCCGAACAGGCTGATAGCTGCTGCCACTGCAAGTTCGAAGAAATTACTCGCGCCGATTAGTGCCGAGGGCGCGGCCACGCAGTGCGCAACGCCAAACCTTCGGTTGAGCCAGTAAGCCAGGCCAGAGTTGAAGTAGACCTGGATCAGGATCGGAATCGCCAGCAGCAAAATTATGACTGGCTTGGCAATAATTTGGCTTCCCTGGAAACCGAATAACAGAACCAACGTGATCAGCAGTGCGGACAGCGAGACAGGGTGCATCCGGTTCAGAACTCGTTTTAGTCTTTCCTCACCGTCATCGCCCTTCATTAATGCCCGGCGCCAGAGACTTGCCACGATCACGGGCAAGACTATGTACAAAACGACCGACAGAAAAAGCGTTTCCCACGGGACGTGGATCGATGATATTCCCAGTAAAAGGGCAACTATGGGTGCAAAAGCAAACACCATAATAATGTCGTTCAAGGCCACTTGTGAGAGCGTAAATCCGGGGTGTCCGTCACTAAGGTTGCTCCAGACGAATACCATTGCTGTACACGGCGCCGCCGCCAAAATGATCAGTCCGGCAATGTAGCTGTCCAGTTGTTCCATCGGCAGCCAGCCAGCGAACAGATGGCGGATAAAAATCCACGCGAGCAGGGCCATCGAGAATGGTTTAACGCCCCAATTGATGAAAAGCGTCACGCCAACACCTTTCCAGTGTTGCCGTACATCCTTCAATGAATTGAAGTCAATCTTCAGCAACATCGGCAGGATCATCAACCAGATCAGGACGGCTACGGGCAGATTCACTCGTGCTACCTCAACGGCGCCCAGCGTATCGAACACCCCTGGCAAGAAACGGCCAAGCAATATGCCGACCACGATGCACAATGCCACCCACAAGCTCAGGTATCGCTCAAAGAACGGCATGTCGGCGCTAGCAGCCCGTCGACCGGTGGTATCGGGTTGAGCGGTCACAGATTTTCTCCAGC
>CAYWBZ010000020.1:0-20288 GCA_964456535.1 uncultured Woeseiaceae bacterium | reverse complement strand
CCCTGTTCCGTCCATATTTCTCGGTACGCCGCTGCCGAACGCGATGGCCGCACCGGTAATATGACGAGGTTGAGGATCAACCACCAGATCAGGCGAGGGTACTCAACGACGCGAGGATCCGACAAGAAATCCCTGAGAAATCGACGCACAGCACTTGTGGTCGGCGCGGCCGGCGTGCCGAGATTAACGAGAAGGACACCAATGGATTCGGGCAGTCCGTGTTCGAAATCGGGTGTTGATCGATACGTCGGCATAGTCTCGGAGGCCATTTTCTAACGCATTCAACATTACTGCAAAGGGCCGTCGCATGCCAGCAAATGCGTCTATAATCGATTGTCTTAATTGACATTTGTTGAAGTGAAGAGCTGATGAACACCCCCGCCCAAGAAGAGTATTCCAGCGCAGCGCGCTGGAGGTTGCTACGCGACCTCGGTGTCTTGCAGGTCAAGCTGCTTGTTGATGGATTGCGTGACATTATTCTGGTCCCAGCGTCTTTGGTCGCAGGAATCATCAGTATCGTAACGAGTAACGACGGCAAGCCCGGGCCGCAGTTTTACCATCTACTCGCCTGGGGAAGACAATCCGAGATCTGGATCAACCTGTTTGGGGCGGTCAAGAATTCACCTGAAGAAGTCGGACAACAGCGGCCCTTTGGCAATAAGGATATTGACGACATCGTTGGGCGCCTTGAGACTTTCGTCATCGACGAAGTCAAGCGGGGCGGCGTCACCACGCAGGCGAGAGATCGGCTCGACAAGATTCTCGATGCCGTACAACGGAAACGCCGCAGCTAATTACTTTTGCACGTCCCGACCAGACAGCAGATCGTCGAGGTGTGGTGGCGGATGATCCGGTCCCATGCGACCTGACTTCAGTCTGGCGATGTAATCTTTGTACGCCCTCATGGCCTGGTAGCCGAAGAACCAGCAAATTGGAATGTTCGCAAACAACATTACGGCAGTGCCGACACCCGTTATATTGTCGAGGTCTGCATCGGTCTTGATGAAACCCAGTGTCGCAATAATGATTAACAGGCAATAGACTAACTTGTAAGGCAGGACCGCCTTGTCACCTGCGAGATAGACCATGCCCTGCTCGCCGTAATAGCTCCACGAAATCATCGTCGATATTGCGAACAGCCAGGCGGCTATTGAGACCAGCCACTTACCGAGTCCGGGAGTGACGCTGTCAAATGCCTTCGCCGTTAGCGTCGCACCGACGTAGGTGAGATACATGCCGTCGTCGACTGCCGTCGGCATCGCCGTACTCTTAAGCGGCACCCAATTGACGACGAAGCCGTCATCGGCCGCTGCGACTATACCCTCGACGCGGTGCAGGGCATTCCCTGTCGTCTCATTGGCATCGCCTTTCACGATCAACATGACGCGGTCATCGTCGACCCAGTCATCTCCCGGCGCCTCAGTTTGAGAAAACTGCCAGCCCGCCTCGGTATGTGTGGCGGTCGGAAGCGTATCCAGCGCTACATCGGGAGCACGATTCCAGATACCGGTCGAAAGAATAATCAGCGCCGTGAACGTGCAAACCACAATCGTATCAATGAAAGGTTCGAGTCCGGCAACGATGCCTTCTCGTGCAGGCTCGTCTGTTTTCGCCGCGGCATGCGCGATCGGTGATGATCCTTGCCCTGCTTCATTGGAAAATGCGGCGCGCTTGAGACCAAAAAGGAATGCCGAGGCTGCCGTGCCACCGATGAATGCGCCAGTGGCCTGCGTCGGTGCAAATGCAGACTTGAAAATCAGTGCGAAGATGCCTGGAATATCGCCAATATTGAGCGCAAGCACGTAAAAGCCGGCGCCGAGGTAGAGAACAACCATAAACGGTACGAGTGTTCCGGCGACCATACCGATTCGCTTGATGCCGCCGATAATGACGGAGCCGACCAGAACAGCAAGTATGATGCCCGTAATCCAACTGGGCACATTGAAATATTCCTGCGTTAACTCGCCAACATTCCAGGCTTGGAACATGTTGCCGCCGGTTGCTGTCGAGACCAGTAACGTCAGGCAAAAGATGACGCCGATTGTTCGACCCAGGCCAGCCATGCCCTTTTTCTCAAGCGCCTTGTGCGCCACCCACATGGGGCCGCCGTGCGGATTGTCGGGGTCGTCAGTATTGCGATACAACATCGACAGAGTGACTTCGGTGAGCTTGATGGACATGCCAAGCAGTCCGATAACCCACATCCAGAAAACAGCGCCCGGACCGCCCAGCGCTATCGCGAGTGCGACGCCGCCGATATTGCCCAGGCCGACGGTTGCCGATAAAGCGGCGGACAACGCCTGAAAGTGATTAATAGCACCCGGGTCATCGGGGTCGTCGTAAACGCCGCGGATAACCGCCGGCCCATGTGTCAGCGCGCGATATTGGCCGAAGCCGCTCCAGACCGTGAAAACGATGCCGGTACCGACAATCGCGTAGAGCACGTACTCGTGCCAAAGAATGCCGTTAAGCGTCGCGAGCAGAGCGCTGAATTCAGCCATGGATCCCCCCGGATCGTATTGTAGTTATGGTGCTTCCATTATTGCTGTAACACCCATGCCGCCGGCCGTGCAAACGGAGATCAGTCCGCGACCGGAGCCGTTCTCGTGCAGCAGTTTTGCCATCGTCGCAACGATGCGCGCCCCGGTTGCTGCGAACGGATGGCCGATTGCGATGCTGCCACCTTTGGTATTGAGCCGGGCCAGGTCGATCGGCCCCATTGGCTCATTGCGACCCAGTTTGTTACGGCAAAAATCTTCCGATTGCCAGGCTTTCAGAGTGGCAACGGTTTGTGCGGCAAACGCCTCGTGAATCTCGTAAAAATCGAAGTCCTGAAGACCCAGGTTTGCCTGCTTCAGCATGTCGGATACGGCATATGCTGGAGCCATCAACAAACCTTCGTCATCAATGAAGTTAACGGCGCTGGCTTTCGCGAACGTCAGGTAAGCCATGATTGGCAAGTTCTTCTTGCGCGCCCAATCTTCCGAGGCAAGGAGTACTGCGGCGGCACCGTCTGTAAGCGCAGTGCTGTTGCCAGCCGTCATCGTCCCCTCTTCGCTCTTGTCGAAAACCGGCTTAAGTGTCGCCAGTTTCTCAAAGGTTGTGTCGCGCCGAATATTGTTATCTTCTTCTGCGCCCTCGAACGGCACTACAAGATCGTCAAACCATCCTGCATCGTACGCGGCAGCAGCTTTGATATGGCTTGAGAGAGCGAGCTGGTCTTGATGTTCGCGCTGCACATCCCATTTTTTTGCTGTGAGTTCGCAGCTCTCGCCCATGGAAAGCCCGGTGCGTGGTTCTTTGACTCCGGGAAAAACCGGCTTGAAGTGTTTTGGTCGAATTTTGAAGACAGACTTGATCCGATCCAGTAGCGACTGTGCGCGATGGACCTCCATCAGTACCTTGCGGTAATCATCCGGGTAAACGACAGGCGCGTCGCTAACCGTATCGGTACCACCTGCGATGCCCGCTTCAATCTGCCCAAGAGCGATTTTGTTCGCGACCAGTATCGCGGCCTCAAGGCTGGTGCC
Source organism: uncultured Woeseiaceae bacterium (assembly GCA_964456535.1). GTDB lineage: Bacteria > Pseudomonadota > Gammaproteobacteria > Steroidobacterales > Woeseiaceae > UBA1847. The sequence continues at coordinate 16,758 of CAYWBZ010000020.1, read as the reverse complement.
ACAGGCGCGTTGCAAATCAACAGCAGGGGTCCTTAGGGATAACCCGGCCTCGATAGCGGATTCCCTGGCCAGGCTCCAGTCACTGGAGTGTTTGATGACCGCACCCAGGGCAACCTCCCCGAGCGTTTGCCCCTTCAGGTCAAACTTGTTGATCACGCCCTCAAGTGCGCCGACCATCAAATCCTGGTTTGTACAGTTTCGATATACTGAGTGCGAACGGCAGAATGGAATTCGTGACCCGCCTACTACTGCAACTCGTATAGCTCGTCCATCATGCAACATACCTGTCTCCGTTCTGGATTGTTATCTCAGGGCGCCGGGCAACTTTACACCATCTAAGGACGCCACCGTAAGTTAAGATGCGCGCATGACCAAGATCAATGCAGCCAGTTTCAAAACGCAAGCAAAAGCATTATTGCGGCTTGGTGGCCCGCTAATGGTTAATAATCTTGCTGTTGCAGGCATGCAATTTGCCGATGCCGTCATGGCCGGTAGTCTTGGTGCGAGGGAGTTAGCGGCTGTTGCCGTTGGCGGCAGTTTCTGGTTTCTCGGCTTTTCACTATCTCTCGGCATACTGATGGCCATATCGCCGATCGTCGCACGACATTTTGGGGCCGGTAATTTCGATCGGATTGGCCGCTATACCCGGCAGGGGATTTATTTGTCGGTGATTATGGGTATACCCATCATCCTGATCGGGCAGTTTGCGGCGGCTCCGCTGCTGGAGAAATTCGGTATCGATCCGGACTTCCGCGATCTGACCGTAGGCTACGTAAGCGCCATTACCTGGGGCGCACCCGGCATATTTATTTTCCTGGCGTTGCGATTCACGACAGAGGGGGTGGGCCATACACGACCAATAATGTTCACGTCGATTCTTGGATTGACCTGCAACGTCTTCCTGAACTATGTGCTGATGTTCGGGCATTTCGGGGCGCCTGCGATGGGTGCGGTCGGTTGCGGTTATGCCAGTGCGATATCGATGTGGATCGTTATGGTTGCGCTTGGCGGCTACATGTTGTTGAACTCGCATTATCGTCCTTTCCATATTTTCTCGAGACTCGCGCCATTACGTTTGTCGGCATTTAAGGAAATTATTTCCCTGGGGCTCCCTATCGCTGTAACAATCACTGCGGAGGCGGGGCTCTTTTCAGCGATCTCGATTTTGATGGGTACGCGGGGAACAGAAATCACGGCGGCACACCAGATCGCGATCAGCTTCTCATCCACAACCTTTATGATTCCACTGGCGCTAAGCGCCGCAACAACCATCATGGTTGGCCAGCTAATCGGTGCCGGAAAGTTCCAAGAGGCGCGCACCAGTGGTGCGGTCGGAGTAATGCTTTGTGCTGGCTTCATGACCTTGTCAGCCATGTTCCTGCTGGTGTTCCGCGATGCCGTTGTTGGCCTTTACACCGATGATGTGGCGGTCACAGGTATTGCGATCAGCCTGCTTTTAATGGCGGCCGCGTTTCAGATTGCCGATGGCATACAAATCGGTGCAGCGGGTGCGCTGCGGGGTTACAAGGACACGAATGTGCCGATGGCGATCAACATTTTTGCATTCTGGGTGCTCGCGTTTCCGTTGGCTTATCTCGCAACCGTCACCTACAAAGCTCCGCCCAACTATGTCTGGGCAGGCTTTGTAGTCGGACTCGGTGTCGCCGCGATACTGCTGACCTGGCGATTCAATCGTCTTTCGAGGCGTGCTGTTATGCAGACGGCTTGATGTTGGCGTTCAGGCGAAACAGGTTGCCCGGGTCGTACTTATCTTTGGCCGCAACCAGCCGCGTATAGTTTTCGCCGTAATTACTCCAGGTCTTGCTATCGGTGTCTTCATTCAGGTTGGTGTAAAAGCCATGCATGTACGGTTCTGCATCTTTATAAAATGCACGCGCCCTGGCGATATTGTCATCCATGGCGGCAGGGTCTTCTGAGACAACCATGATTCCCAGGTTGAGTGCGGCGCTGCGATGCGAATAGGCCATCGCGTCAGGCGCAACTAACGATGGCGCGCCGCCGAGATGCTGCATCCAGGAGCTGACCGGCTTGTCGCGGCTCATGTGATCGACAATGACTTCTGCAAGCTCTGGTGCTATTCCCGTAACAAGGCCGGACTTCAGGTAGTACTGTTTGCCGTGACCAAGATAAGCATCAGCGCCCGTTTGAAAAACGCTGTACTCCATGGCGCCAATATTCGCGGATAGTGGTTTCGCGATCTTCAAAACCGGAGCCATGACCTTTTCGCCCATTGCCAGGTCGCCGCAGTAACACAATTGCAGGTTGACGATGCTGGTGCCATCCGCTTCGGTTCTGATCTGCGGTTCGATGCTGGCCTCGACAGGCAGCGTTGCTGCGAGTTCACCGTATAAGCGCAGGAATTCAGCATCGAGCTTGAAGGTGGCGTTGCCGCCATAGATCGTCGATTTAAACGGGTGCAGGCGAAACTCGAATTCGGTGGCAACACCAAAATTGCCGCCACCGCCGCGAATAGCCCAGAACAGGTCTGGATTTTCATCGGCGCTGGCCCGCAGCACCTCGCCGCTTGCCGTAACGATATTCGCGGCCAGCAAATTATCAACGGCCAGACCCATGAACCGATCGGTGCGACCGTAGCCGCCGCCGAGCGTGAAACCACCGACTCCGGTATGGGAGACGATACCGGTTGTCGTTCCCAGGTTGTGAGGTTGTGCAGCCACGTCGATGTGTCCGAGCAATGCGCCGCCGTCGACTCGGATAGTTCGATTGTCGACATCGACGTCTGTCGAATGCATCTGCGACAGGTCGATCATGATGCCGCCGTTACAGGTCGACTTGCCGGGAAAGCTGTGGCCGCCACCTTTCACGGAGACGAGAAGATTACGCTCGCTGGCAAACGAAACAGCCCTCACAACATCGTCTGTCGTATGGCATTGAGCGATCAGGGCGGGCCTCTTGTCGATCATGCCATTCCAGACCATTCGGGCCGAATCGTAGCCGCTGTCATCCGGGAGATACAGCTGGCCCTGCAGAGCGTCTCCAAGTTCTTGCACGGCAGTCGTCGCGATGGATAACTCCTGCCCAGCACCCGTGACTGCGTTGATGGTGCTGCCGACATCGACAGGCGTCGATTCGCGACTACAGCCGGGAAGGGTGGCAGCAATCCCGACCGCCAGTGTGCTCTTGCAAAAGGTGCGTCTCTTCATGGTCGATCCCCTGAATGATTCTTATTATCTTTAAATAAGAATCATAGCAGGGAATTCGAGAACTGCAGGATGCTGCGGGTCTAGCCTTGTCCGAAGTCCGGACTGTCGCTAGCGAGGTAGTCGGCTTCCTCGGCCGTGTTTGCACGATCCAGCAACTGGTTGCGGTGCGGAAAGCGCCCAAACTGGTCGATGATGTCTTTGTGCAACTCGGCGAACTGAGCAACGGTGAGGAAAGTTTCCCGATACGTCGGTGATACGGCTTCGGCTAGCCGGTTATAGAGCTCGACAGACTTGGCTTGCACCTTGCGTGATTCTGCATGCTGCAATGGCATGTAGAAAAAGACCCGCTGAATCAGGGTGAGACCCTTGTCTTTTTTCTCCATGGCACCTTCGACACAAAGCTTCAGCGCCAGCCGGTCTTCGGAGAAGGCCTCTGCGCTACCTCGATAGATGTTGCGGCGGAACTGGTCGATCAGGAGGATGAGCGCCAGACGACCGTCCGATTGAGCGGCCCAGTGATTCAGTTTTCCCGCGCAGGCGGCATCGACATCATCGGTAAACTCTTTTTCGATCTCGTGATCGAAAACCGGGTCTTCGCTGAACCAGATATCCATGCGGCGATCGATCTGGGGTGCCGAGAGTTCATGCTCTTTAAACCAGAATGACAGGATGGTGTCGATCCGTGCCTGATCTTCATCAGTGATCGTTGCATCCATGCTCTCACTCAGTAGTTTTACGGCCATTTCCAGATTCCGGGTTATTGCAAAAGTCAGTGTGCCGCGTCGGCGGGCCCGCTGTCGTTGCGGCAAGTCACTCCAGCAGGCCCTTAGTAGCGTTTCAAAGTGCGAACTCGGTCACATTATGGGCCGAATTGACCATTAGAGGCTGCGGTTGTCAGTAGACTTTAGCAGATGAGACGGGCAGCCACTCAATATTGCCGCCGCGCTATTGCCGGAATTCAGGTCATGAGCATTGCGTATCTGGCTTTGCTCGGTGGCTGCGGCGGCCCGGAAGCCGGCCCCGAAGAACAAGTCAGGCAATGGCTAAGCGCCGGGCAGCAGGCAGCGGAGACCAAGGAGCGCGGTGATCTTCTGGATTTGATTTCACCGTCCTACGTAGATTCTCGCGGCCTTGATCGTGACGACATCGGCGACCGGCTACGAGTGTATTTCTTGCGACAACAGAGCATTAAGTTGCTGACCTCGATTGAGGACATACGGCTATATGGAGACTCGGCGGCGGAAGTAGACCTGACCGTCGGTATGGCAGGAAAGAACGATAGCGTTTTCGGGTTTAGTGCCGACGCCTATCGGTTTCAGCTGGAGCTGGAAAGAGATGGAGATGACTGGCTACTGATCTCCGCACGCTGGGGTGAGCTTGGAGAGGAACTGCACTAAACGTGTGCTGGTTGGTCGTTGGCACAAGGGAGAATGGCATGAAAGACAGGATTATTGCACGCCTTCAGATAGCGCTGCTGATCAGTTGTGTGTCGGCCTGCGCATCGATGCCCGAAAGCCTGGTTAGCTCGCCGAGTGTCAAACTGAGCAACGTTCAGGTCGTTGGTTTGGGTTTCAACTCGCAGACTTTTCTGTTGTCGTTTGTCGTTGCCAACCCCAATCCGTTTCCACTGCCGGTTAGCAATGTTGGCTATGGCGTGAGACTCGACGGGCAGCGGTTTGCCAGCGGTGAAACCGCGAGCAAGTTCACGATTCCAGCCGACGGTGACGCGAGCTTCGCTATTAGCGTTGATCTGAATCTATTGCAGACTGCACCGCAGTTGTTGTCAATCGTTCAAGGTGGAACAGGTCATGACATCAACTACGAGCTGGAAGGCCGATTTGGCGTGGATATTCCACTGGCACCGACCCTCAAATATCGCAATAGCGGCAAGATCCGGCTCAATTCCAATACGTTCTAGCCCACGGTTACGCGCGCAACAAATAATTTGGTCGTGAAATAGCAGCGATAATCGTCGAAAATAGCCGGTTTTTGCCCTAAATTCGGCTATTTTACGCAATAAGCCAAAAACAGCTGAAGTCCTGTCATATACTTTTCCCTGTTCTGGCCCGCAAGCCGATCCGGCGTTACGGTGCCACCTCTGCAAAACCTTTACTACGGGGAACGTGTCGATGCGCTCCCCGCGGCGTCTATGACCAAGCAAGCTGCAACATCGTTATACAACCCGGAGTTCGAGCGTGACAGCTGTGGCTTCGGCCTCATCGCAAATCTCGATGATCTGCCGAGCCACTGGGTTGTCGAGACCGCGATTGCAGCACTTGTTCGTTTGACCCACCGCGGAGCTGTCGCGGCCGATGGCAAGACGGGTGACGGTTGTGGCCTGCTCATCAAATTTCCGACACAATTTCTGCGGACAGTGGGCGAAGAATGCGGTTTCACGCTGCAACAACGATTCGCCGCCGGCACCGTGTTTCTGAGTCAGGACGAAGGTATCGCAAGCGCGGCACGCAAGGTTATTGACCAGGCAATTGAAGAAACAGGTCTGGACGTCGCGGGCTGGCGAGAGGTGCCGCTGGATCCGAGCGTATGTGGTGAACAGGCGCTCGCTACTTTGCCAAGAATAGAACAGGTCTTCGTGAACGCATCGGACGGCATGCCACGTGGCCGTTTCAATCGTCGCCTGTTCCTGGCGCGACGCCGTGCGGAAAATCGCGTGGCTGATACCGAAACCTACATTGCCAGTTTGTCGTCCGTGACGATAAGTTACAAAGGCATGATCATGCCTTCGTCGTTGCCGGATTTTTACCTCGACCTCAAAGACCCGCGCCTCGAATCATCGGTGTGTCTGTTTCACCAGCGCTTCTCGACGAATACCTTGCCGGAGTGGCGTCTCGCACAGCCGTTCCGGTTTCTTGCCCACAACGGTGAGATCAACACGATTAGCGGTAACCGCAACTGGGCACAAGCTCGTGCGAAGAATTTCATCTCGGACAAGCTTGATGATATTTCCGACCTGGATCCGATTATTTCTCTGACGGGCTCTGATTCGTCGAGCCTGGATAACATGCTTGAAGTGTTTCGTGCCGCCGGTATGGATGTCATTCAGGCGATGCGAATTCTTCTCCCACCCGCCTGGCAAGCCGTCGACAACATGGACCCGGATGTCCGGGCGTTTTACGAATTCTATGATTGTCAGCTCGAACCCTGGGATGGCCCGGCCGGGATCGTACTCACCGATGGCCGCTATGCTGCGTGTTGTCTCGATCGCAATGGACTGCGTCCGGCGCGCTACGTCATTACCAAAGATCGACACATCACAATAGCGTCTGAAGTCGGTGTTTACGACTACGACGAGGAAGATGTCGTTAGCAAAGGCCGACTCGGACCGGGTGAAATGCTGGCCGTCGATCTGGTCAACGGAACGTTGCTGGACAACGATGAAATTCACGACATTTTGAAAACACGCGCGCCGTACAAGAAATGGCTGAAGAAAGGCGTTCGTTATCTGGACTCGCTACTGGTGGATACCAAGACCGCCGCAGAGCCCATGGAGCCGGAAACGCTCGCGAGTTATCAGAAGATGTTCAATCTGTCTCGCGAAGAGCTGGGTGAGGTCGTCGGCGTGCTCGCAAAAGCGGCAATGGAGGCGGTTGGGTCGATGGGTGATGACACACCCATGGCTGTGCTTTCGAAGAAAGTGCGCTCGCCATTTGATTATTTCAGGCAGCAGTTTGCACAGGTCACTAATCCGCCCATCGATTCGTTGCGTGAGCGCATAGTGATGTCGCTACAGACCAATGTCGGTCGTGAGTCCAGTCTGTTCGATGTCGGTCCGAAGCACGCTGAGCAGGTGCTGATAAATTCACCGGTTTTGTCGCAGGCTAAACTGCGTCAGCTTCAGGGTCCGACCATGTTCGAGGATAGCTACGCGTTCATTGATTTGAACGTGGATGCAGATGTCAGCCTGGACGCGGCACTGGACCAACTTTGCGAGCAGGCAGAGCAAGCAGTACGTGACGGCAAGTTACTGCTGATGCTTAGCGATCGCTACCTAGAGCAAGGCAAGCTGCCCGTGCATGCTTTGCTTGCCACGGGCGCGGTACATCATCACCTGGTCAGGACCGGTCTTCGATGCGACGCGAATATTATTGTTGAAACTGGTGTCGCAAGGGACCCGCATCACTTTGCCTGTCTGATTGGCTACGGTGCGACGATGGTTTATCCGTACCTTGTCTACCAGTCACTGCACGATATTGCGCGACGCGGCAACGTCGCGAAGCAGCAGGAGCTCGGACGCAGCTATCGGCGCGGTATTTGCAAGGGCCTGTTCAAGGTCATGTCGAAGATGGGAATTTCCTCCATTTCGAGTTATCGCGGTGCGCAGCTGTTCGAAATCGTCGGTCTTGATGAAAAAATTGTCGACAAGTGTTTCCGTGGCACGACGTCACGAATCCAGGGTGCTAACTTTGACGACCTGTGGGCTGACCAGAAGCGGCTGGCCCAGGCTGCGTGGGATCCGCGTCTGCCGATCGAGCAAGGCGGTTTGTACAAGTACGTTTATGGTGGTGAGTACCATTGCTATAACCCCGACGTTGTAACAACGCTGCAGTCAGCGGTACGCACGGGCGATTATGAGCAGTATCGGCAGTACGCGAAACTCGTCAATGCGCGACCCATCGCGACACTTCGCGATCTCATGGACATCAAGCCGGCCGGATCACCGGTACCCCTGGATGAAGTCGAGCCGGTCGAAGAAATCCTGACGCGCTTCGATAGCGCTGGAATGTCTCTGGGCGCGTTGTCACCGGAAGCGCACGAAGCGCTGGCGATTGCGATGAATCGCATTGGCGCACGATCGAATTCGGGCGAAGGCGGCGAGGATCCATCTCGGCACGGCAGTGAGCGCAGGTCAAAGATCAAACAGGTCGCATCCGGGCGGTTTGGTGTTACGGCGGAGTATCTCGTCAATGCCGAGGTTATACAGATAAAGATTGCACAGGGTGCCAAGCCGGGTGAAGGCGGCCAGCTTCCCGGCCACAAGGTTAACGAGATGATCGCGAAGCTGCGCTACTCCAAACCGGGAGTCGGACTAATCTCGCCGCCACCACACCACGACATCTATTCAATAGAAGACCTCGCCCAGCTCATCTTCGATCTCAAGCAAGTTAACCCGGAGGCACTGGTCTCTGTAAAGTTGGTTGCTGAGCCGGGTGTCGGAACAATTGCCGCTGGCGTCGTCAAGGCGTATGCGGACCTGATAACGATTTCCGGCTACGATGGCGGTACCGGCGCAAGCCCGTTGAGTTCCGTCAAGTACGCGGGTAGTCCATGGGAACTTGGGCTTTCTGAAACGCATCAGGTGCTGCGCAAGCAGGGCATGCGACACAAGGTACGACTGCAAACAGACGGTGGATTGAAAACCGGCGTGGATGTCATCAAGGCGGCAATGCTTGGGGCGGAGAGCTTCGGTTTTGGAACCGGCCCGATGGTCGCTTTGGGCTGCAAGTACCTCAGAATTTGTCATCTTAATAATTGCGCGACCGGTATTGCCACTCAAAATAGTGTACTGCGCAGCGAATATTTTATCGGTCTGCCGGAAATGGTTATCAATTTCTTCACATTTGTCGCCGAGGAAGTTCGTCAGCTAATGGCCGAACTTGGTGTGCGTAAACTTGAAGAGTTGATCGGACGTGTCGACTTGTTCGAACTATTGCCAGGTGAAACGGAGCGGCAGAGCCGACTGGATCTTGGTCCGATTATTTCCGATGGTGGATTGACTACAGACACGGCGCAGTTTTGTACCGACCTTCGCAACGAACCCTTCGACAAAGGTGAGCTTGCCGAGCGAATGGTTGCCGCGGCATTACCGGCAATAGAAGCGCAGAGCGGCGGGCACTTTGAGTTTGAAGTGCAGAATTTCCATCGTTCGATCGGTGCGAGGCTGGCCGGAGAAATCGCGCGCCGCTATGGCAACGAAGGCATGCGTGAAACGCCGTTGAATATTTCCTTGCGTGGTACGGCCGGGCAAAGCTTCGGTGCCTGGAATGTCGCAGGGTTGAATTTGAATCTTGTTGGTGATGCGAACGACTACGTTGGTAAAGGCATGGCGGGTGGGCGCATTGTTATATACCCACCCGAAAATGCGGAGTACCTGGTTCGCGAGACCGCCATAATCGGCAATACTTGCCTCTATGGTGCGACTGGTGGTGAGTTGTATGCGGCGGGTACAGCAGGTGAGCGATTCGCCGTTCGAAACTCTGGCGCGACCTCTGTTGTTGAGGGTGCCGGCGATCATTGCTGCGAGTATATGACTGACGGCGTCGTTGTTGTTCTTGGTCGCACTGGCGTTAACTTTGGCGCTGGTATGACGGGTGGTTTTGCTTATGTGCTCGACATTGATCGTGAATTTGTCGATCGCTACAACCATGAGCTCATCGACATACACCGCATCACACCGGAAAGTATGGAGGCAAACCTGCATCATCTGCGCTCGTTGATTACGGAGCACGTTGCACGGACGGGCAGCGAATGGGGCCAGTCCATTCTCGACGACTACCGTACCTTCCTGCCAAAGTTCTGGGTGGTTAAACCGAAAGCTACGGAGCTCGGTGCTTTGATCGAAATGCTGCGGCGGGCTGCGTAATGTCGAAGCATCCGCTGCAATTTCTGGAGGTACCGCGCCGTGATCCTGATAAAGAGGGCGCGGAAGAGCGCGTCACACATTTCGGCGAAATCTATGGCCATTACGACGGTGCCAGTGCAGCGGCACAGGCGGGCCGATGTTTGTCCTGCGGCAATCCGTATTGCGAATGGCAGTGTCCGGTACACAATTACATTCCGAACTGGCTCGAGCTGATCGAGAACGGAAAACTGTTCGAAGCCGCTGAACTGTCACACCAGACGAATTCGCTGCCAGAAATTTGCGGGCGGGTATGCCCACAGGACCGTCTCTGCGAAGGTGCCTGTACGCTGCATGATGCGAACGGTGCGGTAACTATAGGGAGCATCGAGCGCTACATTACCGATGAGGCTGTCGCGCAAGGATGGCGCCCGGACATGTCGAACGTCATCGAGATGGGCAAGCGTGTTGCGATAATCGGCGCCGGTCCGGCGGGTCTGGCTGCTGCCGATGTATTGGCACGAAATGGCGTACGGTCAGTTGTGTATGACGCCTACCCGGATATCGGTGGTTTGCTTACGTACGGAATTCCGCCGTTCAAACTCGAGAAACGCATCGTCTCGCAACGTCGTGAAATTCTTGAGGGCATGGGCGTGCAGTTTGTATTGAATACACGCATCGGTGAAGACAAGGACTTTCAGGACTTGCTCGATGACTTTGATGCCGTATTCCTGGGAATGGGTACTTACGACTACGTGCAGGGAGGGTTTTCGGGAGAAGATTTGCCGGGTGTCTATGAGGCTTTGCCGTATCTCGTTTCAAGTATCTATAAGGAGCTCGGCTACGATGATCCGAGCGTCCCGTATACCAACCTCGAAGGTCAGCGTGTAGTTGTGCTCGGAGGCGGTGACACCGGTATGGACTGTAATCGCACCGCGATTCGTCAGGGCGCGGCGAGCGTCAGCTGCGCTTACCGACGTGACGAGGAAAACATGCCCGGCTCGCGGCGTGAGGTGGCCAACAGCAAAGAGGAAAATGTGCAGTTCCTGTTTAACCGGCAGCCGTTGGAAATCATCGGTAAGGACAAGGTTGAAGGAGTCCGGGTTATTAAGACAGCGCTGGGTGAGGCGGGCTCTGACGGACGCCAAAGACCCGAGCCGATCGCCGGGACCGAGGAAGTTCTGCCCGCGGATGCTGTCATCATTGCGTTCGGGTTCAGGCCGGATCCGCCGCCCTGGTTCGATGACTATTCGATAGAAACACTGCCCAGCGGCCGGGTTCGAGTGGCGTCGCTTGGCAACTATCCCTACCAGACGACGAACCCGAAAGTATTCGCGGGTGGCGATATGGTCAGAGGCTCTGATCTGGTTGTGACTGCGGTTCATGAAGGTCGGCAGGCTGCCGCAGGAATTGTTCGCTACCTGGAGTCCTGACGGGGAAGCGTCACTTCAAACACAACGCCGCCATCGACGTTATCTGCCGCAATACGACCGCCGTGTCCTTCAGCGATTAGTCTTGCGACGTACAGGCCAAGGCCCAGGTGACGCGAATTTTCGCCAGCCCGCATCGATACCATGGAATCGAACATCTGGGTTCGCATCTGCTCCGGAAGTGGTGGTCCGGGATTGGTAACGGCAAGCAGCAAGCTCTCGTCCTGACCAGAAAGGCTGATCTTGATTGCGTCACCTGGCTCGCTGAAATCAACAGCGTTGTCGACAAGTTTGTCGAGCATTTGAATGAGCAACTCGGGCGACCCTGTCGCAGGCGCGGAATCCAGTGAACAGATAAAGTCGAACGTACGTTCCGCGTACACATCGCGGTAGGCGTCGACGGTTGAACGCAGAACCACATTCAGGTCGAAGGCCTCCGGGTCGCCGTGCTGCATCAGTTCTTCTACGCGACTTGCTTCGCTCATGGCGGTAAGGATGCGCCGCAATCGATCTGCGCCTTCACGCGCACGCGCTGTGTAGGCGGCGGACGAATCATTCAGCGGCTCATGTTCCAGGTTTTCCAGCGACGAGGTAACGATGGCGAGTGGCGTGCGTAGTTCATGCGAAAGCTTTGAGGCCAGCGTGCGCAAGTAGCTGTTGTAGTCTCCGAGTTGTTGCAGGACGTGAGTGAAACTGCGTGACAAGTCGCCGATCTCATCCTCTGCGAGTGCACTGGGTAATGCCGCATGCAATGTTTCGTTCTCAAGCGCATCCTCGGCAGCGATCGAGAGGTGACGAATTCTGCGCGACAACCAGGATGCGTAGCCGACCAGTGCCACGGCAACGAGCAACGTTGCAACTATCGTGAGGTTGATCAGGCGAACAAGACCTCTGTTGGTCAGGCTCAGGATCGCGTCCGTGCCTTGTTGCAAAACGAGCGCACCGAGAACTTCGTTGTTGTCCGTAATCGGCGCGGCTACAGCGACGATCGCCCGACCACTATCCTCACCGCGAAACCAGCTGGCCATTTCCCGGCCATCAAGGGCCGCGCTAACGTAGGGTTGCTGCTCGCGGCCGGCGGGAGCTGGCTCAGCTGAGCTTGCCGCCTTTCCATCTTCGACGAGCAGGTCGTAAATGATCGCCGACCAGCCACTGCCGAATGACGTATCGGTTGTGGTGGTGGGCAGTGCGCCGGTCACTGCAATGCGCCAACCCGATGCGTCGGTCACGATGATGCGTGTGCCGGGTTGCACCAGGTCTGCGGCGATAGCGCGCAGCTCCTCGGATGGCATCACGACAGGTGCGGGTGTTCGACCCGAGTAGCTGGCAATTCTTACCGTGCGCTGCGTTGCGTCGCTGGTGTTGTTGACGACCAGACCGAGATTGGTGCCGAGCAGTGCGGCAGGAATTCGCGCTTCTATGCGATAGCCGCCCGGCACGTCCTGCCAGTGTGCAGTTATGGCTGGCTCAGACGGGAAACGATCACTGTCCCTGTAGCTTACGATCGCTCCAGGTGCTTCGGCAGAGAATACGAAATGCTCTTCAAGATAGGGTGGGTTACTGCTAACCAGCGTAACCCGGTCTGCAAACGGTGGCCCGGCATCTGGACGCATTGTCTCGGCGGCCGCATAGACAATACTGCGATCGCTGACATCGACATAGATGTAGACCATATGGTTGTGAGAGGCGATGGCAATACGTACGGGACCATCAGTGCCGCGAATGGTCTTCAGTGCAGCGGTATCCAGCAGCCAGTCATCAATGTAACCGTCAATTTGCGGTCGCTTGGCGAGTGTATGCAGGAACAGTTGCTCACCAGGCAGGCCACCGGAGATTCGATCCGGGTACTCTTCGGCGTACTGCGCCATCGAATTGGCAAGGGCACGGGCAGTGCCAGCCAGCATCTGCTGCTGGACGTTGCGCAGCGCTGATTCTGTTTCACGGATGAACTCACAACCTGACCACGGCAGCATCAAAGCTAGCAAGCTGACGAGGAGTAACTGGCGCTTGAGGGTCATCTAAGTTGCGGCTACTCGCTCAACCAGCGGTAACCCATTCCATAGACGGTTTCGATGGCGTCGAAGTCAGCATCTATTGCGACGAATTTGCGGCGAATGCGTTTGATGTGCGATGTGATTGTGTTGTCGTCGAGAACCGCCTGCGCGGCATCCATGAGTTGTTGGCGATTCTTGACATGGCCCGGATACCTCGCCATCGCGTGTACCAGCCAGAATTCCGTCAGCGTCAGGCTCACGGTTGTATCCAGCCAGTGCACCGTCATGCGTTCGGTATCGATGGTGAGATCACCACGCGCCATTCGACTATCCGCGATCTGCGGTTTTTGCATTGCCTCGAGGCGTCGAAACAGGGCGGCCACTCGCGCCATCAGGTGCGGCAGACTGATGTCTTTGGTCAGGTAGTCGTCAGCACCGAGTCGCAGGCCGGATACAGCGTCAAACTCACTATCTCGTGCTGTCAGAAAAATGATCGGCAGGTCGGCCGACCGGGCACGCAGCTCGCGACAGAGCTCGAAGCCGCCTTCGACATCGTCTTGCAAGTTTATATCAATAACGACGAGGTCCGGCAGGCGGCTGTCAAACGCGATCAACGCGGGTTTTCTGGCATCGAATGCTTCGACTGCATACCCCTCACGGCGAAAGGCCGCCGAATAGTTTTCCCGGATTGCTGCTTCGTCTTCGATGATTGCGATGCGCTTTGCCACACTGGACTCCCTTTCCTGTAGCCATAATTTGCCACATTACGTCGGTGCATTGCCATGCCCTCGTCCACAGGACGACGGATTGCCGCTGCCTAATGAGCATAACGCGAAAGGGAGCAGGAAATGCAGCACACACAATCAGATTTCAAATCGTGGCTTTGGGTACTCGCCCTGGTCAGCCTTCTCATGAGCGGGCCGAAAGCTGTCAATGCGGAGGGCGTGTCATCGGACGTGTCGCCCAATGAAATGCAATCCGGCAGCTTGTTGCTACGCATGGAGAACGGTTACTCCGTCGCGACGCTGTTGAATACAGACGTCGACATGAATATCAGCGGTCTGGTCGCCCGCGTTTCCGTGCGGCAGGAGTTCCGCAATACCAGCCAGGACTGGGTTGAGGGCATCTACGTTTTCCCACTCCCGGACAAAGCCGCAGTTGATCGAATGAGGCTGCATATCGGTGAGCGCTTCATTGAGGGCGAGATACAGGAAAAGGAACATGCGAAAAAGACTTACGAACAAGCCAAACAGGCCGGCAAGAAAGCAAGCCTGGTTGAGCAGCAGCGGGCCAACCTGTTCACGACCTCGGTGGCAAACATCGCGCCCGGTGAGCTGGTGGTCATCGAAATCGAGTACCTGGAAGACATTCGCTATGAAGAGGGCCAGTTCAGTATTCGATTCCCGATGACCTTAACGCCCCGTTATATTCCGGGCACCGCGTTGCCGGATCGAACGGGTAGCGGCTGGTCGCCGGATACTGATCAGGTGCCGGATGCGTCAACCATTACACCGCCGCAAGTGACTGCATCCAAGGCCCATCAACTGACACTAACAGCGCACGTGAAAGCCGGGATGCCATTGCAATTAATTGCGAGCCGATATCATCCGGTCAGCGTCGGAGAGGACAATGGCCAGTACACGGTGGCGTTGCGGTCCGGGACGGTCGCGATGGATCATGATTTTGAACTGCTGTGGCGCCCGGAGCCATCGGCAACGCCGCGAGCGATGTCGTTTGTTGAAACAGTCGACGGCAAGCCTCACTACCTGCTGATGGTACTGCCGCCGGATCAGGAAAAGCTGCCAGCCGCCAGTATGCCTCGGGAAACCATTTTCATTATCGATACTTCCGGCTCGATGCACGGGGTGTCTATAGAGCAGGCAAAACGCGCCGTGCAGCTGGCACTCAAGGGTATGAAGGTGACAGATCGGTTTAACGTCATCGAATTCAATTCGGTAACCAATGCGCTGTACACGAAAAGTCAGCCAGTGACGGCCCTGTCCATAACGGAGGCATCACACTTCGTACAACAACTGCAGGCCAACGGTGGCACCGAGATGCGACCGGCACTCTCGCTCGCTCTGGGTTCACCTCCCTCGGAGGGGCATCTGCGCCAGATCGTGTTCATAACAGACGGCAGTGTGGGATATGAGGACGAGTTGTTTTCCATGATTGAGAACAAGCTCGGCGCGGCACGACTGTTCACGGTTGGCATTGGGTCAGCGCCTAATAGCTGGTTCATGCGTAAGGCCGCGGAGGCTGGTCGCGGTTCCTACACGTTCATCAGTGCACTGCATGAAGTCCGGGAGAAAATGGACAGTCTCTTCAGGAAGCTTGAACAACCGCAAGTCACCAATATCGAGGTGCAGTGGCCGAGCGGTGTGGTCGTCGATGGATTTCCATCAACGGTGCCGGATCTTTATCTGGGCGAACCGGTGGTGGTTAAGGTTCAGGCGAGCAGTGAGTTTCGACCGGGCGATCGTGTGCGCGTGAGTGGCAACTCTGTCGGTGGTGGCTGGACAGCCGTTCTTCCGGTCAGTGCGGCGTCAGAGAGTCCGGGCGTTGCGGCACTTTGGGCCCGCGCTCGCATCGGTGAGTTAGTGGATGTCGAACGCCGCAGTGCGGATTCCGACGAGGTTCGGTCCGCCATTGTGGAAACGGCATTAACGCATCATCTTGTTAGTAAATACACTAGCCTTGTCGCTGTCGACAAAACACCGGTGCGCCCGGCCGGCGACCCCCTGAATAGCGAGCAGGTGCCGAATCTGATGCCGTATGGCCAAAGTGCCAATATGATCTTTGGATTCCCTGCGACCGCAACCAACGCACCAGCACTCCGTTTGGCAGGACTCGCGTCTCTGTTAGCTGCATTGCTGCTGTTCGCCATGCAGTCGGCCGGCGGAAGAATACGTCGTGTTCGCGAAATTTAAGAAGCTGAGCCGTTTACTCGTGGCCTGTCTTCTTTGTCTTGGGTTCTGGCAGCTGGGGCAAGGGGCCTACATTCCGGCCAAGGCCTGGCTGGCGCAGGAGCTTATGCAGCGCGCATGGACGCGAACCGGTAGCGGTGAAGTCAGGGCCACCCCGTGGCCATGGGCCGATACGTGGCCGGTCGCCAGGATGACTGCCCGGTCTGGTGAAGTTGATCTCATCGTGCTCGCGGGTGCGTCGGGACGAACTCTTGCATTCGGGCCGGGCCACATGAGCATAAGCGCGATGCCTGGCGAAGCAGGTAACGCCGTTATCGCAGGTCACCGGGACACGCACTTCCAGTTCCTGAAAGATGTGCAGCTCGGTGAGTTGTTGAAGATCGAGTCAAGCAAAGGAATGCGGCACCTGTACAAGGTGGTCGGCATCGACATTATCGATTCTCGCAAAGGTAGTCTGTTACTCGATACAGAAGCTGCGATGCTGAGCCTTGTTACCTGCTACCCGTTTGATGCCCGGGAATCCGGAGGACCATTGCGGTACGTTGTGACCGCGCGGATGCTGTATTAGTCTGTATCGATTACAGCCCGTTGAGTCTTGATGGAATCCCGAAAAGCCAAACTTACCGAGGGGTCGGTTGGACGACA
>CAYWBZ010000019.1:10923-20375 GCA_964456535.1 uncultured Woeseiaceae bacterium | reverse complement strand
TGCTGCATCATACCTGCGCGTGCCTGGGCGAATCGCAGCATGTGGTCTTGCGCCGTCATGTCAAATAGACCGCCCGTCCCGTGTGGGAACGAGATCGGATCGCCGGCCGCGTGCCCATCGAGCACAGAGTCATGCATATCCTCTGCTAAGGCGTCCATGAGCTGGAACATTGACGCAGGCGCCAGGCCGATGTTTTGTGCGTAATGAGAGAACGTCCGGGCGCGTTGCCAGGCGAGCGAGTCGTGCATATCCGCGGGCGTCAACGGCATGCCGAAATGGGTCATGACGTCCATGTCCGCGATTGTGCCCGCTGGTCTGGAGTCACCAATGAATTGCTGATCAAGGGTCTCCATCGCCTGAGCCATCGAACTCTGCAGGCCGGCACCGGCCTGCATCGAGCGCCTGACCATACCGGCAACGATGGTAGTCTCGGGTGTTAGTACGATTTGCCGGGCGCGGGCTGCGAAATCCGCCGCGGCAACGAAGGTGTGCAGTCCCTCATCGGACGCTACATCGATGCGGGAGCCGGTGGCTTCATCCATAAAATAGCCACCGCGAGTTCTGATCTCGATATAAGCATGTGCTGACAGGTCGGCGGATAGTTCGAAGTGGCCGTCTTGGGCTTGGCCAGTGGCAAGAACACTGCCGTCTGGACTCAGAATCTCCACGATCGCATCGTTCATGGGACCCTTGAGCGCCTGACCGGTGATGAGCTGAGAACTGGGTGGCGGAATCGGCACGCTTCCATTGTCAGGCGCCCCACCGCCGCCGCAACCTGCAACAAGCAAGGTACTCAACAAGCAAACGGGGATGAGCCGCTTGATGATGGGTGCTAATATTTTCCGACTAGTCTTTTCGAGTTTCATACATATAAACGCACAGCGAATGCACGCTCTCCTTAATTTTGAATAGGTTCTGCGATGGTTTTGCGTCACCGTCAGAATCAAACTTAAGGCGAAAAATAACAATACGTATATGCCAGACCCGTCGTGGCTTGACCTGTACCCTGCTTACAAGTTCTACCCTTACGGGGCCCTTGGCTCTCGAACATTCGAGTCTGTTTGTTGGCGTTCCAGGCCGAGCCGCGTCTCACCATGGTAATGGTCGGAAAATAGTAATGAGTTGGTTAGAACCGATGAAGGGCGAAGAAACCTTGTCCGGACCGAGAAAGGCATGTTTCCAACACCAGACAAGGTGACAACATGCGGCGATGATGCGCCTGCGAACCGGGAATTTCCGTCATACAGCGAACAGAACTTACCGCGGGTCTGTATTGGAGTGAGTGAGTTTTTCGTCTATGATCGCCAGCAAAGTCTGTGACATGGACTGCGTGCGCCGCGAAATTCACTTCGTCGACTACGTGCGCGACAACCGCGATGCCGACGTGTACATCTGGGTTGCGGTTTCACTCGCGCATTGCATCAGTGGTCGGCACAGCGGTGAATCTCCACCGTCGCGTGAAGGCAAAACCAAGCAACATAACCGCGCTGCCAAACCCAGCGAGGCTGTTGATCCTGCCTACCCCGAACGCAAAGCGTCGATCAGTTGCCAGTCGTTCAGTTTGTGTGAGTGCATCGCGATATACCTCGAGTGTTTGTAGTTACTCCGGCACGGTCGCAGTCGATACATTCGTAACGGGCTTCTCTTCCCACCCATGTACGAGTCGATAGAGAGCTGGGAGCACGACAAGCGTCAGTAGCGTGGACGATATTATGCCGCCGATCACTACCGTAGCGAGTGGTCGCTGCACCTCCGAGCCAATACCGGTGTTCAATGCCATTGGTACGAAACCGAGCGACGCAACGAGTGCAGTCATCAAGACCGGTCGTAGCCTCGTTAATGCGCCACCAACAAGTGCCTCATCAAGACTCTGTCCATGAGTCCGCAGATCCCTGATGAACGCAACCATCACTAATCCGTTGAGCACCGCAATTCCGGACAATGCGATGAACCCAACCGCGGCGGAGATCGAAAACGGGATACCTCGGATCACCAAGGCGATGATGCCGCCCGTGAGCGCTAAGGGAACACCGGAGAAGATCACGGCCGCGTCTCGTATCGAGCCGAGCGCCATGATGAGTAAGCCCAGGATCAAGATCAGCGTCACGGGCACAACAATTGACAATCGTTGTGTGGCTGATTCGAGCTGTTGAAAAGTGCCTCCATACTCCACCCAATAGCCCGGCGGGATATCAACATTTGTTTGAACCGCGCGTTGCACGTCTTTAACAAAAGAACCCAGATCTCGGCCACGTACATTGGCGCTCACGACAACTCGGCGCTTGCCGTTTTCCCTATAGATCTGGTTGTAACCAATTTCCAGGTTCAAGTCGGCCAGTTCGCGCAATGGAACATAGCCGCCGCTGGACAGCGGGATGGGCAGATTGGACAACCAGTCAGGATCTGACCGCAGCTTCTCCGGCAGGCGAACCACGATGTCGGCCCGCCGATCGCCCTCGTAAAACTGACTGGCAACACGGCCGCCAAGGGCTGTCGCCACAACATCCTGCAACTCGGCAATGCTGACACCGTAGCGTCCGAGCATTTCACGTTTGGGTTCGATCGTCATCACGGGCAGTCCGGTAGCCTGTTCAACCGCAACGTCCGCTGAATCGGGAACCGCTGCAATCGCTTTTTCGATCTCGGCGCCCAACGCGATGAGTTGATCGAAGTCATCTCCAAACACTTTGACGGCAAGCTCCGTACGCACTCCGGCTATCAGTTCGTTAAACCGCATCTGGATCGGCTGTAGAAACTCGTAGCGATTACCCGGAACTGGCGTGACGAGCGCCTCAAGATCGGCCATCACCTGCGATTTCGGTTTGTTGGGGTCCGGCCATTCGTCACGTGATTTCAGGATAATGAAATTATCTGCAACACTAGGTGGCACAGCCTCAGTCGCAATCTCTGCTGTACCTATTTTCGCAAACACCCGTTCCACTTCGGGAAGCTTGCGAATTTCCAGCTCCAGTTGTTCTTGCTGTCGAAGGGCCTGACCAAGCGAGGTACCAGGAATGCGCAGCGCGTGCATGGCGATATCGCCCTCGTCCAGGTTGGGGACGAACTCCGAGCCCAGTCGGGTGGCCAGAAAGCCGCTGACCACAATGAGCAATGCGGCCGCACAAACAACAACCCAACGAAATCGGAGTGCAGCAGTCAATGTCGGTTGATACAGCGAGCGCGCATATCGGACAATCATATTGTCCTTTTCAACGATCGGTTTGCGAAACAACAGCGCAACCCCAGCTGGTATGAAGGTCACTGACAAAATCATTGCACTGATGAGCGCGATAACAACGGTTGTCGCCATCGGATGAAACATTTTCCCTTCCACCCCGGACAGGGCAAATATCGGAATATAGACAGCAGTGATAATAAATACGCCAAACAGCGCCGGGCGAATGACCTCTCGGGTCGCATCGAACACCATGGCGAGCCGCTCTTTCAGAGACGGGATTTCCTTGCCCCCGGCTTCACTTAATCGTCGCAGACAGTTTTCAACAATGATTACCGCACCATCAACGATGAGACCGAAATCCAGCGCGCCCAGACTCATCAGATTTGCGCTGACTTTCGTTTGCACCATTCCGGTGATGGTCATAAGCATCGCGATGGGAATCACGGCGGCTGTCAGAAGGGCTGCGCGTACATTGCCCAGAAAGAGAAACAACACCACGATCACAAGCGCAGCGCCTTCGACCAGATTCGTGCGTACAGTTTTGAGCGTCTTGTTGACCAGCGCAGTGCGATCGTACACCGCAGTCGCGGAGATTCCCGCAGGCAGGCTTGACTGAACGGATTCAAGTTTTTCCGCCACACCGCTCGCAACAGT
Source organism: uncultured Woeseiaceae bacterium (assembly GCA_964456535.1). GTDB lineage: Bacteria > Pseudomonadota > Gammaproteobacteria > Steroidobacterales > Woeseiaceae > UBA1847. Next base: position 16,543 of record CAYWBZ010000019.1, on the reverse strand, counting down.
TCGGCTATTTTCGCCGATGAGCATGAATACAGTACTCATCACGACCTCGCGTCCATTCTGGGTTGCCGCACCCGAGCGAAGTTCCTGACCCAATCCAACGTCAGCCACGTCTCGCACTCGAATAGGCACGCCCTGCTCTACACGCACGACAATGTCGCCGAGATTCTGAATCTCGTCGGCTTGTCCCGGAACTCGCATGAGCCACTGCGCACCGTTATGCTCGATGAATCCAGCGCCGCGGTTGTCGTTGTTTTGCTCAATGGCCCGCGCGATCTCGGCTGACGTCACCCCATATGCCAAAAGCTTTGTCGGGTCCGGAGCAACCAGGATTTCCTTTTTGAACCCACCGATGGGATTTACTTCAACAACCCCAGGCACTCGAAGTAACTGCGGACGGATAATCCAGTCGTGTACCGAGCGTAGGTCAGTAGGCGTGACCAATGAACCATCTGGATTGAGTGCCCCGGGTTCTGCATCCACTGTGAACATGAAAATCTCGCCGAGACCTGTGGCAATCGGTCCTAGTGCGGGCTCTACTGACGGCGGTAGCGTAGATCGCGCGGCATTCAGACGTTCACCCACCAGTTGTCGGGCAAAATAGATGTCCGTACCTTCCTCGAATACGACGGTAATCTGCGACATACCGTAGCGAGAAACGGACCGCGTATAGGTCAGCTTTGGCAAGCCCGCCATCGCATTCTCAAGCGGAAAACTCACGCGCTGCTCTACCTCGAGCGGCGTATAACCCGGTGCTGCTGTATTCACCTGAACCTGCACGTTAGTGATGTCCGGAACAGCATCGATGGGCAATCGGGTAAAGTTCCAAAGCCCTAAACCGACCACTAACAGGACGAATGCAAAGACCAGGCCCCGTCGCGCCAGAGAGCGCTCTATAATAAATTCAAGCATGACGAGCCCTCAGTGGTCGTGTGATGCGCCGGACTTTTCGATGTCGGCTTTGACGAGATAACTGTTGACAGACACGTAGCGTGTACCTGGCTCAATTCCGCCGAGCACTTCGACCCACTCGGCGTCCTGCCGACCAAGCTCTAACATTCGGACTTCGTAGACATCATCAATCTGGGCGTAAACGACGGTGAAGTCGCGAAAGGCTTGAAGACCGGTTCGTTTTACGGCCAGCGGAACCTCGTACTCAGCTACTTCGACCTCTGCGCTTACGTACATTCCCGGTAGAAGCCCGCCGCTCGTATTGTCCAGGACAACGCGCGCCGTTACCGCCTGGTTGTCATTGGCAATGACATTGATCGCGCTGATCGTTCCGTTGACCGATGGTTCCCCATCGGCTGTTGCAACGTAGACAGGTATGCCCACACTCACGCGGGCCCGATCCGCGGGGAATACCGCAAGATCCACCCATACAGTGGACGTATCCATGATGGTGAATAATCGTCGGCCATTCGTTTGCTCGCCGGGATTAGCGTTGCGCTCGGTAAGCACACCGCTAATGGGCGCCTCCATCGTGTACGGCTTGAGACTTTCATTGCTCTCGATGGTGACGAGTCGCTGTCCGGCTTTCACAGCATCGCCCAGTGAGGCGTGAACCGATTGAATGACGCCTTCAAACCGCGCACTTACGACTCGCATACGCTCGGTGTTCGGTTCAATGCGGCCGTACACATCGATCGTCTCCTTTATGGTGACCGGTCCTGCAATCTCTGTTTCCAAACCGAATGCGTCCGCGATCTCGGCGCCGATTTGTGTGCGACCCTCGAAGTTGTCGTACTCCCAACGATGGACCGCGCCGTTGACTCGTACCTCAATGGAGACGACGAAGGAATGTGGCTCGTAGACCACGGTGTCTCCGCGTAAGAAGTCGTCCTCGGGTGCAAAGCCAATCTCATCGATGCGGCCACCGTGGCGGGTCAGACGAATGCTGAGATCGACCTGCTTCGGATCAACAACCTCGCCGGCGATCGCTGCCCATGCCCGAAACTCGGGAGGGATGCCTGTCTCAAATATGGAAAGCTCCAATGCAAATGTGCCGTCGGTCAAAAGCCGGCCGCCGTGTTGACCACGTTCATAGTCGGCAGACGGTGCGCCATGTTCGGCCACCCTTGAATCAGTAGTGTCGGCACCGCAGGAACTGAGCAGCACAGAGGCAAGACATAAGAGCAGTATGTGAGTTGTCGTTTTCATGATTAATCTCATCGTGGTGTCCCCGGCTGTGCTACTCGTACACCGGTGAGTCGTTCAATTTCTATGACCTGTCGATGGGCATTGATGCTGGCCTCGATCAGTTCGCGACGTGCGTTAATTAGTTCTGCCTGAACCGTTCGCCATTCGAGATAGCTGTAACGTCCTCGTTCGTAGGCGGCGCGCGTTTCAACAAGCGCCGACTCGACACGAGGAATAATCTCGGTTTGCAGCGTCGTGGCGCGATGCAGACTGTGTTGTAGCGCCTCGTAGAGCACGAACAACGTCGTTTCGATGCGGATTCTCGCGGCCGTCCTCTCCGCCCGTGTTTGCGAGATGACGGCGCGCGCTTCGGCGATGCGGCCCTGATTCTGATTGCGCACGGCCAATGGAATGGTGATGCCCGCAACCAGCGCGTAATCACCCGTACTTTCCATCCGACGAACGCCAACGCGCGCCTCCCAGGCGGGCTTTCGCTGGGCTTCGGCCAACCGTAGTTCCGCCTCGGCTAATCGCTGTGTCGATAAATAGCGGGCGATATCCCGGTTTTGCTCGACTCGATCCCGCAAGGAGGCAAACGGCTCGGTATTGGGCAGCACAAATGGGTCACCCTTTGCCTGAGAAAAGTTGGGTGCGGTCTTTCCCCACTGTGCCGCCAGTCGGTGCCGTGCGGCGATCAGTTCGTGTTCTATGTCTTCCTGTAAGAGCCGCGTCATCGCGAACTCTGCTTCCGCACGTGCCAGATCCGCCTGCGGTGCGCCGCCGGACTCGACCCGATGCCTAACAGCCAACACCGTCTCCTCTGCAAGAACAACTGCCTCGCTTAGGGTGATCGCGCGTGCCTGATTGGCGAGGAGCGTAATAAAACGGCGGGCAGTTTCGGCGGCGACGTCCACACGCAGTATCTCGGCATCGACAGTCGACAGCGATGCACTGGCGCGAGCGGCGTCGACTCGGCGCTCCCTTACACCTCGTTCAAGAGCCCAGGCGAGACTGATCGTGGTCTCGGCGCTGTCGAAACTCCGAAAGTTGCCGGTGCCGACTGCATCCTCAACGGCGATCGTTAGCTCTGGATTTGGGGCGAGGCTGGCTTGATCCACCCTGCCGCGAAATACATCGACCTGATAGCCGAAAGCCAGCAGGTCTGGATTGCGTTCCAAAGCATTGGCAATCGCGTCATCAAGCGTGATGCGACCAGCCGCACCTAACGATATCGAATCAGCTCGAACGCTAGCACTGAGCACCATGAGAAAAGCACACCCCCACACGAGGCGAGCAGTTGAAACCCACATAAACCTATCTCCCGCCGCACACCGAAGCGCGCAACGTGTCAACAAAGGGAATTTGGCACACGAACGACCGTTAGGTGTTCATGAACCGGTAGTGACGAACTTATGAGACAGGTATTGGAGGTGCGCGCAGTGGCGGTCGCCATCGCGATTGGCCGCGCCCAATTCTGTTGTTAGTAACTGGCGCCCAGAGGACTTTACTGCGCTGCACAGCGGCCAACACGAAAAACTCGAAGGGAATGAAATACGGTTGCAGTTTTAGCCAACTGGCGGCCAGCTCCAGGACAGATACGTCTGTATCGGCCTCACGGCTTTTGCTGCCGTGTTCAACATCATGATTGTGCGTGCCATGTAGCCCACCGTTACCATCCGGATTCACGTGCAAATGTAACCCGCTGAGCTGCACACAAAGTAAGCTTGCACAAAAGATGGTCAGTACGCGAGAAGAGAACCTAGACATCAATCGATTCTACATTGCCAGTCTTGGTTTGCCCATAGTCCCGCACCCTTTCCACGCCCTGGCTTCGCAAATGCACAGCGCTATTCCTTCTCCATCGCCGCGCCAGGTTCGAAATTGACGACGTGCGGCCCATAAATGGGATCGTAATAATGTCCGTTTTCCTCGTAATCGCGGTTCCAGGTTCGTTCGCCAATGTCCGACTCAACATATACATAGGGCGACATGTGCAGTCGCTCCCTGTGCCATCGCCCTTCTTCTCCTGACGCGATATCCGTACCAGCACCGTAGAGCATTAGTCCACCCTCAGCGCGAACCTCGTGTTGTGGATCGATTTTTCTGTACTCATGGCTGACATTCATCAATTTGTGGCCAAGTTCGTGCGCGACCACTGATCGGACTTCGTAGGTCTTATTCACTGTAATTACACCGCGCAGTCGCTTCGGCATATCTTGATAGCTGTAACCCGGAAAAGACAGGCCGCCAGTAGTGATCGTCCTGGGTTCCCAGGTCCGTTCGTCGATTTGTTCGAAGAACGACATGAAAACGTCCTGCAAAACGACCAGATAAACCGTACGACTATTCTGTTCATCAACCTCTATGATCGATTCGAAAGCGTCTCGCGTCTCTTGAGTTAATCCTGAGTTCTGGCGACGACTGTCAATGTACATGTTGGCGTAACGTCCCCCCGGCGTAGTGCCGTCGAGACTATTGGCTTCAATCTCAAAGTACTTCGGATCGATTTCACCCGACTTTACCCATAGAAGATTCAGCTGTATTCCAGCTACGGCGAATATTTCTTTGGCTCCAACAAAATCCTTGAGTAAGGTATCGACTGAATACGTTTCGGTGAAAGCCTGATCGAAGTTCGACGGGAAATATATTCCGACATCGACAGTCGGCTTCCCTTTTTCCATATCGCTGTTGATTGTCCGCACCTGGTCATTTCTTGTTGCTGTCCAGTTGACCGGCTCAACCGCTACGGCGTCGCCGCAACATGACATTGCGACCAGAGCGATAACGAACTCTCTTGTCAGGTCTTTACACATCTTCTAATCCACCTTGAACGTAATGGTGGCCCAATTGGACTCATAATCGGCCTCAGGGTCATCAATCTTTTCCATGTGAATGAGTGAGATGTACCAAAGGGCCTTGTTGGCCAGTATGAAGCTTGCTCGGCCGTCCTCATCGGTTCGCATGTCGTAGGAGTTGATATGTCCGCCCGACGCATCATGCCCATGAAAACCTTCATAACTTGCGTGTACAAGCTGCCCCGAGGCCGGTTGGCCCTTATAGAGAATCTGAAAGCCTATGCTGTCACCGAAGCGAAGATCGTAGGGGTTCTGCTGAAGAATAATCTCAACAGGGTATCCAAGTTGTTCGGAGTACGAATCAGTCTTTTTGTCGCCAACTTGTACAACCGTTCGAATGTGCTTGGAATAACGTTCGCGAATATTGCTCGTGGGTTTTTCCCTCTCGACGGCCGCGAGCGTATCCAAAACACCGTCATGCTTTAAATAGGCAATGAAGTCGTCAGGCGACATCTCAATAATGTTAGCCTTTGTAGATACTCCAATTACCTGAGTACCAGCCTCGCCAGAATTGTATTTCAAATACGACGAATTTTCGTCATCGGACCAATCCGACGATCTCGGCTTGGTCACGGTGTCGTCCGCAACAATGCTGACATCCGACATTCGATCCCGTGTAATGGAATTTT
>CAYWBZ010000019.1:0-10823 GCA_964456535.1 uncultured Woeseiaceae bacterium | reverse complement strand
GTGTCGTCCGCAACAATGCTGACATCCGACATTCGATCCCGTGTAATGGAATTTTCACTCTTGTCAAACGTTCCATTGATCAATTGTATTACCTGATCGGACCTCGGTTCCTGAAGCGAGTTCTGCGGTTTGAGAAACATTTCGTGAGCTGAAACCGGACTGACTGACACTGACACAATCAATGCCGCGACGACGTACGCTTGTCTTCTGATGTTGTTCATTGCGATTCCCGTGCCTTGTCTATTTGATTTCAAAATTAATGGTTGACCAGTTAGATTCCCAGTCCGCATCTTCATCGTCGACTTTCACCATGTGGATTAATTGGATATACCACTTGTCCTTCTTCGTGATTTTGAAGGTGGCTCGGCCTTCTTCGTTCGTGCGCAGTGAATATTCGCTCGACTCCGGAACTGTCGCATTCTCAGGCACTTCTTTACTCGCATAACTCACGAATACCTGTTGATTCTCAAGTGGGTTTCCGTCCAACAAAACCTGGATCGACATTTCGTCACCAACCTTGATACTTCCCGGGTTCTGTTCAACAAAGATTTCGACTTTGTAATCGAGCGCGTGCTTGTAATCATCGGTCAACAACTCGCCCACCTGAAAAACGCCCTTTGCATGCTTTGTGTATCGTTCGCGAATCGTTCCCAGTTTGTTTGTCGCCTGAAATTCGGCGACAGCATCGACCATGCCTTCGTGAATCAAATAGTTTTCGAATAGCTCGGCGGGAAGGGCAATATAATCCGGGTGCGCTGCGACTCCCCCAAGGCCCGTGCCTTCTTTTTCCGCAAACACCTTAATGTAGGTACTCAAGAACGTGGGATTTCCGTCGACATCTTCAACCTCGTGATCTGGCGGTGTTTTTCGTTCACCGTTCATGACGATGCTGATGTCACGGGACATTTTTCGCGTGATCGAGTAGCCGCTTTCGAAGAAAGTTCCGTTCTTCAGCGTCAGGTAGTTGTCCGTCCCTGGCCTCATCTCATAGAGATCCGAAATAAGGTAGGTTTGATGCGCCTGGGCTACACCAAAGCACACTAGTCCAAGGAAAGTGACCAGCCCGGCTCTTCGTTTGATTGCATTGAGTGACTTGAAATTCATCGTTTGTTTCTCCACTTAGTCGTGTGACGGCAGATTCACGGGTTCGCTCTGCGCTTCTTCGCCCATGTGAGAGCCATCAGGATTGTGCGCGTGTCCGTGTCCGTCCATGTCTGCATGAACGTGCGCGTGATCATCGCGGTTGATCGGAAATGCTTCCGAGTTTGTCATGTGTGCGTAGCCGTGCAATTGCATAATTAACAATAATGTGCCTGCGACAATTAGGCCAGAGTTCGCGACCTTGCTGACGACAGAAAAGTGCGAACGATGTTGCCAGAAATAGATGACACCCCACATTGGTACCAATGCCAGGATCTGACCCAATTCAACACCGACATTGAATGAGATGATGTGCATCAACATTCCCCCACCCTCTGAGACAGGAAGCTGTTGCAGTCGTGTCGACAGACCAAAGCCATGAACGAGGCCGAATACCAAAACCATTAACAACAGGTTCGGCGAAGCGACATTCAAGTACTTCTTGAAGCCGTCGAGGTTTTCAAAGCCTTTATAGGCAACAGTCACAGCGATGAACGCATCCACCAAGTAGTAGTTGGCCGTGATTTGCCAATACGTTGCGAAGATAAGCGTGATGGTATGCCCAATCGTGAATGCGGTAACAAACTTGACGATGTCGGTGAGCCGCGTAAGAAAAAACATCACACCGAACAAGAAAAGCAGGTGATCGTATCCGGTTATCATGTGTTCAGCACCGAGCCGCAGATACTCCCAATTTCCGCCGTCGATCATGCGTTGCCGGTCCTCGGCAGAGATTCCGTGTGCAAATGCCGCGGTTGCCGTGGTCAGAGTAAATAGGGTCACAAACAGGCGCACCCCAAAATGTCTTAGTTTCATCTTTTCCTCAATCGGATCATCGTTGCTAAAGGGAGCCCTGACCACGAATACGTGATTGTGTCGGTATTACCATCGATCCAAGATCGAACGTAACGTTATGCTTCACTCATCGTACCGATCAGTTCGTACGTTGAACCCGGATGGCTTAGTTCCACCAGGCTGACCGGTCTTCCTTCCGACCAAGTCCTGCGACGAATGACCAGGCAAGGTTCGTTCTTTGACATCTTCAGGTGCTCTCGGACGACCTTCGATGGGATAACGGCCCTTACGACATGCTCTGCCGTATGCAATGGCGCGACCTTGGTAAGATAGACATTTGGAGTGATCTTGGTGAAGTCCTGATCGAGATAGTCTGGCGCCAATTGCGGACAAACGTATCGATCCTCCAGCTGAATCGGATTACCTCCTTCTAAATGCAAAATCACGGAATGGAACAATTTTGCGCCGGGTCGCAGCGCCAATTTATCGACTAAACGTTGATCTGCCTTGACCTCCTCCATCTCTATAACTTGAGCGGAATGAACCTGTCCTCGCGCACGAATTTCATCAGCGATATTTCTGACTTTAAGAACATCAGAGTGGGGCCTTCCATCCGCCACGAACGTGCCCACGCCCGCGAGTCTGACTACATAACCTTCATCAGACAGCTCTCTGAGCGCTCGATGAGCTGTCATACGAGCAATACCGAAAGTCTTGACCAAATCATTTTCAGATGGCACACGATCGTCAGGTCTTAGCTCGCCGGTATTGATCAACTTTATGATGTGATCTTTGATCTGGCGGTATCTCGCCTGTGTAACATTAATTGCTGCGATTGTGTCCTTCATTCGCATTCCTCACTGTCTCGACTGCGAGCAATCTCGGCAATAGTCGAATTCACGACTTTCCCGGGCGATTGATCGTTTAGGCTAATTACCAAAATCATCAAATCGTACATGCCGATCCAATACACCCAGCTCCCGCAACATCTTGCGTGTAGCGGCAAGCATCGGCGGAGGTCCACACAAGTAGAACTCGCACTCTTCCAAGGACGGGTGATCCTTCAGTACGCGCTCGAAAATCGTCTCATGGATAAAACCGTGGTGACCGTGCCATTGAACATCATCAGACGAATCAGAAAGCGCCACTTCCCATTCAAAATTGGGGTGCTCTTTAGCAAGCGCTTCGAAAGTCTCTCGATATAGAATCTCTTTCTGATTGCGTGCACCGTACCAAAACCGTAGTTTTCCTTGCCAGCGCAGGTTTTCCAACAAGTGAAGTGTCATCGACTTTAGCGGTGCCATACCGGCGCCGCCCCCAATAAAAACCTTTTCCCGATCGCTGTCGATCAGTCGAAAATCGCCAGCGGGTCCACGAAACGCTACCCGGTCGCCCACCTGCAACCCACACAGATAACTGGAGCCTACGCCGGGGAGGAATTGGCTACCTGTAGGGGGCGGAGCGAACCGGACGTTAAACACGAGTTCTTGGGGCTCGCTCTGATTAGGGGCTACCGCGACCGAATAAGTGCGGGAATCACCACTAGCCGTAGCTTGTGACCAGCTATCGGGAAGCGACAGTTTATCCCAAACTTCGGAGAACGACTCCGGGACGGCGAGCTGCTCCAAACTCATTTCATAGTGCGGCACCTGAAATTCCAGATAGTCGCCCGAGATAAATCGTAGAAATACGTCAGGTCTTATTCGTATTTCCTTGAGCAACGGAGTCAGCCAACGGCTCGATACCACTTCTGCCCATCGCACCGATTGTTGAAAAGCAATGTCGGGCACGATAACCGCATCATTCGCCCGGGGTTTGTGTTGACAGCCAAGTCGCAGACCATTGGCCAGTTCCTCAGCACCAATCCACTCGCGATCTACAGCCGTATGATCGGGTGCATCTCTTTCGTAGCGAACTTTGCACAATCCACAGCTACCGGAACCATCGCAATTCGAGGACAGTTTGATACCGCATTGAGACAAACTCGCGTAGTACGACAACGAGCTATCCAGATCCAACGAGTGTTCAGATTGCCCGTCTGTACCCACCGTGCTATTCACCATCCGGCCGCCTGACTTCATGCCGGGTAACCAAAGAAAATCGCTGCGAGAGAAGCTATAGAAAACCAGAAGCAATCCAGACAAGGCGATCCAGAGTGTGCCAAAACCTACTATGATGATCTGCGGATTGTTAAAGCTATCGGCACGCACATAGTCCATGAAATGCAGCATCAATAGAAAATCAACAACCTTCCAGCGACTGTTGCGGTGTGCCAGGAGCTGCCCATCTTCTGCGGACACATAGACACGAGTTGCCAGAGCGTCCTCAAAGTCAACGCGCCAGACGGGGCCCAGTACAGCACGAACCTCATTTGACCCAGAATCCAACCGCTCGCTGGAGGCCACCTGACCGTTGCCGCGATAGCTATCGTTTGCAATCTCTTCGGCCAATGATCTGTCGATATTTAGTCTTTCGCCACTCCGTGCGTCAAATAACGCACTGGTGTCGCCCTGCACAACTCGATAGACCGGCTGTCCCAAGAACAACCCAAGCGTTACTGTGCGAATGGTGCTCTCCGCAAGGGGGAGCCGCGATACCGGAAAATACAATTCTGACGCGGACAAGGACGAGCCACCACTTGACGCGACTCGGGTCACGTTACCACTGACCTCGTCCTGATCAATCAAGCTAATGATCGTACCTGTCAGTAGCCAAACGATGAGCTGGGCACCGATGACGAGGGTGAGCCATTTATGCAGTTTGCGAAAGAAAATCATGTGGCTGCTTCCTGCCCCCGCCTCCTGTTGAAGCTGTAAAACAGCAGCCAAACTCCGCTCAAACCAAAAATCGTTCCGAGGACGGAGAATACCTGCAGGACCGAATTGTTAATGTCCTCACGCTCATCGTAGTCCATGACGTGGAGCATCCACAGAAAGTCAAAAACTCGCCACAAGGTATGTCGCCTCGTGGTGAACTCGCCGGTGTCAGGATCAACGTAAAAGCTGCTGTTCCAGACGTCGTCAAAATCCACGCGCCAGAGCGGTAACGACCGAGCTTGAAGCTCAGTTGGTGGGTTGCTCTCTATCAGTTGGACGTTTTGAACCGCGCCCTTACCTGCGTAGTGGTAGATCGCGACGTCAGTGGCGGTCTCTTTATCAAGAGGAGAAATTTGTTGCCCGTCACGGGCATCCAGAAGAATCGTGTCCTTTCCGGCTACCTGGTACACCGGTCTGTTCATCATTGCTTTCAGTGTAATGCTATGGGCATCAGGGTAGAGACTCGCTAATTGCTCAAGAGGCACGTCAAAGCGGTCGTCATGACTGACATTTTGTTCGGCATTCTTGACCAGCATGTCGCCGTGGATAATATCGATATGCACCGCCACCATATAGAATCCACTCAGTGCCCATAAGAACAGCTGTATTCCGAGAACCAAAGCGGCCCACTTATGGATTTTTCGAGAAAGTTTTATTGCCTTCATGGATACACGTCTCAGCAATCATCGACGATGATCGGAGTTGGCTAATAAGAAAAGATCGCGTGCGGCAGATTCCATCGAGCGAGCCGTGTAAGAGCACTGGCCAACGAATGACTCTCGTTGGCCAGCGCAAATTCACGGCCAAAACGTAGGCCCAACTAGAACTCGTAGCTGGCTTGCATGAACCAACGTTGACCCATCAGATCGTAAGTGAATACGTCGGTATTGGCGTCATTCCACGAAGTGATAAAGGGTGCCTTCTCGTCGAACGCATTGTCGACACCGAGGGACAGCTTTAATTGATCGCTAACAAAGTAGTTAAAGTGCAGATCATTGTAGAAAATATTGTCGACCGAGCTGCCGATTGGGCCACCACCATTTTCATCGTCCGCCTCGCCGATCATTCGGACTGACCAACCCGCCGACCACTTTTCGGCAGAGACTTTCGCACTCATGTTCATGCGCCATTTCGCAAAACTGCCTCGATCTGCTGTGATCTTGCCGCGCAGAATCTCGATTTCTGCGGCCGGGTTTGCCTGGTTCTCGTGCGTCAACAAATTTGTCGCACGTATCGAGAACAACGAGTCGAACCCAGCTATTTCCGTATTATAGGTAAACGCGTAATCGATGCCGCTAACTTGTTCGTTGGCGGCGTTAACCGGACGTTTATTAAGGAAGACCACCTGGTTGGTGATAGCGTCACGCGTAAATGAGTTACAGAACTCCGCATACACTGAGGGGTCTGTATAGCAGAGGCGAAGTTGATCGCTACCATCGACGGCATTTATCGCATTTGTAACGTCAATGTCGAAATAGTCGATCGTTGCCGTAAACCCTTCCAGGAAAGCAGGTTGAAAAACGATACCAATCGTCACCGTATCCGCATCTTCCGGTTCTACGTCGGGATTTCCGCCAACACCTGTCAGGACAGTAGTACCGTTCTGTACGAAATTACCGGGTACACCGTCAGCCAGACAGTTGGTTGCTATCGCACCCGTTGCTCCTTCGCAGGGGTCTACCGTTATCAGGTTTTCCTGGTTGGTGCTGCCTTCCTGTTCACTAATAGTCGGCACGCGAAAGGCGGTAGAGACCACAGATCTGAAGGTTAGCTGGTCATTAACTTGCCAAACTGCACCCAGTTTGTAGGTCGCATTGGAACCGAAAGCACTGTAGTCAGACCATCGGGCAGCAAGAGTAAGGTCCAAACTCTTCGCCATCGGTGCATCGGACAACAGCGGTATAGATAGTTCGCCATACACTTCTGTGACGTCCGCCGAGCCGCTTATTGCGGACTCTCCGCCGTTTTTCAAAACGGTTGAATCGGGGTCGCGCCAGCCTTTTTCACTGCGGTCCTCTGCGCCCAAAGCGAATCCGACTTCACCTGCCGGCAGGCTCATCACATTACCGTACAGGTTCGCAGCAATAGATAGCATTTGATTGCCGCCACTACCTTCGCGCCTATATTTGATGTACTCGAGCAAATCGGGCGTTAGTTCGCCGACACCAAAGTAATCGCCGCAAGGAATTGCGGCACCCGGCACTGTGCTACAAATGCTTTCATCCAAGGTTTCCGAAACACGCCCGTGGTCGATATCAAATGTCCATCCGTCGCGGCCAGTATTGCGGCCATAGTTAGCACTCGCATCCCAGCTAAAACCATCACCGAACGACCCTTCGAGACCCGTCACGATGCGCACCGTATCCGTTTCCTGGAAGAAATATGGAGCTCCCATCTCAACCATTCGACGATTTTTTATAAACAAATCCTGACCGGTTGGATTGTGCGGAAAAGCAGCTGAGACCGGTGTGGTACGAATTCTCCGCGGCGTAACGATCTGATCGCCCTGGCGATTGGCATAGAGTATTTCCGTAAACACATTTAGCGAATCCGAAATTTCATACGTGCCGAAAGCGGAGACGTTAATTCTCTCTGTCGGGCTTACGGCATTTAGGAACGGAAACCAGTTAAAACCGTGAGCTGCGCTATTGTACGGCTCGTAGAAATCTCCGTCCCCACCTTCAACTTGATTGAACTGAATTTCTGTACCATCAAGGAAGTGAGCACGCCCACCAATGGTGGTCGAACTTCCAAAGCAAACCAGTTCACCGGCGTCCTCGAAAACCGGGCATGCATGACGATCAGATTGCAGTACCAGTCCGGTCTCTACATAGCTAAGATTGACAGCAATATTGCCTCTGTCGTAGTCACCACCGAAGGTGAAATTTATCTCAGTATTTTCGCCGTCGGACTGCGTGGTCGCACCGTATTTCACATCCAGCTTCGCACCACTGAAGTTCTTTTTCGTAATGATGTTGACCACACCCGCTACAGCATCTGCACCGTACACAGCGGAAGCGCCATCTTTAAGCACTTCGATGCGTTGGATCAGTGCCGTAGGGATCATGTTGAGATCCACTGACGAATTGGCGCCCGTACCACCGTTCACTATCCTGCGGCCGTTCAACAATACCAGCGTGCGGTTAATACCCAATCCTCTTAGATTGGTTTGAGCCGTTCCATAACCGTTACTGGTCCAATAAGCATTCGTCGAGTTGCCTGCGGGACCTGCTGAAGCGGTCATTTCCTGCAGAAGATCTTCAACATTGGAAATTCCAGAATCAAAAATAGCTTCAGCGCCAATAATCGTAACCGGACTGGCGCTGTCCAACTCCGACCCCTTAATGCGCGAACCGGTAACAACAACCTCCTCCAGGCCCGCCAAACCGTCGTCGCCGTCGGCCGCCATGGCCATACCACCAGCGCCAGCGCACATAATTGCAAGCGTGAGATGCAATGCATTTTTCTTCAAATTCATGGTCTTACCCCCATTTGATTACACAAAAACGTGCTTGAATTTCGATGGAATAGAACTGCGATTCCTCGTCAAGCCGTCAAATCTGCACAGGTGAATGCCGAAGTACGCAGTTCTCACCTGAATTTCTTAAATTATATTCGGAACTGTACCTGTCTAGACAAGTCTAGGTCAACTAGAAGATGTTGAACCGATGTCTCATTCGGGTCGTAGTCCGGGATCGGTCAAAATCAGTGAGATGAAAATACCCAATAAGACGCTTCTGTGAGGTGATATCGAGTGGCCAGCTTACTTGACGTATTTTTCGACCCAGTCAACAACCCGAGTCATCAGGTCAATGCGATGGTGATACTCCTTTATCCCGTGCGGCTCGCGCGGATAGGTTACGAGTTCGGTATCAACACCGTAGCGTTTCAGCCCTCGGTGGAACTGCCTGCTTTGACCGATCGGATCGATTTCATCTTCTTCACCAATTAGAATGAGTGCAGGTGTGCCGGCATTTTTGATATGAGTCATAGGCGACATGCGTACGAAGTCGTCTTGATTCTCATAAGGCGTCCCTAGATACCAGGTGTCGTAGGCATTAATCTCGGCAGTCTCGGTACCGTACTCAACTGCAAGATCCGTCATCGCCGCGCCGACAACAGCAGCCTTAAAACGATTCGTCTGTGTGATCGCCCATGCGGACATATAGCCTCCGTATGACCAGCCAGCTATTGCAAGCTGTTCGGGATTGGTGATGCCGCTTTCAATGAGGTAGTCAATGCCCGCCATAGCGTCGCGAAAGTCAGCACCTCCCCAGTCGTGACGATTTGATCGAATGAAGTCCAGGCCGTAACCATTGGAGCCCCGGATGTTGGGGGCCAACACTGCATATCCTCGAGCAACCAGAAGCTGTGCCCAATCATTAATTTGGTGTCTCCATCGGCCCGACGGGCCGCCATGGACTAACAACACCGTGCTCCATCCCTGCCGCGGCTTGGGTGTTTGCGTTGGTGTGAACAACACCGCCTCAATCTCAGCCCCGCCCTCTGCGTCGAAGTGAATGAGTTCAGGCGCAACCAACTCCGGGAAATTACTGTTCAGGTCGCTGATACGCTGATCCCCTGACGCTGTAGACATCCACAATTCGTCTGGATCGACGGCGCTGGCGCCGATAAAAGCAGTCACAGATCCCACCACATCAAAGCCCGTGATGGCTCGCCCGGGGAACGACTTTCGCTGTTGTATCGCGCCATCAATTGACAGGTGTACGAGCTCGTCGCTGAGCCCATCAACCGTCAACGCCCAAATACCACCGTCATCTGCCCATTTGAAATCTTCGATCATTCGATCCAACGCCTTACCGGTCAGATCGCGAGCATTTCCGCCCTTGAGTGGCTGCAGGTATAAGCCGTGCGGTACCGGGCCACCCTCGGTTGATCCAATGTAGGCGAGAAATCGATTATCCGGGGACACGGACAGGTTGCTGACGGGTCCATCCGGTCGAGCC
Organism: uncultured Woeseiaceae bacterium; assembly: GCA_964456535.1. GTDB lineage: Bacteria > Pseudomonadota > Gammaproteobacteria > Steroidobacterales > Woeseiaceae > UBA1847. Next base: position 1,105 of record CAYWBZ010000019.1, on the reverse strand, counting down.
AGTTCGGTCATTTCCTGACTGTCTCGGCTGACCGAAAACAAGCGGTCTGTCAGGAGTTCCACGGCGAAATTGTCGGTTGCAGAAACGAGCAGAGCCATTCCATCCGGGCGCCAGGCAAATGCGGATACGCGCCATTTATCGTCAGTCAGCGAACGCGTATCGCCAGTGGCAATGTCGATCACCCGCAAGCGCACCGGCTTGATCGTTTCGCTGACGACTATTTCATCGTCCTTGCTCTTCTTCTCTTCCTCTGTCCGTTCCGGAACGGGATCGGCGGAAACGAATGCGATCGTTTTGCCATCAGGTGACCACTCGAATCCGACGACGTCTGCCGCCGCTTTCGTGAGTGCTTGCGCCTCGCCGCCGGTCATGGGCAAAAGGTAAATCTGGGTCTTGTCCTCGTCTCTGGTCGAGAGGAACGCCAGCCTATTTCCGTCTGGCGACCACCTAGGTTGGTGATTTGAGGTACCGTTCCAAGTAAGTTGGCGAATTGGATCCGCACCCGCCTCGTACATCCAGATATTCGCTGCCTGCCCGTCTTCTGAGACCGGCTCTTTTACGACCATTGCAAGTCGTTGGCCGTCCGCAGCCCATTGCAGCTCGCCAAGCTCATAGCGATCAATCAGTTGCTCTGGCGTGAGGATATCCTGTGCTGCGGCCGCGCCAAACGCATACAAAAGTACGGCGGACAGGAGATATTGGGATTGCTGTTGTCTCATCGTAACTCCAAAGCTTTGATGACTCTGCCGCCTTTCATAACGACTCGAACATCTTGCAGCAAGGTAACGTCCTCCAGTGGATTGCCGTCCACTGCAATTAGGTCGGCAAAGTAACCCGGTGCGATCAACCCTACATCTTCATCCATATCGAGTAGAGCGGCGGCCTTCAAGGTTGCAGAACGGATCGCCTCCAGCGGAGACATGCCGAAGCGGACCATATAGCTGAACTGAATTGCATTATCGCCATGCGGGTAAACACCACTGTCAGTACCGAATACGACATTCGCCCCTGCTTCGTGCGCGCGTCGCAAGTTTTCCCGCATGTTCGTCGCGACCTGACGAGATTTTTCGAGAGACTCGGGCAATATGCCAGCCAGTTCGCCTTG
>CAYWBZ010000018.1:5316-20415 GCA_964456535.1 uncultured Woeseiaceae bacterium | reverse complement strand
AGCTGGTCCAATATCTTCTACTTCGTCCTGGGCAAAAGCGGCAAACGCTGCCAGTAACATGGCGAGTAAGATTGCCGTTCCGAATACCTTGTTTCTGTCAGTATTCATGACCATCAGTCCGCCACGTTTGCCGTTTGTTGATTCGCCGCTACGCGGCGCGTCAGATCCTTAATCCACTTCGCAACCTGTTTATCTTCGCCAACCAGTGACTGATAGGTTTCGAAATTCTGCAGTGCTGCTTCCAGACGCTGCAAATACAGTTCATTAAGAACGCCCAGGTTGTAGTGTGCCAAGGCGTACTCGGGCGAGACTGTGACGGCCTTCAAATAAGCGGCTTCTGCCTCAAGAAATTTGCCGTTTCTGCGAAGTAGCATGCCCAATTGGTTCAAAGCGGCGGGATGATTAGGTTGCAGAGCCAAAGCGGCGTCTACAGCAGCCCTGGCAGCGTCATCATTGCCGTTGCTCGAATGGATAATCGCCAGATTGACATGGGCGCCCGGATATTCCGGATATTGCAGCAGGAATTCCTTGAACCGGAGCTCGGCATCGACAAAGTCTCCCGCCGCCATTGCGGCCGTCGCCTGTTCGAATAATGTCTGGGCGACGGGTGGAACGGCCGGCGCAAGCTCATCGCCAGCAGGCCTTGCAGCCCTATCTGCCTGCTTATGCCCGCTTGAACTCTTGACAGCTGACGTGCCACCACAGCCCGCAACGACCAGCATGGCCAATACCAAGGCAATCAGTGGTACCTTTTTAGTACAGCGCTGTAACAACATCTTCGCTGCGCTCCTCTTTCGCATATCGTGCTGGCATCAATCGGGCCAGTCGCTCAAAGCTACGTTGAACCCATTCGTCGTACACGCCATTGGGCGCTCGGTCAGTATTTGCCTTGTACAAGTCGATGGCTTTTTCCTCAAATGGAAATACCTGTTCTTCCAACAGGATTTCATATTGCTCAAGTGCATCGGCCTCGAGGTTAGCCGGACGCTCAGAATCAAAGAGGTCGGCACTGAACTGTTCGTACACCTCACCCAGGCGGAAGGTCGCCGCTGTCGTGACTTCTGCCACGCCATAATCAGCCGAACCGGTATAAGCCGAAATCACGTCCTCCATCAGGTCTTTCTTCAATTTCAGACTGTCGGCTAGCGGCTGCGTCAATTTGACGACTTCGAAGCGTCGTCGCACGGGTTCTGCCAGCTCCAGCGAAGCTTTGGCTGCGAGGAAGCGCGTGCGATCCGACCGCTGTGCACCTGCAGTGGCGTCGGTCTGCACGAATTCTTCCAGACGCACCGCAATTTCCGTGTCGTTACCCGTCTGCCGTGCGATTTCCAGCAAGCGGAATCTGGCCTCAATCGACTCGGACAGCGGATTCGGATAACGAGCGATAATATTATTCAACACGCGTTGTTCGCTGGACAATGTACCCGTGTCTTTGTACAGATCGGAGGCCCTCCACAGGGCTTCGCGACGCACGTCATCACTACTCGATGTGGTATCAGCGATACGTTCAAACTCGGCCGCGGCTTGCCCGGATCTGCCTGCCTCCAGATACGTTACAGCCAGCTTTTGCGTGATATCGTCAGCAAATTCACTGTCCGGGTAATCTGCTCTAAATTGTTCGAGAACACCCGAAGCCCGGTCCCATGCCGCCAAATTGATCAACGCTGCAGCGGCATCATACTCAGCCGTTGCTCGAATATCCGAATCCGGCACAGCCTGACCCAGGCGCGTGAAATGCGTTACTGCCGTTTCCAGATCACCACTATCGCGCGCTTGCTCACCTTGCTTGTAGATGGACGATGCGATGCGATCCTTGATCTCCTGGTTGGCAACAGAGTCATCGGCCGGCGTGAAATTTCGCAGGCTGTAATAAGAGCTCTCAGCGACAGCGAAGTTTTGTAGATCAAATTGCGAGTGTGCTATCACTGTCCATGCCGTTCGCAAGAGCTTCGCGTCAACCGCAGGCTGCTTCGCAACCACAGCCTCGCCAACCGCGATCGCCAAATCGAACTGATTTTGCTGGAACAGGTCTTCGGCCACTGTCGTCAATACAGCGCCAGACTCCGGGTGCTCTGGATAGGTGTCCGCAAATTTAAGGCCGCTGTCCAGGTATTCTGCATGCCACTCTTCTTTTGCTGCGTCGTCGAGTGATTTTTCATGCTCACGATACGCGAGAATCGCAGCGTAACCGGCCTCCGCAGACTTCTCGTACGGCTCGTAATCGTATGATGTGCGCTCATACTCAACAGTAGCTGCCTGGAAGTCCCCGCTCTCAAACAAAATCTCTGCCAGCAGGAAGTTAGTGTTCGCACTGTCCGCCTCACCAGGAAAATAGGCGAGGTACTTGCGATACCAGTTCGCTGCTTCCTGATAGTCACTTATTTCACCGTCCTTCTGTGCCTCGGCATGGTAGTACTGCGCAAGATCGGTAAGATTTGCCTTCAGGTGTACGGCAACTTCAGTATTGGTTTCGCGCGGGTTGCGTACCCAGAACTCACCGTCCATGCCATAACGTTCAACGAAGTCTTTCTTGCCTTCCAGAACCAGGCTTGGAAAACCACCCAGTTTGTAGGCTTCGATAACCTCGACTTGCAGCAACGGTGCCTTCGGATGGAACGGGTCATGCGCGACGAATGCTTCGTAGGCCACCGCTGCATCCTGATAGCGTTCCTTCTCAAGATACAAATCGCCAAGATTGCGGTAGATAACATAGCTGTATTTTGGATTGCCACGTCCCGCAAGAAACGTATCGATGCTGGTGGCGCCTTCCAAGTAGGAAAAGCTAATACTCAAAACCCGGAACGTATCTTCGACCAGCTCGCGCTCTGCGCGCTTGAGGCTTTGCAGACGTTGCTCCCCTTCCTCAATTTCGATATCGCCAACCTTGCGGTCAAGCAACTCGAAAAACGGATCCAGGCTGTCTTTGTGCCAGGCCAGCTTGAACTGAGACCAACCTAGTTTGTACAAAGATTGTTCGTAAAATCGGGATTTCTCACCGTACTTAACGACGTCCTGATAGGCCGCTTCCGAGTCATTGTAGCGTTTGCGCAGGAACAGCATTTCGCCACGGCGAAATTGCACTTCGTCGATCAATAAAGTATTCGGATATTTGCCGACCAGTTCATCAAGAACCTCGAGCGCTTCGTCCGTACGACCGCCAATTTCATAAGCGCGTGCGAGCTGATACAGCACTGTATCGTTGCGACGATAGTCCGGATAAGCCTCCAGTAACTGCTGATACAGGCCGATCGCATTGTTATAGCCGGTGTGGTCGAGGGCATCAATATTCTGCACCAGCTGATCCGCTTCAGTCGCCTCCAGTTCGAGGTCTCCGAGTCGCCGCATGGCTTCGGCACGCAACTCGGGATCATCCGACACCAAATCAAGAAACGCCCGATAATTATCTCGCGCCAGAGAAGAGCTACCAAGAATTACTTTGCCCGGCCGAATATCGACCTGTTTCTTTTCAAGGCTCTTGATGGTGTCCTTTTCTTTCACGCGCGCTGCTTCGGCAGGTATCGCCGACAGCGACCAGACGAACGCAGTGATCAGTACAGTCAACGTTGTCAGGACAGGACGCATCGTCATTGTGCGTCCTCCTCAGCCGTTGCGGCAACATCATAAATTGCTGCCAACGCGAATCGCGCCTGAACCGTATAGATATCAAGACGTTGTTTTTGCGCCTGCAATTCACCAACGGCGATTTCCTGCAAGTACGCACGCTGCTCTGCCAGCACATCATCGACACGCATCCTCATGCCTTCAATGCGAGGTCCGAGGCCATAAACGCGTTCGCTGAGCTCCTCGAAACGTAATGGCTCATTACGCATCGTTTCGTCAATTTGCCGGCGGGAACGTTGGGTGGCGACGAGAGCCTCTCCGGCATCGTGCAGATCGCGACGAATACGCCACAATCGATCCTGGAAATCCCGCTCGAGCTGCCATTGCAAGACGCCCTTCAATAACTGTATTTTGTCGCGAACCTCCAAGGCTTCAGGAATATCAGCGCGCAACGCGGGCGTGCTTTCCATGCCCGATATTTCTCCCCACATTTCGAACTCAGAGCGAGTGGCGAGCGCGAGCCAGTCGCGACTTTTTTCAATATTGTTCAGCGTCGAATCGAATTCGAGTTTTTCGTTAACCATGCCATCGAGATCAGCGCGAGCCAGTGCATCCTCCACACGCGGCAGACGCTCCTCATAGGCTTGCTTGCGTGTCTCCAGCATGTTGCCGTAGACCTCGATATTTCCCTGCCAACCATCAAGATTCTGAGATAGAAAATTCAAGTCACGATAGTTTTTGAGACCTTCCTGAAACTCGTGTGTTGCGAGCAAGTGAAACACGTAACGGGCCTCGGGTCCTTCGGGTAATTGCGCAAGCTGCCAATACCAGCCGGTGCTATCCAGTGGATCAGTTGACAGAAATCCATCAAACATCTCGCCCGATTCGATATGAGCGATTGTTCGATCCAGCCGATTTGTTTCATCGTAGAACGCTTCAATTGCATTCAGATAGTGATCAGCCGCCTGACTGATAGAGTCCAGCTGTGCCATCGCATAAGGGATTGCCAACATCGACTCTTGCACTGCGGGGTCGAGCAGGTCGCGGCTGCGCAATTCCATCCACGGCACCAGGGCCCGACGATAGTTATCCATTTCAGCGTCAGCCCAACCGACGCCCAGTAGTGCTTTGTTTGAAAACGGCCCTTCGAGGCGCACACGTTGCAGTGGCTCCTTCGCGGCCTGCGGCTGGCCATCCTGTAACAACGCGTAACCCAGCGCGAGGTTTGCCTTGTCCCGCAACGAAGTCAACTCCTCGTTGAACGGGTTCATATTGCCGAGATCGTTAAGCAGTTCCTCTGCTTCCGCAACGCGGCCACTGCGTACCAGTGCGACACCAACATTGAATTTCGCGTAACTCGCCCATTCTGTCTTGCCCTTCCAGTTCTGCAGAAGCGCTATCGCGCGATCATACTCACCTGCGTCGATTAAAATTTGTGCTCGCAGCATGAGCGCTTCACGTTGCAAATTTTGTGGCAACTCTCCCGAGACAAAGGTCAATGCTTCTTGCGCCTTATCAAGGTAGCCACGCTGGTACCAGATCTTGGCGAGAAAAAACCAGGTGCGATCACGAACGTCGGTCGTAACATTATCCGCCAGCATTCGCTTGAAGATGTCTGCTGCTTCGAGATGATGGCCATACGACAAATACAAGCCGCCGAGCAACAATTCTGCTTCGTCAGCATGCTCGCCAAGCTGTTGCTGGTTCTGGGCAGCCAGCAGCTTCACGATCGCATGAAAATAATCTTCCTGATAGAAATAGAACAGAACCTCGCCAAATTGCGGGTTCTCGACGACGATCGATTGCTCATCGTTTTTTGCTGCATGCGCCGCCGGCGCCATCAGCACTAACAAGACTAACAGCGGACGCATGTAACTAACTATGGAGCGACTTCGGGGCAAAAATCACTCCCACTCTTTTATGACGAATTCAGGCTGCTGTTTCTTGACCCGGTCCGTTATTTCCAGCTCGACGTACTTTGCGCCGATTCCCTTGTTGAAATTCAGCGTCGCGCCGCGACGATAGTCCCGAATATGTGGCCCTTTGCCGACGAAGATGGCAACCAACTCATGATCGCCCGTCTTCAGGTTCGCCATATGCACCCGATGTACACCACCACGAATCAAGGCGTCGGCCTCGCGAGCGGTATACAGATAATTGGCAACCTCTTTACCGTCGATCTTGATGTTGACCGAGTCGAGTTCGAAGTACTCGCCAACGTCCATAGATATGAAAAAGGCGACCTGTGAGTTCGCCGGAAACAGCAACTCTTCCTCAAGCAGGAACAGGTCCCGATTAAGGTCAAGCACTTCCTTTTTCAGGGACTGCACGTCTTTGTCGATGCTGCGGAATTGCTCACGGGATTCCGCTTCCGCGTTCTCTTCAGCCACCGTGGTCAAACTAAATGCGAGTGCTGCTACGGCGATCAGACTGATCAATGTCTTCGTCACTATCTATTCTCCTGCCGACAAGTACATTCGTTACTCTCTTAGTAACGAACGAACCTGGTCGAGGTATTTGTCTTCGTATCCAGGCTTGTAACCGTGATGAACATACCGAACATTACCTTCGCGATCGACCAGCACAGTGACCGGCATCGCCTCAACTTCGTAAAGCTCGCTGACCTCTTTGCGTGCGTCGAAGAGCACGGGGAAACTCACGCCCAAATCCTCGATCATTTGCATCGCGCGGCGAGAATCGTCATCAATATTCACGCCAAGAAGACTGAAACCAACGCGTTCATAGCGCGTGTACAACTCGTCCAGCAACGGCATTTCCTGACGGCACGGACCGCACCAGGTTGCCCAAAAATTAATCATGACCACATTGCCGCGATATTCGGACAAACGCAGGTTTTCGCCGGTAGAGCTCTTGAGCGCAAAGTCAGGCGCTACCTGGCCCTCCAGTCCCGAAGACGCAAGCGACGTCGCCGCAAATACGGTGATCAACAGCCCCAGTGTTAAATTCTTGATTTTCATCCGTCCGTTCCTTGTTTTGCCAGCCCGATTCCTTTCGTTGACCCCGAATGGTGACAGCCGGAAGCCTCCAGAGCCGTGATAATCGTCACAAAGACCTAAATTCCCTAGACATAATGACGAAGTTTTTCCGCGACAGGATAAGGCGCGCAATCATCACAGATTACGTTAAATTGGCATTATTCCCAACGGTTTTTTTCACGCACGGCGTGAGACCTATAATAGGCGTATGAGTCTGAATTTAAAGTGAAAATACGTCGGCTTTCAGCGACATTGGCGGTTTTTCGCAGCTCACTCAACGGCGGGGTCTGCGGGTTGCTCAAGGCCGTCAGAGAAGAAAACCTTCCCCTCGGCGTCTATGACGATACTTTCATAGTCCGGAAGCACTGCGATCATGCGCAAGCCCATATCCACACCCATTACGAAAACGCTCGTCGACAGAGCGTCGGTAGTCACGGCATCCGGGCCAAAGACTGTCGCACTGTGAACGCCGTTGGCCGGCGTCCCGGTACTCGGATGAATGATGTGGTGGTAGCGAACGCCGTCTTCATCAAAAAACCGTTCGTAATCCCCCGACGTGGATATCGCTTCGTCCTGTAACGGCACAGTTATCGCCACCTCGCCGTCCTTGCGAGGATCCCGAATGCCCACCATCCATGGGCGGCCGCGCCGGTCACCGAGTAATCGCGAATCGCCACCAGCCGTCACGATCGCGTGTTCTATCCCTTTGGAACGCAGGATATCGATGCCACGCTCAACAACATAGCCTTTCGCAATACCGCCTAGATTGATTCTTACGCCCTGCCGCAGAAACCGGATGGTTGCAGACTGGTCATCCAGCTTTACATACCGATAGTCGATCTTTTCGAGTTCGGACATCACCGTTTCATCGTCCGGTCGTTGGCGTTCCCGGAAGTCATAATGCTGGCCGACACTGTCGTAGGTAATATCAAATGCGCCTTGTGTCAGGACCGAAATTTCCAGCGAGCGAGCGATCAGGTGATAGAGTTCATGGCCCACTTCGACTGACACATCAGCTGCTGTTCGGTTGATTTTCGAAATTTCGCTATCATCCTTGTACGTACTCATGAGGTGGTCGATGCGATCTGCCTCCTCAAAAACCGCCTCAAGAGTGGCAAGACCCGCCTCGGGATCATCACTCCAGAGATAGACGCTAACTTCGGTACCCATCATCGGTCGTGCATCACCCAGCCATTCTGCATCGGCCACGCAGGACGCGAACAGCAGCAACAGCGTTCCTAGTCTTGGCCCCAGCCTGAGGTTATGCTTGGGGCCATGACTCTTATAGAAGGAGCAGGACTGTGATTTCATTCTTGATTTTCCTCGGCATCATCGCCGCGATAGTTTTCTTTGTTATCGGTATATACAACCGACTTGTTAATGAACGCAATCGCGTACGCAACGCATTCGCCCAAATCGATGTGCAATTAACGCGCCGCTACGACCTGATCCCAAACCTCATAGAAGCTGTAAAGGGGTACATGAAGCACGAGCGCGAAACTCTCGAAGCCGTCATTCAAGCCCGCAATAACGCTGTTTCAAATCTTGACGCCGCCAAGGCGGATCCAGCCAACGCAGAAGCCATGAAAAAACTGGGTGCATCCGAAGGTGCTCTCGGTAGCGCTCTGGGCCGGCTGTTTGCACTATCGGAATCTTATCCTGATCTCAAAGCGAATCAAAATATGATGCAGTTTCAGGAAGAGCTTGCGAGCACTGAAAACAAGGTGGCGTTCTCACGTCAGGCATTTAATGACACGGTCCTTGGTTACAACAACTCGGCGGAAAACTTCCCGAACAACATCATTGCCGGCTTCTTCAGCTTCAAACTTGCCAGCTTCCTGGAAATTGAGGGTGAGGAGAAACGCGACGCACCGGACGTTTCCTTCTAGACGCCCGCATAAATGAATTTTTTCTCAGCTCAGGACCAGGCACGCCGTTCATCGCGGCGCCTGGTCGCTGCCTACGTAGTCGCAACCACCGCGATAGTCATCGGCATAACCGCAGTTGTTGGATTCGCGCTGTTCACTTTTTCACAATCCGGATACGGCTATACGCCAGGACAGTTTATTCGTGAACAAACAGCACTGCTGCTTGGTACGGCCCTGCTCACGACGCTCTTCATTCTCGGGTCAAGTCTGTACAAGACATCGAGGTTGTCAGCGGGTGGAGGACGGGTTGCGGTCGACATGGGTGGCACCCTTGTGCCAACCGACGTCCAGGATCCGCTGCGCCGCCGCCTCCGCAACGTTGTCGAAGAAATGGCGATCGCCTCCGGAGTGCCGGTTCCTGAAATCTATGTCATGGAAGAAGAACACGGCATAAACGCGTTCGCCGCCGGATTCTCACCGAGTGATGCGGCGATCGCGGTAACTCGCGGCACGCTTGAACTCCTCGATCGCGACGAGCTGCAAGGCGTCATCGCTCACGAGTTCAGCCATATATTGAACGGTGACATGAAACTCAACGTCCGACTTATGGGCGTCCTGTTCGGCATTATGGTGCTGGGACTGATTGGGCGGATGGTTGTGCGCGGCGGTTATCATTCAAGCATTATCACGAGCCGAAAAAATCGCAGCGCACCTGTCATTCTTGTTGTCGGCATTGGCCTCGTCATTCTCGGCGGTATTGGGGTGTTTTTCGCGCGCATGATCAAGGCCAGCGTTTCTCGGCAGCGAGAGTATCTGGCTGATGCTTCTGCCGTGCAATTCACGCGGCAAAGCGAAGGTATCGCGAGCGCGTTAAAAAAGATTGGCGGTTACAGCGAGGGATCGAAGATAAGCGCGACTGATCCGGAGGAAGTCAGCCACATGCTGTTCGGCAGCGGCGCGTCTCTGATGGGAGTATTCGCAACACACCCGCCATTGGTCGATCGTATTCAGGCACTTGACCCGAGCTTTGAGGAAGGCGACTTTCCCCGAGTAGACCCGCGGCAACGTCGTGTCGGCACTGCACAAGAGTCACCACACGCTGCTTTCGCCGGCAATACCACGACCGCGTTTGCAAGCGGCGGCACCAAAGTACTGGCTGATTCGATTGCCGAAACGGTGGGACAGCCCGGCAAAGAGCACGTCGAGTTCGCTCGCAACCTGCGGCAGTCCATTCCAATGGAATTATACGATGCCGCACATTCGTCGGAGTTGGCGTTCCTGTTGTCGATAGCACTTGTTCTTGATCAGTCGAAGAGAACGATTGACCGACAATTCTCGTTACTTCAGGAACAGTTGGGCAGTGAACGTACGCAGCTCGTACGGCGATACTATAATGAACTATCGGCGTCGACCGGCGAATATCGACTACCGTTACTGGAAATTACTTTCCCAGCATTGAAGCGGCGTCCGATGCCGGAACTCGCCTATCTGGTTGAGCTCACAAATCGACTAATAGAGGTCGATGGTGACGTCGAATTGTACGAATTCTGTTTCTATCGAATCATGATGAGCAGCCTCGGCCAGGCTATTGACCCAACCGGCAAACACGCGGTCGGACGTTCACGACGCCAGGACCTGCAATCTGCCGCAACTGACTTACTGAAAATTCTGGCGGACCATGGCAACGATTCCGATCAAGACCGTATCGCCGCGTTTGAAGCTGGAATTGCGACCCTGGGACCATGGGCACAAGGCGCGAAGTACGCGTCAGACCGCGAGTGCAGCGTCGCGATGCTCAATAGTAGCCTTGATGTCCTGCTGGGTTTGAATAGTAAGGGACAGGAGTCGTTGCTGCGTGCAGTCAGTGCGACCGCAGCACATGACGGTAAGCTATCGGTCGCGGAAGCAGAATTGATACGCGCGGTCTGCGCGACTCTAAATTATCCACTTCCACCCATTCTCGTACATCGATAGTGCCCGAACTTCGCAGCTGGCGTATTATTGAACTCCAGAGCGAACCAGACATCAAAGCAATCATGAATTCAAGAGCCTATCTAGCAGCCACGACATTGATCACCATGCTGCTTACGAGCACTGCCGATGCAGCCTCCCGTGAAGAAAAGCGTGTAGGAGATGCTGCCGATGTTCTCGAACAACTTCTCAGAATCCCTGAAAAAACCGTGCCACCTGCGTTGCTATCACGAGCATATGCGGTTGCCGTAATCCCCAATGTCTACAAAGCAGCATTCGGTCTGGGAGCAAGACGAGGCAAGGGAATTATCGTTGTGCGACAGGACGACAATTCGTGGAGCAACCCCGCCTTCATTACATTGACTGGCGGCAGCGTTGGTTGGCAGGCTGGTGTGCAGTCTACAGACATCATATTAGTGTTTAAGACACGCAAGGGTGTCGATGGCATTGAAAACGGAAGACTGACTTTGGGTGCAGATGCATCTGTCGCGGCAGGACCACTCGGTCGGCAGACCAGTATCGCAACCGACATCGAGTTCAAGGCAGAAGTCTATTCCTATTCGCGCAACCGCGGACTATTCGCCGGTGTCGCGCTCGAAGGCGCTGGTGTGACCATGGATCGCAAGGCGAACGCTGCGTTTTACAGCTCCAGCAGCATGACGCCGGAACGGATTTTCGTGAGCTCACCCAATATTGCGCCGGACATTGCGAATACATTCGTGCAGATTTTGACAGCGCAGACCGCCCGCCTGCCAACGCAGCCAGGCATGACCACCGGCGGCCCTGAGACGGCCGATGAAGAAAAGCCGGAAGTTCGTACTTTCGGCATGCCGGAAGCGGACGCAACGGATGACGAGTACGATCCCGGTTCCTGATTCCACTAAGTAACAAACCGCATAACAATGACAATGACTGATCTTATTGAACGAGTTCAGAAACTCGTTGAGCTCATTGGGCCAAATACATACCTGCAGGCGGCAATCATTGCCATTGTCTTCATTGTCGCAGGGAAGATTGCCGACTGGATTATTTCCAGGATCATCGGGCGCTTCGCCCGCAAGTCATCAAATGACTTTGATGATCAGATAGTCGATCTGGTCCATCAACCCGTGTTCATGTCGTTTGTATTGCTGGGCTTGTCGCTCGGCACACGTCGTATCGGTCTGCCTGAATTCACGACTTTTCTTACGCTCGGCATACTGAAGACCATCGCAATTTTCGTCTGGTACAGCACCCTGATGCATTTGATGGGGTTGGTCGTCAAGGCGATATCCAAAACGAGAAGTCGCAAGATTGTGCAAACGGGAATGTTATCGCTGCTGCATAACGTGATGAAAATCGTTGCTGTCGCACTAACCGTCTATTTCCTTTTTCTTGCCTGGAACATCGACGTTACGGCCTGGCTCGCGTCGGCCGGTATCGTTGGTTTAGCGCTCAGTTTCGCCGCCAAAGACACGCTTTCAAACCTCTTCGCAGGCGTTTCGATTGTAATGGATGCTCCTTACAAGACGGGCGACTTCATCATTCTCGAATCTGGGGAACGCGGTGTCGTTACTGACATCGGTCTGCGTAGCACGCGTATTTTGACCCGTGATGACGTGGAAATTACGATTCCCAACGGCATTATTGGTAACGGAAAAATCATTAACGAAGCCGGCGGGCCAACATCACAGCACCGAATCCGTGTGGCTGTTGGCGTTGCATACGGAAGCGATATTGACCAGGTTATTGAGGTTTTGGCTGGTGTTGCCGCTGATAATTCGGATGTTCTGACAAATCCCGAGCCGCGTGTACGATTCCGTTTGTTCGGAGAATCCAGTCTGAATTTTGAGCTGATGGGCTGGATCGCGAGACCGGTCGATCGTGGGCGCGTGAAGCACGAGCTCAACTGCTCTATTTACAAAGCACTGAACAAGAACGAGATCGAAATTCCATTTCCGCAACGGGACTTACACGTGCGATCAATGCCGGTGACGAAGGACTAGTTGTCGCCCTCTTCATTACGTCGTTGTAATTCATCACGGATCGATTCCAGGTCAGTCGCAGGAGCTTCACCTTCCGGCTCAACAGAAACACCGGGCGCATTTCCGCCATCGGTCGCAAGCAATGCATCACCGGAGCCAGGCGATAATTCCGCTGGCTGCTCACTCTCTGGAACTACCGCTGCCGGCAGGTTACCGACATCGGCGTCTGATCCCGGAGTTTGATCTTCGCGCGGTGGGGCCACGCCAAATTGCGCCAGATATTCCGCTTCAATTCTCAATCGCTCTGCTTCGGCCGCTCTTCGGCGTGCCTGCGCGGCTGCTTCCTGAGTCCTTCGCAACGCCTGACGTTTGCTCTGGGAACGCGCATCAAAATCTGCCTGGCGTGCCCCTTCTTCCTTTGCTTCGATCTGGCTGATCGCCTGTCGCGCGTTCACACACTCAGCGTCATAACGCGTCGCATTGCGGTCTTGAGAACAGCGCACTATTGCCGCTTCCAGCATTATGGGATTCTCAACGAATTCCATTGTGGACCGTGGCGGCGGCTCATCTTCACAACCGGCCAATAGACCAAAGCCGCTGAAAATCAGTGCCAGATGTATGTTTACTATTCTCATGGGTCAAATATCAGTGCCAATTGGCGTTCGCCGTTAAATTCGTAATTCTGTATGGGCTATATTAGCAAAGATGTCGTTTTGCAATATCGACGCGAGTTCGCAGTTTTGACCTGAATTTCAGGTTTTTCGCGCTATAGTGGCGCGTCGCTGACCCGCAAGGACGACTAATTGTCAGAATCCAGCCAGTTTTCGCTACTTAGCCAGCGTCGCTTCGCTCCTTTCTTTGGAACACAGTTTTTTGGAGCACTAAACGACAATATTTTTCGAAACGGACTTGTGATCCTGATCACATTTCAAGGCGTGCGGATCATGGGGATGGACCACACCGTACTCGCGAACGTCGCCGCATTTCTGTTCATCCTGCCATTTTTCCTGTTTTCCGCTACCGCTGGGCAGTTGGCGGACAAGTACGAAAAATCCATGCTGATGCGACGCATAAAGTTACTCGAGATCGGCCTGATGTCGCTGGCCGCAGTCGCCCTGCTATCGCGGCAGTACACATTATTGCTATTCGTCCTGTTTCTGATGGGCTGCCAATCGACACTTTTCGGACCGGTCAAATATGCCTATCTGCCGCAGAAATTACACACCGACGAATTGATTGGTGGCAACGCATTAGTGGAGTCCGGAACCTACGTCGCGATCATCGTTGGCTTGATCGTCGGCGGCGAGGCAATCGATCCCGGGGCAGATCACCAAAGTTTACTGGCCGGAATCCTTGTCGCGGCCGCATGCGTTGGATATCTCGTCAGCCGGCAAATACCGAAGACAGAAGCGGTTGATCCGGAACTCAGGATCAACTGGAACGCCTGGAAAGAAACCTGGCACATCGTCAGATTTGCCCGCGAAGAAAAAAGCGTGTTTCTTTCCATACTCGGAATCTCCTGGTTTTGGTTTTTCGGGTCTGCGCTGACCATACAGATGCCCGCTTATACGGCCGACATTCTCAATGGCAATCAGTCTGTAGCCACTTCGCTACTGGTGGCGTTCGCAGTTGGCGTGGGACTCGGCTCGTTGCTCTGCGAACGAATGTCAGGACACCGAATCGAGCTCGGACTCGTGCCGTTCGGCTCTATTGGTATGAGCCTGTTCCTGGTTGACCTTTATTTCGCACAACCGGAAACGGCTGTGACTGCCGTTACATCAGTCAGCGAGTTTCTCGGCCGTGCCAGCAGTTGGCATATTCTTATCGACCTCGCGATGCTGGGCGCGTTCGGCGGTTTCTATAGCGTTCCGCTATACGCGCTCATTCAAAAACGCTCCGATCGCAAACACCTGTCACGCATCATTGCGGCTAATAACATCATCAATTCTCTACTGATGGTCGCTGCCGCAGTTATCAGCATAATCATTTTGAAGTCAGGCTATTCAATACCCGAGCTGTTTATTTTCATCGCCATAATGAACGCCGTTGTCGCAGTTTATATTTATTCTTTGCTGCCCGAATTCCTTATGCGCTTCGTGGCCTGGTTAATCATAAATGTCGTCTACAGGATTCGTCCGGTTGGGCTCGAGAATATTCCGCGCAAAGGTCCAGCTGTAGTCGTATGCAACCACGTGAGTTTTATTGACCCCATTATTCTCGGTGGATCTGTTGCACGCCCGATGCGGTTCGTCATGTATTTCAAGATCTTCAAGATGCCCTTTCTCAGTTTCATTTTTCGCAATGCGAAAGCAATACCGATCGCATCCAGAGCCGAGAATGAGGAATTGATGAATGCTGCGTTCGAGAAAGTCGACGCCGAACTCGCCGCTGGCAATATCGTTTGTATTTTCCCCGAGGGCGGCTTAACTACCGATGGCGAGGTTCAACGCTTCAGACCTGGCATAGAAAAAATTATCGCGCGGCGCCCGGTTCCCGTAATTCCGGTTGCACTTGGCCGCTTGTGGGGAAGCTGGTTTAGCCGTCGAAAACACGGTGGCATTCGTAAGCTTCCAGGACGGCTGTTTGCGCGCGTACCCATTATCTTCGGTGAACCTGTTGCTCCAGCAGACGTCACCGCAGAACGCCTGGAGTTACTGGTCAGGACCCTTCGCGGGGAGTCGCGCTAACTCGATCGCGCCATTCCTGAAGCAATTCCTGCTTGTTGCCGAAAAGCGCTGC
>CAYWBZ010000018.1:0-5216 GCA_964456535.1 uncultured Woeseiaceae bacterium | reverse complement strand
CCGTCGCCAATCCTCCCTTCGGCAAGAAAGAACTGGCTTGCAAGATTATTCTGATCAACCAGAATCAAAAGCTTACCTCTTGGCGACGCACGTAACGCTCGAATGCCTTCGGCGCCCTGCCAGATCTGCTGCATGTGCCAGTGATTGTCATCACCGCGGCTGAGGAGCTGCAACCTGCCGTTTTCAGCGCCCAGGTACAGTTGATTTTCCGCCGCAAACGTTAGCCCGCTGTACGTTTGGCCCGAGTCATGATCGGCGACGATACTGCCGTCGGCAACGTCAATCACAGTAACTCGACTGCCGCTTATTAATCCAACGAACCGGGCATCTGGTGAAAAATTGATATGAGAAACCGACGCTCCTGCGATGTCGACGATATACGGCAACGGTTCGCCGCTATTCGTCCTCCATAGTCGCAACGTATTATCCGCGGCTACGCTGGCGGCCAGCGTTCCCGATGGAGCGACGCCCACAAGTGTTACTGCGCTGTTATGCCCTACGAAACTCAGGTCTTCACTAATTTCCACAACGTCAGCAAGCGTCGCGTCGGATGGAATGAAATGTACATGCCCCGCGGGGTCCCCGATGGCGACAAAGGTTCCGTCTGGCGCTGCGATCAGCGGGCGATCGGCAGCCGGGCTCCAGATCACATGCGTGCTCGACTGCTCAGCCACGTTACCCGCGAATCCGGCAACAGGTACGCGCCATATTCTCGGCACGCTGTCTGCGCTTCCAAGCAACAGGACTTGTTCGTCCTGACTAAACGCCAGCAAGTCCTGTGCCTGACCCGCACTGCGTACACCTAAAGGCGGCCCGATAAGCCTGCCGTCGACACTGTCAAGAATCTGGAAGCCGGTTTCCGGGCGTCCGGCGGCGGCTAAATTGCCAGATGGTGAAAAAGCTAATTGCCACAAGCCGCTGTCACGTTCATCCAGCAACGGTTGCTGGGGCAATGCGACGTTCCATAACGAAAGTCCGGAGTTTGGATAGACGGCACCCAAAGTCGATCCGTCTGCCGACAACTTGATCGACCCTGGCTGCGCGGGCAAATCAAACTGACCCAATAATTCGGCGGTTTGAAAATCCCATACACGTACCGCCCGATCGAAGTCCGCGATCGCTACGCGGCCACCCATCGCGTCAATGGCCACCAGCGCCGGCACACCGGCAACGACAATCTCTGCCGATATTGTACCGTCGTCCAGGCTCCACAACTCCAGCCGACTTTCAACATCGCCCCGACGTTCGACAAACAAATGTGATCTGTCGGAGGTCAGCACCGCCCTGCTGCTCGCAGCCCCAATCTGCAGCGTGTTAACCCTGTCACCGGTCGAAGTATCCCAGAGGTTCACACTATCCTGACTGGCCGTCACCAGGCGACGTGCGCTGGCATCGAGCCCGATCAGGTGTTCGCTTTCAGGAAGAGCAACGGCGCGTATCGGCTCTGCGAAAGCCAGATCCCAAATCCGTGCACTATCGCTCTGCATGGCACGCGCAACGGCATATCGTCCGGATGGGTCGAACCAGATGTTCTCTGTCTCGCGTTCCACCGGGTCTGGAATATTCAGGCCGCGTTGAAAGTGTTCAACAGCACCCTGCGAATTGAGCTTCAGATTCCAGCCAACCAATTGCCCGGCAATACCCAGACTTTCATCCCGAACACTGATACTCCACGTTCCGTTTAGCGACTCGCCCAGAAGATCGCGGAGCTGTTCACCGGGAATACGAATATCGTCGTTATCCGATGCGCGATCCATGCCAGTTTCGACTTCAACAGCCCTGCCTGACGGAGCGATTATCTTGATGCGTAAATCGGTGAGCCGTGCATGACTGATATTCAGCGTCAGGCCTATGCGACTGACTGCACCTTGCCGACCGACGATAACGCGCCGTACCAGCGGGCTAACCTCCAATGCGGTCACCACCCAGGGTTCACGGTGCTGCACCCCCTGCGGCGTATAGGAATACTGTGAAATTTCCGCACCCGATGCGCTGCTCAGGACCATCCCAACAGGATCGAATACAACGGCTTCTCTCGAAACTGCGGGTAGCGTAGTCAACAGATATGGGTAGTCATCACTAATGAGTGAGGCGGCTCGTTCACGTCTATTGGACGTAGCTAATGTAAGCGCCTGGATACTTGCCAGAAGCGCAGTGTCCCGGTCTTCCTCTCGAACTGCGAGGCCGGCTTTGCGATCCCAAAAACCCGCTTCGAACTCTTCCGCCAGAAATCCGGCATTGGGTAGCTCCGCCACCAGCACCGCGAGTTGCTGGATCTCCAGTTCATCGTTCGATGCCGACGCTCGCCGAACGAGGAAACTTCGATACAGATTCTCAGCGGTGTCGGCATGCCCTGGAAACGAGCGAAAATTTTCGTATGCTGCGACAGCGACTGGCAGCTCGACTTCGTCGGAAACAAGGGTCCGCACATATGGATTAGGTAACCATTGTGTGTACCAGAAGGGAATCATCGAAAACAGCAGCAGCACACCCACGACAATCGCCGGTACCTTTAAGCGCACTGGCAGGTTTTCATTCGCCCACCGCGCCGTAAAGACCATCTCATACAGTCTATTGCGGATGCAGACGTTGCTTTCATCGTCGATGACCAACAACCCAATCGCCATCAACCGCCTTTGCAATGCCGACCCGAGGTCAGCGGGCACTTCTATACCCTTGCGGATTTTTCCGTACAGGTTAAGTAGCGGCTCGGATCTTTTCTCGTCATTTACCACAGCGCGATGGATGTGACTCATGTGCGGCTCACTGTGAAGGGCCGCACGACCTGCAATCTGCGTCGTTGCAACACGATCAACCAGTGTCTCGATGTCCTCGACACCTGGTTCCCTGGCCACAGCGCGCGCCAGCTTCTGGCTCAGGTAAGGCTGTCCACTCGTCCAGTAAAAAATTCGATCCAGCGCTGCAGTAGCATCGTCATGATTGCGGTTTAGTTCAGTCGCAAACAGCTCCAGATCTTCGCGCGAAAAATCGTCGAGCAAAACCTGTTGCGTCACGTTGAATGGTGACAGCTCCGCTTCCTGCATCAAGCTGACGGGATCGCACTCGCCAAGCAGCACGAAACACAATCTTGAAAAATCCGGATCAGTCATTCGTGCATTGTGTGCTGCTCGAATGCTCGTCAACAGATCGTCGGCGTATGACAAACTCTCAATGCACTGAATCTCATCGACAAAGACAACAACTGATTCAGCGATATGTTGCAAAAGAACTTCAGAGTAGAACTCGAACAGTCTCTGTCGATTGCTCAGAATGGACTTATCCTGCCACCAGGACTGCAGGTCGTAGCGAATACGAAGTTGCCGCAGCAGGCGATAAGCAACGCTGTAGTACCACCGCCCTGAATCTGTACCGCCGTCCCGGTCACCAATTTGTTCCAGATCGAGGATCGCGACCTTGTGGCCATTGCTCTCGAGACGAGCCGCCGTCGCCGCTATCAGACTGGTTTTGCCACTGCGATCCGGGGCGACAACATGAGCATAGCGGCCGGATATGACGGCATTGTAGAGCTGTTCGTCGGCGCGGCGACGAATATAGCCCGCGCGCACAGCGTGCAACGGTACGCCGACGCTAAAAAATTCGCCGGTCGTATCGGTATTGCCGCGCTGTTCGCCACGGTCGTTTTTGCTGGAGTCCCCGGTCACACTACGTCCCGTCTAATAGGTTCATGTATTCTCTGTAATAGCTGTGGCGACTGCCAGTGCAAGAATATCAGTTGTTGAGAAAAGTGTTGTCGAAAAACGAGTTATTGAAAAAAGACCTGTTTGGGGAGGTCTGGAAGATCACTGAACACGGTGAGGCTGCCATTCTGCGCGATACCCGGCCTGCTCGCTGGTGGCTCAAGTGGCTGGCCCGCGGTCTTATGCGACGGGAAGCGCGCGCTTTGGCTGCGCTGACTGACATCGACGGAATCCCGCAATTAATAAGCGATGATCGTCACAGTCTCTCACGTACATTTATTTCAGGAACACCACTATTTGCAAGCCGGCCCGATGATGCCGCGTACTTCAAGGATGCGGCTAAATTGCTGCGAAGAATTCACTGCGCCGGCGTCGCTCACAATGACCTGGCCAAAGAACCGAATATACTGGTGCGCGACAATACATCGCCGGCCTTCATCGATTTTCAGCTCGCGTGGTTCACCACTAACAGGGGCCGTCTGTTTCGTGCTGCGGCCCGGGAAGATATCCGCCACCTGTTAAAGCACAAACGAACTTACCGTCCGGATTTGCTGACGGTTCGAGAGCGCGCAATTTTGAATTCCCCATCACCCGTGTCCCGAGCGTGGATGTCTCTGATCAAGCCGGTCTACCTGTTCGTAACGAGAAAGCTACTGGGTTGGTCTGACCGTGAAGGTGCAGCAGATCGATAGCAATATCTAGCGAGGCGGCGCGCCGACAAAAAGGTAGAAGTTGGTCTGGCCATTTTCAGCAAATCCAGCCGCGAGATAGACTGGCCCGAAGTAGGAATCCAAACCGGCAAACACGCTGCCATTAATCTGCATCGTGTCGAATCCAATCTCTTCCCTTGTCTGCCAGACGTTTCCGGCTTCTGCAGAAAAACCCAGGTAGATCGGCGTTTCGAATAAATCACCCGTAGTGTCACCAACCTGACGATAGTAAACGAGCCGCGCCAGTGCAGCATGTGGGCCGCTGATTTCGCCCCGCTCAAGCCCGGATAACCTCAGGAAGCCCCCCATTGGGAAAAAATCCTGCACGGTATTGTCTGAACTCAGTGTAGTGGCGTAGCCGAGACCCAGCTGTAAACTGCTCTTACCGCGACTCCAGGTCTGCGAGAATTCGCCCTCGATGGTATCGAAATTGTAATCGGCCCCCAAGCTCGGTCGTGACAGATTCCAACGAATATCTGCCAACATGCCTGCCCTCGGAAAGTGCGAATTATCCACTGAATCAAAACGCAAGCGAGCGAATGCGCCGCCGGTCTCAAAGTCGAAGTTCGGCAATGCAGGATCGCCAACCTTGACGCGAGCTTCACCGATTCCCCTATATACGCCCAACCGAAACTCGCCAAACGTACTGAGCTCGCGGCCGAAGTCCAGACTCAGGTCGCCTTCAGAGACACGATATCGCGCAATCGTATCGTTCATTGAAAACGCATCCAGATTCGATTGACGTATTTCCAGGCGTGGCGCCACGAATAGTCTGGAGTCAAAACTCAATGGCTGGTAGAACTCTGTC
>CAYWBZ010000017.1:0-20654 GCA_964456535.1 uncultured Woeseiaceae bacterium | reverse complement strand
ACGACGGATGGTATCTCGTCATTTCCAATCACCAAACGTGGGTCGACATAGTTGTCTTGCAGGCGGTTTTTAATCGTCGAATCCCATTTCTCAAATTTTTTATCAAGCAGCAACTCATCTGGTTTCCGTTGCTGGGCATCGCCTGGTGGGCGATGGACATGCCGTTCATGAAGCGGTATTCACCGTCTTACCTGGCGAAAAATCCGCACATGAAAGGCAAGGACCTCGAAACGACGCGCCGCGCGTGTCAGAAATTTCGGGACACGCCGACCTCGGTCATTAACTTTATCGAGGGGACGCGATTCTCGGAGGACAAGCGTGTCGCCCGCAAATCTCCTTTCAGGCATCTCCTGCAACCACGTGCGGGGGGTCTTGCTGTTGCTCTGTCTTCAATGGGTGAACTATTCGAGAGTGTTGTGGATGTCACGATGGTTTATCCGGACGGTGCAACCAGCTTTTGGGATATGTGCTGTGGTCAGCCCGTACACGTTATTGTCAAAGTTCGCGAGCGGGAACTTGAAGGCTGGCTGGTCGAGGGAAGCTATGAAACCGATCGCGAGTTCAGAAAGAAAGTGCACTCGTGGTTAGGCCAAATCTGGACCGAAAAAGATGAGATACTCGATGAAACGAGGGAATCTCATGGTAGCTAGCCGACAGTACGACACCGTTGCATTCGATGTTCGTGACAACACGACCATGTTGTTTTTTGCGAAAACGACAGAAGAAGGCGATATCTCCGACTATCTGCTGCTAATGCGGACGGTCGACGAAGAATTCGACGAGTCTATTTATATAGAGATAAATGAGCAGCAGTTCGGCGGACACAATCTTATTCGCGAGGCTGCCTTAACGGGCAACGTGTTGACTCTGAGGCTACACGAGCCAGCCGAAGAGCTTGACGGCACATCTGACATCGTTCTGACCTGGGCAGATACGACAGAAAATCTCGACAGCATCGAAGCGGGCGCGTTTCGAGTATTTGGTGACACCCTGGTTGGCGGCAACGCCTGAGCACTTTGTTGCGGCTGCGGCACTGAAGATGGCGAACACCGAATACAGCGTCTACATCGTGCGCTGTGCCGATGACACGTACTACACCGGAATTGCTGCGGACGTAGCGCGGCGCATGGTTGAGCACGAGAGCAGTCCTCGCGGTGCCAAATACCTCAAAGGTCGCGGCCCTCTGCAACTGCTGTATTCAGAGGTGGTCGGCAACCGATCTATAGCATCGCAGCTCGAATACCGGATAAAAAAACTCGATCGCAGCGATAAAGAAGCGCTGATTGATGGTCGGATGGCGCTGCAGAGCCTGTTAGCGGATCAGGGTTCAGAGGCAGGTTGAGAGAAGATAGCGATGGGCTTGCCAAACTCTGGCATGAACAGTGACGTATCGTTGTCCCAGCGGCGCTGAAATTCGACCAGCCATTGCGCCGTTGTTTCGAAGTTATCAATAATTTTTGGCGGCAATACCACTTCCCCAAACGGCTTCGTAAAATCATCAAAGTGAATGGGATAAACACTATGGCTGCCAGTGGTCGTCACTGTGTGCTGCCAGTACAATTCAGCGTAGTTCCGCCCCAGCGATTCCAGTTGTCCAACACCCAGGAAGACGACATCGGCAGCGACATCCTGCAGGTCGTATTTCCTGTAGGCAGAACTACCTTGTACCAACGCCGTACCTTGTGGATGTTCGATGATGATCGTGTAGCCGCCACCCATGCGCCAGGCAGATATCGGCTGCGGCATTGTTAGTGGTTCTTCTATGATTCCGTCGAATGGGACCGACCCGCGCCAGCCGATCGGCGCATGTCCGATTGGTCGCAAAGTGACACGGAAATCACCGAATTCAAAACTGGCGGCAGCCTTAACAACGGTAATTTGATCTTCCGGAACGCCGGCCCCGCGTGCCACTTGTGCGGTCGATTCGGAACCCAGTATCGAGGCGCTCGATCGATTCGCGATTGCACCGACGTCCATCGCATGATCGAAATGACTATGCACTGGAATGATCGCTGCGAGACGACGCATACGGAACTCATTCATTACGTAATTGATTTGCGGAGCATCGTTGTCGACAGGTCGACGCAGTACAACTTCAGCAAGAGACGGTCGGGAAAAAAAGCCGTCAATAAGGATCTGAGTTTCGCCGTCGTCAAACAGTAATGTCGTGACGCCCAGCCAGGTCACAGTAACGGCATCGGCGTTTGCAGCTGATGCGAGCGCCGGTGTGGGCCAATCTATGGCGTCAAGACTGGGACGTTGGCGCCACAGCGAGACGACAGCAATACTCACCAGCACCAGAATGATGGTGAAGGTCACGGCGGCACGCTTGGCGTACTTAACCCACATAGCTACTGACCGACAGCTATTCTCGCCAGATGACCCGTCAGCGGCGCCAGATAATTACCCAATGCATAACCGAGCAAGGCCAGCAGAATTGAGGCTGGGACCAGGCTTGGACGGTGATGCGCCGCAACAATCGGTGCCGATGCGGCGGCACCGATATTCGCGGCTGAGGCGATGGCTACGCTGTGGACGTCTACGCGGAATATCCAGGCGCCGGCGAGCATGAACAGGCCATGGATGAATATCCAGATAAATGCTCCGAGTACAAAAGCAGGCGCGTCAGCCAGACCCGAGACTTCGGCTCTTGCACCCATGCCGGCGACGAAAATATAAACCAGCGCGGTCCCGATAGCGGTTGAGTTGGGCAACTCCGATACCTTTGTCGTCGACAGCAGCAGGGCGATGGTTGTAACGAGCAGAATTCGTGTTGTTGTCTCGGAGAAAATGCCCGTGATTCCAGGGGTCGTTTCTGCGATCCACGTTGCGATCACAGGTGCGAGACCATGACCGATTGCGGCTACACCAAATACCACGGCAGCAAGATACAGGTACTGCTGCATGGTCGGTGCATGATCGTCCTCGACGTGCATTTCGGCGGCAGCATCCATTGCTTCAAGACGGTCCGCCGGCACTCGGGCCCACTTATTGAACTTGTCGGCAAAATCACGGGACATCAGCAACAGTGGTAGCCAGACAATATAAATAACGTTATCAGCGACGACTGCGAGCCCGAGCTGCGCCTCAGACGCACCCAGCATTTCTTTAGTCGCGAGCATGTTCGCCGTGCCGCCGATCCAGCTACCGGCGAGGGCACCGAAGCCCTTCCAGGAGTCTTCGGGCAACCAGCCATGCACTATCACGTAAGAAACGACGCCGCCCACGACAACGCCTGCTGTGCCCATGAGCATCACGAGCACACCCTTACCCATTACTTTCACGACCGCAGGCACGTTGACCTTGATCAACATCAATACGATGAATACGGGTAGCACGAACTGGCTAAGTCCGGAATAGATAATCGACTTGTTGGAAACGACGACATGCCCGGCGACAGTCAGGTTGCTGAGGAAAACCGGCGTAGCGTAGATAAACAGCAATGGTGGCACATAGTTGAACAGCTTTGCCTGGGTTACTTGCGCCAGAAAAAAGAAAAATGCTGCAACTATGCAGAGAACTGCAAGTACGCCTATCGGTGATGAAATCAGTACTTGGGTGGTTTCCATTCGCGATGCCTCAGCCTTGTTATTTCGGCTGAGTATAAATCATCGGTGCCGGCGCCGTGTGCGAAGCTTGCCTAGCTGAAGCCCAGTTGAGCCTGAAAGTCTTTGCGCGTGTCCGCGTCCGTCATGGCAGCCGCGTTGACGGTTAACCATACAGCTTGCCAGTCATCTATCTTGCTGGGACCGAATACGTACTTGGCGACGTAGCTTTCAAGCTGGTCGATATGAATGACATTCTTTGGTGGCGGTGTCGTGAATTCCACGGAACCTGAAAATATCACGAGATTAGCGACCGGCACGTCGGGAACGACTTTTCGCAAAGCGCGGACGCGGCCCTCGTTTTGGATGAGAGGATTCAGGAAACGCTGGCGTTTGACACCGTCTACGTTGGTCCATTGGGCCTCATCTTCGCCACCGAAAACGACGCCGCTGAAGTGCTTGGTCTGGATGCAGAGTATTCCACCAGCGGTGAGCAGAGCGTGGTCCAGCTTGGCGAGACCGCCGTAAGCGCCCGGCAGAATGAAATCATGCAATACGTCGGGGCTGCGCTTGGCGAGCGCGGTACGTATCCGCCACTGCCCGATTTTTGCGGTTACAAAGCGCGCCAGGTGATTTGCCGTTGAGCGGAAAATCAGTGTCAGGAACAGCGCTGCCGCCAGCGTGAACAGGAATTTTGCCGGACCGACACCCGTGATGCCGGTCTGCAGCGCTCCCTCGGCGGCAAAGGCCGGCACTGCGATTAGTGGTACTCCGCTCAGGATTGTTCGCGCTGTCTTCAACATAAGGTGGAGAATATGCCCAGAACCAGTGTCATGTATCGTATCAGGTCACGTTTTTTGATCTTTGTCAGGTCTCGCCAGGGTAGGCGAGATAATAACCGTCAACTTCGGCAACGCGGATCGCTGTTTCGTAGACTGCGCTGAGCTGTTCACCTGTCAGAACGTCTGCTTTCGCGCCATCTGCAGCAATTCTTCCGTTTTGCAGCAGTATCACCCGGTCGACCTCGGGCGGTATCTCATTCAGGTGGTGTGTGACGATAACGATATTCCGGCCTGCACGCGCCAGGGCGCGAATACGCTCGAGGTAGTCAAAACTGGCAGCAAAGTCGAGGCCGGATGTTGGCTCGTCAAGAATCAGCGTGACCGGGTCGTGCACCAGCGCCCGGGCCAGCAGGCAACGGCGTTGCTGCCCGGATGACATTCGGTTCAACGGCGTATTGCGCAGTGTTTCAATGCCAAGCTCGGCCAATGTTTTCGTGGCCGCCGCAACCTGATCGGATGAAACACGCTCAGCGAGCACGCCGTGCACACCGATGCTCGAATAGAAACCGGAAACGACGACCTCAATAGCCGATGTTGTCGGTGTGTAGCGTTGGTGCAGGTCGTTTGAAACAACACCGATTTGCT
The DNA here is from genome assembly GCA_964456535.1 of uncultured Woeseiaceae bacterium. Lineage (GTDB taxonomy): Bacteria > Pseudomonadota > Gammaproteobacteria > Steroidobacterales > Woeseiaceae > UBA1847. Next base: position 15,682 of record CAYWBZ010000017.1, on the reverse strand, counting down.
TTCGCAGCTCCCACACATTCCATCGGTCTTTGCCGAGTATGCGTATGTAGGAGTCAGACTTCGCGGCCGGGTACAGCTCGCGATTGATTGTCTTTAACAGCGTTGTCTTCCCGGAACCGTTCGGGCCCAGTATTGCCACTCGCTCATGTTGTTCGATATCGAGATTGAGATTTTCGAAGACGCAGGTTGAGCCACGCCAGATGGTCGCGTCGCGAATCTCAATAAGCTTGGGATCCGGCATCGCCTGGCTTAAATCTCGCTGCTAAGATTAAGCGGCTGCCATTCGGTGTGTGCTTCATATGCAGGGCGGTCGGAGTCATCCTGCAATTCGCTCAATGTCATCGCAAGCCATTGAAACCACTCAAATGCGAAAGGAGTATCGAGCTCGATACGCAGGTCCTGAACCCAAACCTCAAGTTTCCTCCAGAGAATGATCGTGCTCGAGCCTATCAGGTTGTTGACAACGGCCGACGGGACGATGCGTTGGTACATCATGACCCCAACGCTTTCCATCGTTGTGCAGATCATCATGGCGCATTGTTCGCTGTCGGGAAATTCGTCCTTTAGCTGTTCTGCATTGAGCCCATCGGGATAGTGCAGAACGTTGCGATATGCGTCGGCAAATGCGGGACTGCCAAACGAGCGGAATAACTCAATGGCAGCGAGTTCGCGTCGTTGCTGTCGTATCTGTCGCATCTGAATTACGGCGAAAATAACGCCGCCAACGACAACAATGGCGCTGAAAATTTCAGCCATATTGGCAAGCCGTGAAAAATCTGTCATCTCATAGTCCTAAAACGGTTCTCAGGTGGTGCTCAATCTGCGCTATTGAAAAACGCGAATCTACACTGTTTGCAGTTTCCATGTACCTTTTCTAAACACGATTGTCGCGAGGACGGTTAACAATGACTCCGCAATCACTATGGCAACAAACGCACCGTTTGGGCCAAGCGATGTTTGGGTTGCGAGCCAGAATGCTAATGGTAATTGCAGCAGCCAAAAACAAATGAAGTTGAGTATTGCGGGTGTAGTGGTATCGCCAGCACCGTTAAGGGCCTGCACAACAACCATTCCTACCGCATACATTGGGAAGCCGATACTCAATATCTGCAGGCAACTCGTTCCCCAGCGCAGCACATCCGGCTCTACTGAAAACAATCCGGTGATAAATTCAGCGAAAATAAGCAGGAACACGCCGGTCAAGGTCATGAAGATCGCATTGAATTTCGCCGCTTGCCAGGCCGATTTCTCGGCCCGATCGGGCTTGTCAGCACCGAGATTTTGACCAACAAGTGTTGCAGCAGCATTGCCAAGGCCCCACGCAGGAAGGAACACAAACTCCATCATTCGAAGAGCAATCGTATATGCGGCGATCGCACTACTGCCGTAAATTGAGACGATGCGCATGACGCCAATCCAGCTAGCCGTAGCGATGAGAAATTGCCCGATACCGCCCAGAGATATACGGATCAAGCGCAGCGAAAGTCTGAGGTTGAATTTCAGATATTGGATATGAAATTCAATTCGACCGCGGCCGTTCATCAGGTACCAAAGCTGATAAATGACGCCAATGCCGCGGCCAATGGTTGTCGCGACCGCAGCACCTGTTACGCCCATCTCCGGAAATGGTCCGAGCCCGAAGATCAGGCATGGGTCCAGAACAATGTTGATGCCATTTGCGAGCCACAAAGAGCGTAGCGCGACAGTTGCATCACCGGCGCCACGAAACGCGGCATTTAACAGGAAAAGGTAAATGATGGTGATGGAGCCGCCCAGAATCACCGCGGTGAAGCCAACGCCTTGTTCTATCACTCCGTCTGACGCACCCATGAGTTCCAGCAGATCACGAGCGTAGGCTACACCCGCAACGCCGATAACGATGGAAAGGAGCGCGCCAATCCAGATCGCCTGCCCGGTAACATCAGCAGCACCGGTCGCGTCCGAGGCCCCGATTCTGCGTGACACCATCGCCGTCAAACCGACGCCGAGGCCAATGGCAATCCCGTATAGAACGGTAATCAGCGCTTCTGTAATGCCAACTGCGGCGACGGCGTCGGTTCCAAGACGCGAAACGAATGCGATATCGACGACAGCAAAAATTGATTCCATCGCCATTTCGAGCATCATCGGAATCGCGAGCATGCCGAGCGCCCGGCCGATTGGACCGGACGTAAAGTCCTCTTCGTTGTCCTGCAGCGCTTCACGCACAAATGAGCTCGTACGGCGCAAGACAGATTGCTGTTCGTTCGTATTAGTCATTACAATGTTCTTGAGCGCTCATTCGCATTGTTTTTTTGTTTCGCTGCGAGGTTCTTATCATGCCTGATGGATTGAAATATCTCCTGATCTTTATTGCGTTGGTCGTCGTTTACACGATTGCGAAAGTCGTCGACTACATGCGGCAAAGTGAGCGGCAGTGGGAAGAAGTCGACAAGAGCAAACTCAAGAAATGGGAAGACGACGAGGATTAATGATGATGCCAATCAGAGTTGCGATCGCGCTTGCAGTTACCGTTGTATCGGTCAATGTCCTGGCGCAAGATCAAAGTACAGAAAGCGTACTATCCGTGAAGGCAGCAGTAGACGCCTATCGACAAGATCGGGAGGCTGAAATTCTCGGGGATTTTGTGGAGTTGCTGTCGATACCCAACGTTGCGACTAACTTGCCGGATATGGAGCGTAACGCTGATCACATTATCGGGCTTCTCGAGCCACGGGGATTCAAGACGCAGCGATTAAGTGCAGGTGGTGCGCCATATATTTATGCGGAGCTGAATAGCCCGGGCGCGACCGAGACGATACTTATTTATGCGCATTTCGACGGGCAGCCGGTGCAGGAGGAAAATTGGGCGTACCCACCATTCTCTCCAACATTGCTGGACGGGCCGGTTCAGGCCGGTGCCCAGACTATTGACATAGCACAAGTCAGCGGCAGCTTTCATCCGGAATGGCGACTTTATGCGCGATCGGCTGGCGATGACAAAATGCCGATTGTTGCTTTGGTCCATACGCTGGATGCATTGGCAGCTAATGGAATCCCGTTGACGGTAAATCTAAAGCTGTTGCTGGATGGTGAGGAAGAGCGTGGATCGCCCACGATCGCCAGGATAATTGAAGAGAATGCCAGCCTCTTCGATGCTGATCTGCTGCTATTCTGTGACGGTCCAATGCACCAGTCCCGTCAAGCACAAATAGTCTTTGGTGTGCGTGGCTCAACCACTGTGGACATTACAACCTATGGCGCAACGCGACCTCTTCATTCCGGGCACTACGGCAACTGGGCACCAAACCCGGTCATGCAACTTACTCACCTGCTGGCGAGTATGCGCGATGAGTCGGGTCGTATTCTGGTTGATAATTATTACGATGACGTCGCCCCGTTAAGTGAGCTCGAACGCGACGCGATCGCCAACATGCCGGACGTAACCGAAACGCTTAAAAATGAACTCTCCATACATACGCCGGAGGGTGATGGTATGCGACTGGAGGAGCTGATCTCGTTGCCCGCTATTAATGTCCGCGGCATCCAGGCCGGTGGCGTTGGTGCGAAAGGGCGCAATATTGTTCTATCAACGGCAACGACATCTCTGGACCTGCGATTGGTGCCCGACCAGACGCCCAAACGCGCTGTCGAGTTAATAAAGGCGCACCTGATTGCACAAGGATTCCACGTTGTCTTTGAGGAACCAACTGCGGACATACTCCGCGCTCACGAAAAAGTCGCGAAACTCGACTGGCACGACGCCGGTTATCCCGCTCTACGGACGGCCCTCGACGAACCGATGTCTTTGCGCCTGACTGATTTAATGCGAAAGATTGCCCCGGACTTAATCGTCACGCCGACCATGGGAGGCAGCTTGCCTTTGCATGAATTCGGTAGTCGTCTGGACGCCCCAATCATTATCTTGCCGCTCGCGAATCACGACAATAATCAGCACGCCGAAAACGAGAATATTCGTTTGAAGAATATTTGGGATGCCATGCAGGTTTATGGGGCGGTGCTGGGGAGCTTTGGCGGCAGGTAGGCTGCCGATTCGTTAATCGTCCGGATTGTCCTGGCGCAACAGAACCTCAAGTTCCGTCGCGGTATCTTTCGATGTTTGAATCAGCAGCTCTTCAGAATCATGAATTGCCTGTTGCTCAAGTAACAACTGTTCATCACGCTCACGAAACGAGTCGACGATATGTCTTGCGTCTTCAGGTTTTTGGCCGAGGCTATTCAATACCTGCTCCGACATGGCGAGGCTGGATAACAGCGTTTCACGAAAAATGTGTTCAACACCAAGGTCCATCAGTTTGTGAGCATGGCGGCGGTTGCGAGCTCGCGCAATGATTTTCAGGTGTGGGAAGTTGTGCATGACCGATTCGGCAATCTGCATCGATTCATCAAGCTTGGAGACAGCGAGCACGAAAATCTTCGCGTGCTCTGCACCGGCTGCGCGGAGTAAATCCAGTCTGGAAGCATCGCCATAGTGGACGGTCGCCCCATAACGCCGGACGAACTCGACCTGCGCCGAATCGCGCTCCAGAGCCGTGAACGAGTAGCCCACAATATTCAGCAGGCGACCAACGATCTGGCCTACGCGTCCGAAGCCCACAATCAAGACGTCATGATGGCTGTTCACGGGGACATCAAATTCAGGTGCAGGCGGCTTGTGGAACTTCCCACCGGCGAACTCTGCGGCGGCGTAAATGAACGGAGTCATCAGCATGGAGAGTGCGACGGCTAGTAGCAGTTCGTCGATAAGTGACCGCGGCAGAATCATTTCGCTGGCTGCAATACTGAGTAAAACGAATGCAAACTCACCGCCCTGGGAAAGTATGGCAGCGAGCTTTAGCGCGGCTGCACGATCGCACATTCCGAATTGTCGGGCCAGTGGATAAAGAATAATCGCCTTCGCAGTCATGAGTAGCACGACGATCAGCAGGACGCGTAGAGGGCTATCGAGCAGCAGGCCGATGTTCACGGACATACCAACAGCGATAAAAAAGAGGCCTAGTAACAAGCCCTTGAACGGTGCGATATCAGCCACCAGTTGGTGGCGGTACTCCGAGTCGGCCAGCAACATGCCGGCCAGGAAGGCACCGAGAATCATCGAAATTCCTGCAACGTCCATCAGCAGCGCTGAACCGATGACAAGTAGCAAGGCTGTAGCCGTGAAGATTTCAGGGATTCCGGATCGCGCCGCGATATTCAGTATCGGCTTGATCAGATAGCGTCCGCCGATGATAAGGCCACCTATGGTTGCGATCATTAAACCGACCTGTGCGAAATTGATGCCGTCATCGAAAGACGCATTGACACCAAGCAGCGGCAAAAGAGCGATAAGCGGAATCGCTGCGAGATCCTGAAACAGCAGGATAGAAAATGCCGCTCTGCCATGACTGGCACCAAGCTGCTTTTTCTCCGATAACATTTGTATTACGAACGCTGTCGATGAGAGCGCAAGTATCAGGCCTGCGACTATCGCCGCGTTTGTGCTAAATCCGAATGCCCAGGCGAGTACAGTGATGACAATCGCCGATGCGAAAACCTGTGCCGCGCCGAGGCCAAACACCATGCGCCGCAAAACCCAAAGCCGGGACGGCTTGAGTTCGAGGCCGACGATGAAAAGCAGGAACACAACGCCAAGTTCGGCGAAGTGATAAATATGCTCGGAATCACGAATGAATGCGAAGCCGAACGGACCGATGATGATCCCCGCTGCAAGATAGCCGAGCACGGAACCGAAGCCGAGGCGGCGGCTGAGCGGTACAGCGATAACTGCCGCAAGCAGGTAGATAATCGATTCGGCCAGCAAGCTCATTTGGGGTCCATCGCGCACACGAATGACGTAGTCTAAAGCAGGCATCGCCAATTGCCTCATAATTCTATTACACTCGGCTCTGCCGAAACGCCTGTTTCGGCGGCAATACTGAACCGATTGGACAGGAAAGGCGCATGTACAGAGGTAAGTCTTCGCACACCGGATTCGTTGCAGCAGTCGTCAGTCTGACGTTGATGCTGGGTGCTTGTGGCAGCGACCAGGCAGAAACGGATGCGGCCGCGACGGCGGCCGGGCGCGAGAACGTTGATGCGATGTCGCGAGAACACGCAAACGATACTACTGAGCCGAGCCCCGGCACACAGATCGCGCCTGCGCGGCCGGTTATTTCGCAGACCATGGCGTATACCGAGTACAGGGACGAACTGGTCTACGGCTACTTTTCTGCACCTGCCGATATGTTTGAGCCTCTGCCGGCGATCATCATGATCCATGAATGGTGGGGATTAAATGACAATATTCGCGCCATGGCTGATCGTCTTGCCGGTGAAGGCTACATCGTATTTGCCGTCGATCTATATCATGGGAAGGTTGCCAACTCCGCCGGAGAAGCGCGGGTCCTGATGATGGAAGCAGTAGAGGACCCGGAGCCGTCCAGGGCAAACATACGGGCCGCTTTTGATTTCGTTAGTAATACAGCGAGCGCGCCTCGCATAGGTTCGCTTGGCTGGTGTTTTGGTGGGGGGTGGTCGCTCAATACCGCGCAGCTCTTCCCTGATGAGCTCGATGCCGCTGTTATCTATTACGGACAAGTGACAGCCGACGAAGAATTGTTACGACCCATTGGCGCGCCCATTTTGGGCCTGTTTGCTGCAGATGACACCGGAATCAAGGCAGAATCCGTAGTGGCATTCAGAGACGCGCTTGAGAGGCTTCGCAAGAACTACGAAGTTCATATCTACCCGGGTGTCGGGCATGCATTTGCGAATCCAACCGGTAGAAATTATGACGCTGCTACTGCCGAGGATGCCTGGCGGCGAACTCTGGAGTTCTTCGATTTGCATCTGTCGATTGGCGAAGCAAACTGAACGATCAACTGAAGCATGATTAAAAGGGCCGTACATTTCACGTACAAGACCGGCCGCCGCATTATTATCGCGGTCGTTGGTATCAGCGTATTGCTGCTGGGTATCATCATGATAGTCACGCCTGGCCCGGCAGTCGTCGTTATTCCCATTGGGCTGGCAATTCTTGCGATCGAGTTCGTCTGGGCACGCCACTGGCTGAAGAAGCTGCGTGAGATGATCAGTCGTCGAGCCGCGGAAAACCATAGCGAACGTGCCGAGGCGCACCGAAACCACTGAGGGCATAAAAAAAGGCGCAGAAGAATGATCTTCTACGCCTTTCGAGATAACGGCAGGGGGAGCGCCGCCGGACCATCCTGGTCCGTTTATTCACCGATTTCCGTTTGGTGAGTACCGGAGTCGCTAGCCAGAAAGTCAGGGGGGAGAGAGATCTGGCCGGCAGACTGCCGGTGGGGGTTCATTGTCTTGCTGTTGGTCTTATCTTTGGGTTGTACCGTGGATTTCAACCGTACCGATATCGCCAGCGAACGCTGTGCTAGCTGCGGCGGATACGCCAATGAGGATTACCAGGGCGCCTACAATGGCGAGAAAGTTTTCAAATGTTTTGCTTTTCATGATCGAGTCCTAAGTTGAGCCGCGCCGCCGATCCCTGCGTCACCGCATTTATGTGAGTTTCAGTTTCCTTATTGCACAACTCGTGCCAACTTTGAGAATCGTTTAAAAACAAAGGGTTATCCAAAATCATGCGCTTACGAAATATCGTTAATTACGAAAAACCGTATTAATATTTACGAACAACCGTATATACTGCACGGATGATTACGCAGGACGATTACCAATGGCTGTTTCGCAAGTCGCCATCGATGGCCACCTTTATCGCGGAGGACGGCGGGTACCTCGATGTCAATGACACGATGCTGAAACGGTTGGGTTACCAGCGCGACGAGATGGTGGGCCGTAGTCCGGAGGAATTCACGACACCGGAAAGTGCGACACGCATCCATGACGAACTTCGACCAGCTTTGCGACGCACGGGCAAGCTGGAAAACAAACCGATTAGTTTTGTCACCAAGTTCGGTGACGTTGTTGATTGCGTAACCAATGCGATCATCGAATACGATCGTGAGGGAGAGTTCCTGCGCACGGTTGCGATGTACTCGGAGATATCAGATCAGGCGCGGGCGAACTTCAAGTACCGCACATTGTATCGGGCGACACCCGCCATGCTGCATACCGTTGATGGTGACGGCCTCATCGTTACGGTTACCGATCACTGGTTGCAAAAACTTGGCTACAGGAGAGAGGAGGTTATCGGCAGGTCGATTACTGACTTTTTTAGCGTGCGTGATAGCAAGTTCTACGCGGGCGGTCGATTGCAGGAGTTAATTAGCGATGGTGACTTCAACAATCTCGAACGCCAGATGCTCGCCAAAGATGGGACCGTTCTTGATCTCGTGATGTCTGCGATTTCCCATCGCGATGAAAGTGGCAATGTTGACTTCATGCTGGTCGCTTCGAAGGATGTAACGGAGCGACGCAGAGCAGAACGGGATCTACGCCGTACTTTGGGCGAAAACGCACGTTTACGCGAGGAGCTGGAACGAGAGCGTGACTACCTCCGGGAAGAGGTCAATGTAGCGATGAATTTCGGTCGCATTATCGGCACCAGTCCCGCGTTGCGTCGCATGCTGAAGAAAGTGGAGGCCGTCGCCGAAACGCCGGCCAGTGTCTTGGTGCAAGGTGAGTCCGGCGTCGGTAAAGAATTAGTGGCACATGCGATCCACCTGCAGAGTCCGCGCGCGGACGGCCCGCTGGTAAAGGTCAATTGCGCATCCATCCCCAAAGAGCTCTTCGAAAGTGAGTTCTTCGGTCATGTGAAGGGTGCTTTTACTGGCGCACACCGGGACCGAATCGGCCGTTTCCAGCTCGCTGAAGGCGGCACCATATTTCTGGATGAGATCAGTGAAATTCCGCTGGAGCTGCAGGCGAAACTACTGCGGGTCCTGCAGGAGAGTGAATTTGAGCGTGTCGGTGATGACGTAACTCGCAGCGTGGATGTGCGCATCATCGCGGCTACCAATCGTAACCTGGAGCAGCTTATTGTTGATGGAGAGTTTCGCGAGGACCTCTTCTACAGGCTCAGCGTATTTCCGATCGATGTTCCGGCATTACGCGAACGCGGTGAGGATATTGTGCAGCTTGCACAGCACTTCCTGGAACAAACATGCAAAGACTTTGGTCGTGAGGTGCTGACTTTGACTCGCTCGCAGACCGCTAACCTGCGGTCCTACAACTGGCCAGGCAATGTTCGTGAGCTGAAAAATGTTATCGAACGAGCGGTCATTCTTTCGACGGGTAAAGTCCTGCGGCTCGATCTCTCCATGCCCGGGCTGAAACCGGATATCGACGACATCGCGGACGCTGCAATAAGCAATAACGAAGTACTTAGCGAAAAGGACATGCGAGAGTTCCAGAAGAACAACACGATCAAAGCACTCGAACAGAGCAACTGGAAAGTGTCCGGTACTGGTGGGGCGGCAGAACTGCTGGGTGTCCGGCCGACGACGCTCGCCGACAGAGTTCGTACCTACAAGATCAAAAGGCCGGCGCGCCGATGAGGGCTGTAATCAGGCGCTTGGGTCTGGCGGCTGTAGTAATCGTGCTGGCAACAAGTCTGTACTATATGCCACTGGCAAACTGGGTTTCCGCCCTGGTCGATTGGGGACAGCAGCACCCGGTTGCGGGGCCTGCTGCGTATATGTTCTTCGTTGTGGTCGCGACAGTACTGTTTCTGCCGGGCTCCGTAGCAATGATGATTGGCGGTTTTCTTTTCGGCTTCCTGCCGGGATTCCTGTTCGCAGTGATTGCTATTCCGGCCGGCGCGCAAGGCGCTTTCGAATTCGGCCGCTGGGTGGCGCGACCCTGGGTAAGAAAAAAAGTGGCGGACAACCGACGCATGCATGCCATCGAGGCTGCGCTCCGGGAGGAGGCATTCGTTATCGTGGTTCTAACAAGATTGTCTTTGATCCTTCCGTTCAATCTGCTCAACTACGCTTATGGCGCAACCTCTGTAAGAGCGGCCACACATCTGTTCGGCACCGCAATCGGAATGTTGCCTGCAATTGCGCTGTACGTTTATCTCGGCACCCTTGCCCATGATCTTGGTCAGATACTGTCGGGAGAGGCGGCGCCGTCGGAACTCGGGTACTGGATTATCGGCGCCGGTATCGCAGCGATTGCCGCTGCGACATGGGTGATTCATCGGACTGCAACTCGCGCACTGGAGAGACATTTGATCGGACAGGAATCAACGGAATGAGAATACTGGCACTGTCGATGCTGCTTTGGACCGTGGGTATCAATGCTGCCGAGTCCGAGTTACCACTCCGCGTCCAGAGCGCGCTGAATGCGCGCAATGTGCCGTATGAGACGCTGAGTGTGTACGTGTCGGACGTCGAGACTGGCGAACCGATTCTGGAATGGAATGGAAATGAACCACGAAATCCGGCGTCAACGATCAAACTTCTGACCACGCTGGTCGCACTCGACGTATTGGGTCCCACCTATCGCTGGCGAACGGACGTGTTCGCAGCAGGTGAACTGGACAATGGGCGATTGACCGGCGACCTCGTACTCAAAGGTTATGGCGATCCATTTCTCGTCACTGAACGGGTATGGCAGTTGCTGCGAAACATTCGGCATGCTGGAGTGCAGGATATAACAGGCGACCTATTGCTTGACGACAGTTGGTTCGATGTAGGCGATTACGATCCAGCCGCGTTCGATCATCAGCCGTTGCGTGCCTATAACGTTGCGCCAAACGCCCTGCTCATGAATTTCAAGGTCGTTCGGTACTGGTTCGAACCGGACCTCGAGCATGGTGCGGTCAGTGTGCGGCTGGACCCTGAACTGGATAATCTGAGTGTCGATAACCGCCTTGGTCTGGCCAACGGCAGTTGTCGTGGATTTCAACGTGGAATAACCGTCACGGCAAACAAGACAGTTAATGAAGTCACGTTTTCGGGCCGATTTCCGAATGGCTGTTCACGATATGCCATGGACAGAACGGCGTTGTCTCATAACGAGTTCGTGTACGGTCTGTTCGATTCCATGTGGCGTGATTCCGGCGGCTCGTTCGACGGCAGCTGGCGAAATATCGTCGTAGAAGAGGATGCTGAGCCGCTGCTGTCGTTCAACTCGCGACCGCTCACCGAGATGATTGCGCGCATCAATAAGCATAGTAATAACGTCATGGCCCGGCAGTTGTTGTATACCTTGGGAGCGGAGTCGAACGGTGCACCTGGTACAGAAGACAGTGGCAAGGCAGTTATTTCCAAGTGGTTGGCCGACAACGGACTGGCATCAACTCAGATAGCTATTGAGAACGGTGCGGGCCTGTCGCGAAAGACGCGAACCACGGCCAGAGACATGGCGAAAATGTTGCAGTTTGCGTGGCGGCAGCCGTACATGCCGGAGTACCTGGCATCGATGTCATTGTCTGGCCTGGACGGAACATTGCGACGACGCTTCGGCAACACAGGACTCGTCGGCAAGGCACATCTAAAAACCGGATCACTTGATCATGTCACGGCAATAGCGGGATACCTGCAGTCGCGGTCCGGGCGACGCTTCGCTGTCGTCGCGATGCAAGGTTTCGAGGATATTCACCGTGGACCGGGGGAAGAGGTGCAGGAAGCATTACTGCGCTGGTTATACGAACAATAAGGTACACTCGCGGCGATGCCATGACCATCGGCCAAAGAATTCGGGCAAGGGAGATTGAGAATGCGTCCAACGATGTGGGGAATACTGGGGCTTCTGGCGCTGGTGCCACTGACAGCGTTTGCTGAAACAGCTTACGTCACGGATAACTTGCGGCTTGGCTTGCACCAGGCGCCGGATACCAGCGACCGCGCATTTCGCTACCTCGACAGCGGTCAGGAAATGGAAATTCTTACACGCGACCGGAACTACGCCAACGTGCGACTGCCGGATGCCACCGAAGGCTGGGTAAAGGCGGCGTACCTTGTTGACGACAAGCCGGCGAAGTTGATCGTTGCTGAAATCACCGCTGAGCGCGATGCGCTCACCGCGGAACTTGAAGAAACCAAACAATCATTCGCTGCGCCTGCTGCAACCATCGAGGCATTAAGAAACGACGCTTTGGCTTTCGACGCGAAGCTTGATGAAGCCAACGCCAGTATTGCCGAATTACAGAGCGAAAACGCGAGCTATGCCGGGCTCAAGGAACAATATCGGGGCAGCCTGCCCCTGACCTGGGTTGCCGCTGCGATTGGCGTCTGTCTGATCGCCGGTTTCCTGCTCGGGATGTGGTGGGTTGATCGACGCAGCCGAATCAGGCACGGCGGCATTCGAATCTACTAAGTATCGACTGATCCTAGGCTGCTACGGTCACACCCTCGTCGCAGCCGCTTCGCACCGGTAACTCCGAGGGCTTGAACAGTCCGTCAATATCTTCCTGTGACGTGGCGCGGCGAATATCGTCGAGCTGTTTCGACGATACGTGCGACGCGAAAAGTTGAATAAATTCCACCATATATCGACGCAACACAGCATCTTTCCGATAGCCGATCCAGGTTGTGCTGCGCGGAAATAAGCCCTCGGCATCGACGACCTGCAGGTCTTCCTTGTCGGAGCAATCAGCCGCCATGCTGGCGACAATGCCGACACCCAATCCCATGCGGACGTAGGTTTTGATGACGTCAGCGTCGCGGGCGGTGAATACAACGTCAGGCTCCAGACCTTCGTCGGCAAACGCGCGCTTCAATGATGACTCGCCACCGAAACTGAATACATAAGTAACCAGCGGAAACTTGGCAAGGTCCTGCAAAGTCATCTTGCGATCGAGTTGCGCGAGTTCATGGCCTTTCGGAACAACGATAGATCGGTCCCAACGATAGCTCGGCACCAGCATCAGGTCGGCAAATAACTCGTTGGATCCCGTTGCGATCGCAAAATCGATGTTATTGGCGGCGACCATGTCGGCGATTTGCTCTGATGTGCCCTGATGTAAGTTCAGCCCGACTTTAGGGAAGCGTTTACGAAACTCCGCAACGACTTCGGGTAGCACGTAACGCGCCTGTGTGTGCGTCGTCGCTATCGACAAAGAACCTTCTTCTTCCTGAAAATAGTCCGAGGCGAGACTACGAATATTGTCCGCTTCGCGCATGATGATTCTTGCGCGATCAATAACCTGATGGCCAGCCGGGGTGATGCCACCGAGGCTCTTACCTTTACGCGTGAATAGCTGCATCCCCAGCTCTTCTTCAAGCAGTTTGAGCTGCTTGCTGACGCCGGGCTGGCTGGTATACATTCGATCGGCCGCCGCAGTGATGTTCAGACCGTTATCGACGATTGCGAGCAGATACTTGAGTTGTTGCAGCTTCATGTGCGACTTTGTTTTAGGTTGTTCCAGACTATGACCATCATCGGCCGGTTCAGTTTCAATTCCCGTGCTACGTATAACAGATTCTTATAACTAAAAGCTATATCAAAGGAATAACAATAAAATGATCTACAACAATATTCTTGAAACCATCGGCAATACGCCGATTGTAAGACTCAACAACATGGGCCCTGACGACATCGACATATACGTCAAAGTCGAATCGTTTAATCCGCTTGCATCTGTCAAGGATCGGCTGGCATTTGCGATCGTCAATGACGCCGAACAACGTGGCCTGTTGAAGCCGGGGCAAGTCGTCATTGAAGCGACATCGGGCAATACCGGTATTGCACTGGCGATGGTCTGCGCCGCCAAGGGCTACCAGTTCGTCGCGATAATGGCGGACTCTTTCTCGATTGAGCGCCGCAAGATCATGCGAGGTCTGGGCGCGAAAGTTATTCTGACACCGGCCGCTGAACGTGGCACGGGTATGGTCAAGCTGGCCGAAGAACTGGCTGAAAAGCATGGCTGGTTTCTGGCACGGCAGTTCGAGAACGAGGCAAATCCTGAGTACCACCGCAACACAACCGGTCCCGAGATACTCAGCGACTTCGCGGGCAAGCGACTTGACTATTGGGTATCGGGTTACGGCACCGGCGGGACGATGACGGGTGCTGGTGAAATGTTGAAGGCTGCTCGCCCGGACATAAAAATAGTTGCCGTTGAGCCGGAGGCCGCATCATTGCTCTCGGGCGCGGATTGGGCACCGCATAAAATCCAGGGTTGGACACCAGATTTTATTCCCGAAGTTTTAAATCGGGAAGTCTTCGATGATTTGCTGTTGGTGAATGATGATCGGGCAATCGAGGTGTCGAGAGAGCTGGCGGCCAAAGAGGGTATTTTCACCGGTATCTCTTCCGGCGCTACCCTGGCGGGAGCACTGGCGATAGCGGAGAAGGCAGAGAAAGGATCCACGATCCTGGCGATGCTGCCGGATACCGGTGAACGCTATCTGAGTACACCGCTGTTCGAGGGTGTCAATGAAGGTTCGGATGACGACTGGCTGGAAAGTTTGTGACCGATTGCTCAAATTTGCGCTTAAACGGCTAAATTATTGAGCTAAAACGGTTGTGCCTGAGACTTTAGTCACAGCAGCGGGGCCATGTGGCTGGCATCGTGGGGCACTGATTTCAACAAATCAATTGCCCGAGACCCTTCAGTGTCAGCAGACGTACATGCACTCGTAACAGAACGAAATATCAGTAAAGCCGGCGGCTTGCTTCATTCCCTCGTGCCTCGCGCTCAGGTGTTCTGTTATTACGATCGCAGGAAAGAGTGCGTCTGGAACAGTGACGGCGCCGAAGACTACGAGATTGACACCTTTGTAGCGGACCTGCCCAAAGAGGTTCTCGACAAGCTGCTCGACGACAATGAATCTCTGCGTCGCACGCTGTCATCAGGTCGCACTTTACTGGCGCTACCCGTGCCGCGTGAAGATGGAAGAATCGCCGGGCTGCTGGTGGCACTGTTCTCGAAGAACGACGGCAAGTCATCCTCGTTTAATCCAAATCTCCTCAAGAGCATTCTCGAACCCGCTATCGAAATGATCGGCGAGAGTCTTCGGGTGAGCAAGGATATGCGGGACCTTGAGCGTACCGCCGAAGAAGCGCGGAAAGAGCTGGACTTTGTTTACGAGGTCGATGAAAAAATTCATGGTGCATCAGGACGCCATTCCAGCCTGGCGCAGCTGGTCGGACGTAGTGGTCGTTACCTCGGTATTAATTACAGCGTACTGTTGATGCCGTCCAAACGAATTCGAATCAGTGCGACCCATTCAAGTTGGAAAAACGTCAATCGCAAGGTCCTGGATCGCTATCTCGTTGATCAATTGATGCCGAAGCTGGAAGGTCAGCGCAAGCCGGTAAT
The DNA here is from genome assembly GCA_964456535.1 of uncultured Woeseiaceae bacterium. GTDB lineage: Bacteria > Pseudomonadota > Gammaproteobacteria > Steroidobacterales > Woeseiaceae > UBA1847. The sequence goes on along the minus strand of CAYWBZ010000017.1, from coordinate 501 downwards.
TTTCGAGATTCCGGCCAATGACAGTCCGGGTGATACTGCATCTGGTTATCAGGCATTGTTGTGCCCGCTCCTCGACCAGCAGGGCAACGTCGAAGGCGTACTGGCGCAGTTGGGCCGCGTTGATCAGGAGAAGTTCAGTAAGGGCGATCGACGTTTCATGTCACACATCGGTCGCAAAGTTGAATACGTCGTTGAGCAGTCATTCGATGCGATGACGGGTCTCATGAATCGATCGGGTTTCGAGGCACAGTTACAAGAGTCGTTCGACGTATTGAAGTCCGACGGCGACACGCACCAGATAATCTACTTCGATCTCGACAACCTGCAGCTCGTCAACGATACCTTCAGCCGCAAAGCGGGTGACGAGGTCATAATGAGTTTCGCTCGCTTGCTGGAAGAGGATCTGCCGAAAAGCGCGGTACTGTCGCGATTGACAGGTGACGATTTCTGCATGTTACTGACGCACGCGAGTTCAGAAGCTGCGCTTGATTACGCGAATAA
>CAYWBZ010000016.1:10412-21051 GCA_964456535.1 uncultured Woeseiaceae bacterium | reverse complement strand
TCCGGCATTGTGACGATATTCTTTTCGATGACGAAATCGATCGCCTGCTGTAGCTGCTGTTTCGCCACCGCCACGATACCGTCACGCGGCGGCAAAACCGAGTATGCCTGCTCAAGTGCTGCGCGAATAATCGCCTGCTTGTAGGACTCGTCCGGATCGTCGGGAAACGCACTGTAGGGGTGTTTCTCGAGATAGACCGTCTTTGCAACGTTGTACATTTCGTCGCGTACTGCCGTGTATTCCTGCTCGGCACGGACGGTAATTTCCTTGCGATTCAATGGTGAGTTCAGAGCAAATGCGAGCTTGATGTCATAGAGCTCTGCACCAATTCGGAAGTCGCCGGCAGCACGAGGTAGCAGTTCTTCCTCAAGCCAGGTCTGGTGATCTGCGACGGCGTCTTTGGCAATCTCAATGGCGGCAGTGAGTTGTGCCTGATCCCCGGCCGATAAAGCAACCATCTCAGGGACGACCATCGTGTCGATGATTGACGTTAGTCCCGGGTTCTGAGTAATAGCGGTTTCGGCGTGAATCTTCGGTACACGCCCAGGCTGCAACGCCTCTCGTGCCTGCACGAGAAAACGCGGAATTTGCAAGAGCCGTGCGGTCACATTTCGGAGTCGGGTTTCTACTGGCGCGAAGTCCCGCGCGACGAGCGAGTAAATCGAGCTGCCGGACAGGTTCGTGTAATACAGTGGATTCCAGGCCCACTCCTGCAGCTCATCCATTGACCAAAGATCAGACCGGAGCTGGTTTGACAGTATTTCGGCATCAATCTGATTAGCCCGGGTCATATCGTTGGGGTCCAGCGCTTGCAATGCCGTGATGTATTCAACGAGGAGTTCACGAGTGTCTGCACGCGCCGCCGCGTCGACGTTATCGAGCCTGTTATCGGCACTGTGATCACCGACATAGGTTGCGAACACCGGTGAAAAATTCACCAGATCGCTCAAGTATTCATCGGCAAGATTCTGAAATGCCTCGTCGGTCGCGGTCGCGGCGGATGCGGCTGCACTGAGAAGAATAACTGCAACAGATAGAAGGACGCGTTTCACTGCGGTACCTCGGACGGGTTCGATATGCAGCAGACCTTAGCATGGCCGCGACATAGCTGTAATATCGGCTTATGCTCCGAATCCTGCAAACCTTACTGTTGGCATCCTGCCTGTCGGCATCGTCCGTTTCGCTGGCGGAAGGCGATCTTCCGGCTTCACTGATTCGAATTCCAGAGTCAGTTACGACAGTATTTATCGCGGAAACCTCGACGGCCAGATTCCATCGCTTTGAGAGATCAGACAGCGGCATCGTCCATAGCGGAAGTTTTTACATGTCGATCGGTGAAGAGGGCCCGGACAAGAAGCGCTCAGGCGACAAACGGACACCCATCGGTGTTTACTTCGTTACGGAGCAGCTCGATACCAGCAAAATGCATGAGAAGTACGGCGCAACCGCCTTTCCGCTGGACTACCCTAACGCCTGGGATCAGCAGGCTGATCGCGATGGAGATGGCATTTGGTTGCATGGTGTGGATCCTCAGGGTGGGCACCGACCCGAGAGAGACACTGATGGCTGTATCGCGTTAGCTAATGAAGACCTGCAAGCATTGGCTGTCGAGTTTGAGGACAATGTGACGCCGGTACTGGTTACGACAGAAGTAGACTGGCACGAAACGCCAGATAATAACGCGATAAGAAACGAGCTTGAAAATCGCGTCGCCGAATGGGCGGCCAGCAAAGAGGAAGGTGATCTCTTTACCTTCCTGTCCCTTTACGACAAAGATTTCGAACGTTGGGGAATGGACAAGTCAGAGTGGTCCATTCTCAATTTACAGTCAGCCAGCCAACGTGCAATCCGAGAAGTAACACTCAGTGAATTACTGCTGCTGGCTTACCCGGATGAAGAGGGCCTGTACCTCAGTCGATTTCGACAAACCGTCAATGATGGTGAGCGCGAGATCGTGTCTACCGCACGACTGTACTGGCGCCGCGATACGAGCGGCACGTTGAAAATCATCGCCGAGGATAATGGCTAACTCCGCTAGCGAATTCCTTCTCGAGCCGTGAGTTCGTCGATGAGTTCCAGTAACTCAGAGTAACCACCTGCAGTCCCCACATCGGTGGTGTACTTGCCGTTAACAACAATCTTCGGAACACTGGCGATGCCGTAACGTCGAGCGAGATCCTGAGCAACACGCAGTGACTGATTGACCTCGAATGAACCCCACGTACGATTGAAGTCTTCTTCGCTCACACCGGCGCGCGTGAACAATCGTCGAATGGCATCCTCTGATGTCAGGCGGTTGCCGCGGCGGTGGAATTCCTCAAACACCATCTCGCGAAATGCGACCTGATCTTTAAGTATGCCTGCCTGGGCCAGGTAAAATTCGGTGTAGTAAAGCTGTGCATGCATCAGCGCAAGCTGATTAAAGATCGCTGGAATTCGAACCAATCGAACGTTCGGATCCTTGCTTTCCGCCCACTGATTTATGTAGGGCTCAAGCGTGTAACAATGCGGGCAGCTGTACATGAAAACTTCAGCGACCTCGATCTTGTCCGCGCCGCCAACGGTACCCTGCGTCGGGATCAGGCGCGTGTAGTGTTCGCCCTCTTTATACTTCCAGATCCTTGCGGGAGCGGCAGCATCATCGGCATCGGCTTGCGCCAATACGATAGCCCGATCTTCCGGCTCAGCTACGGCTGCTGACTCTTCGACAACTTCGAGAGTTTCGGTGGCGGGAGCAGAACTTTCGGCGGTCTCAGTGGCAGCTTCAGCTGTTTCAACTTCAACGGCAGCAGTTGCTGCAGCAGCCGGCTCGGCAGCTTCTTCCTTGCTGCAGCCAGTGTTGATGAGTCCCAGTACGGCCAATGCAGCCAGTGCGGCAACGCGATTTAGTATTTTCATGCTTACTTGAGACCCTGTATGTATGAAGAAAGTGCCGCAATATCTTTCTCGTCCAGATTTGCTGCGATATCCCTCATGATATGGGTCTTACCGTCAGTCGTACGCGTAGCGCTTGCATAGTCGTTCAATTGCTTGGTCGTGTAGGCAGCATGTTGTCCCTTGAGAGCAGGATATTTTGCTGCCGGATTGCCGCGCCCGGTCGGGCCATGGCAGGCGAGGCACGCCGAAGTTTCATCTTTCTTTTTGCCGCCCCGGTATAACGCTTCACCACGCTCGAGAAGTTTGGCGTCCGCTACGGATTGCGCTGCCGCAGGCATACTTTCGAAGTGCACGGCGAGATTTGCCATATCTTCCTCGGTGAGCATCATAGCCTGGCCGGACATCAGCGGATCCTGGCGGGTACCATCCTTGAAAGCTTGCAGTTGCGCCAAAATATAGGGTGCATTCTGGCCGGCGAGATTTGGCCATACCGGGCTTGCGCTGTTGCCGTCGGCACCGTGGCAGGCTCCGCAGGTAAGCGCTCGTGCCTCGCCGGCTTCAGCCGACCCATCGACGAGACTTTCTGCACGAATATGGGTGCTTGCCAGCGCGAGGCCAGCGAGAGTGAACAGCGTTGAGAGCTTCATTTTCATATCGTGTAACCGTTACGTCCCTGCGTTGGGTATTATCCCAAAATTATACACGTTATCCGCAGGCCATACCCCATGTCGCAATACCCAGAAGCTCAATTCATCAAGAGTGCAAACGCGCTAAGCCAGTTCGTTCCGGATACCGGCGCGGAGGTCGCAGTTGCCGGGCGATCGAACGCCGGCAAGTCGAGCGCCATCAACGTTATTGTCAACCGACGACAGTTTGCACGTACGAGCAAAACGCCGGGCCGTACGCAGCTCGTGAACTTCTTCAGCCTGCGGGACGAGCAGCGCCTCATTGACCTGCCTGGCTATGGATTCGCAAAGGTGTCGGTCAAGAAGCGTGCGCACTGGCGCGATCTCATGGCCGACTACTTCGAGGCCCGACAGAGCTTGCGGGGGTTGTTTCTGATCGTCGATATCCGGCGACAGCTCACAGCGTTCGATGAGCAGATGCTGGCATTTGCGGAGCAGGTATCGCTGCCAACACACGTGCTGCTGACCAAGACTGACAAGCTGAAGCGCGGACAAGCCGCAAAAGCATTACTTGAAGTGCGCCGCGACCTTGGGGACGTTGCCACCGTACAGCATTTTTCAGCGTTGACGCGCCTGGGAGAAGACGAAGCCCGCGCGAAACTCAACGAGTTTCTGGCTTTGCCAATGGGGGAATAAAATAACCCCGAAGTAGCGGTTGTAGCCGATACCCCGGGGCCAGAAGAAGCAAGCGACTTGGGGTTGCCGCGTTGCACGCCTGTCTAGGGAGGTAAACAGGCGAGTGACTTATGCACTCAGTAGATTAGAGGGAAGAACCCGCCATGAGTTCACTTAAAAACATAAGTTATTGATAATTAAAAATAAATGATTTGGATCAGGCCCAAGAATCTATCGCAGGCTAGTGCGCCTCGTCCCAGTTCGCTCCGACACCAGCGTCCACCCTTAGTGGGACAGAAAGTGTAGCGGCGCCGTTCATCAACTCGATGACGCGCTCACGGACAGGCTCGACTTTGTCTTTATCGACTTCGAAGACGAGTTCATCGTGCACCTGCATGATCATGCGGGCACCCGGGCGATCGTCTTGCAGCCACTGATGGACTGCAATCATCGCTTTCTTGATGATGTCGGCGGCCGTCCCCTGCATCGGTGCATTGATCGCGGTGCGCTCGGCATATTGGCGCCGATTCGCATTGCGAGCGTTGATCTCCGGTAAATACAGGCGACGCCCAAATACCGTTTCGACAAACCCGTTTGCGCTGGCTTTCTCTCGAATGTCATCCATATACGCTTTGACGCCGGGATAGCGGTCGAAGTACAGATTGACGTATTCCTGAGCCTCACCGCGCGCGATGCCGAGTTGTTTGGCAAGGCCGAATGCGGACATGCCATACATCAGGCCGAAATTGATCGCCTTAGCCGAACGTCGTTGGTCGTCTGTTACCTCGTCCAGCGTCATACTGAATACTTCGGCGGCGGTCGCGCGATGTACATCCTGCTCGTCGGCGAAAGCCTTCATGAGCCCTGGGTCTTGAGACAAGTGCGCCATGATGCGCAATTCAATCTGTGAGTAGTCAGCTGCGAGCAGGACCTGACCCTCTGGCGCAACAAAAGCCTGACGGATGCGGCGACCTTCCGGAGTTCGTATCGGGATGTTCTGCAGATTCGGATCGGTTGACGATAAGCGTCCGGTTGCCGCAACGGCTTGATGATAGGACGTGTGAATGCGCCCGGTGCTCTCAGCAATCTGCAGGGGCAGTTTGTCCGTGTAGGTGCTTTTGAGTTTACTGACGCTGCGGTAATCGATGATCACGGCCGGCAGTTCGTAGTCGCCCGCGAGTTCAGCCAGGACGTCCTCGGCGGTTGAAGGTTGTCCTTTTGGGGTCTTGCGGATAATGGGCAGGCCGAGTTGTTCGAATAAGATCTGCTGCAGCTGTTTGGGGGAGCCGAGATTGAACGGGCCGCCAGCCAGCTCATGTGCTTTGGCTTCCAGCCCGATCATTTTCTTGGCGAGCTCACCACTTTGCGTGTTGAGCATCTTCCGATCTACGAGCACGCCGGTCTCTTCCATTTCGAGCAATATCGGAACCAGTGGTTGTTCAATATCCTCGTAGACGCTCTTGAGCGTGGCAAACTCGCTTAACTGCTGCCACAGTGTTTGATGCAGCTGCAATGTAACGTCGGCATCTTCGGCGGCATACGGTGCAGCGGTCTCAAGATCGATCTGATTGAATGTCAGTTGCTTGACGCCTTTACCGGCAACATCTTCGTAATGAATGGTCTCGCGACCCAGGTAGTGGCGAGCAACTGAATCCATGTCGTGTCTTGTCGCGACACTATTCAATACATAGGACTCGAGCATCGAATCGAACTGCATACCGGCCAGCGAAATATCGTAGCGGGCCAGTATGTGAGCGTCGTACTTGAGGTGATGACCGACCTTTTTCTTACTGTCGTCTTGCAACCAGCCACGGAGTTTCTGCAATACTTCATCGCGCGGTAGCTGATCCGGCGCGCCCGGATAATCATGTGCGAGCGGAATGTAGGCGGCCTCATTGGCCGTAACAGAAAGGGAGAAGCCGACGATCTCGGCTTTCATGTAATTGATGCTGGTTGTCTCGGTATCGAAGGCCGTAAGCTTGGCCTGCTCGATTTTCTCAAGCCACTGATTAAACGCGTCCCAGGTCAGGACGGTTTCGTAGTTCAACTCCTCAGGTTCTTCAGCTGGCGCTGCGGGTTGCTCGGATTCCTCATCGAGTTGACCGAGTAGCGAGCGCAATTCGAAGTGTCCATAGAGATCTCGCAAGCGCTTCGTGTCGGCAGCGACGGGTGACAGGTCGGCGATGCCAGTATCGAGCTCGAGATCTTCACGGATGGTGGCAAGTTCCTGCGATAGTCGTAATTGCTCAACATTCTCACGCAGGCTATCGCCCACCTTGCCCTTGATCTCGTCCACACTTGCAACGATACCGTCGGCGGTGTCATACAGGTTTAACCACTTTGCCGCCGTTTTGGCTCCGACTTTGGGCACACCCGGAATGTTGTCGGACGTATCCCCAACGAGGGCCAGATAGTCAATGATCTGTTCCGGGAACACGTCGAATTTTTCTTTAACACCGTCGCGATCCATTCTCGAGTTGTTCATCGTATTGATCAGCGTGACATTGTCATTTACAAGTTGCGCAAGGTCTTTGTCGCCCGTCGACACGAGTACACTGAGCCCGGCTGCTGCGGCCTGTTTGCATAAGGTCCCAATAACGTCATCCGCTTCGACGCCTGCGACACGTAGCAGCGGCAAGCCCATGGCCGCTACGGCATCCAGAATAGGCTGCACCTGCGAGCGTAGCTCGTCGGGCATGGGCGGGCGGTGGGCTTTGTATTCAGAAAAAAGTTCGTCGCGAAAGGTTTTGCCCGGTGCGTCGAACACAACGGCGACATGTTGCGGCTGCTCTTCACGCAGAAGCTTCTGGATCATCGACAGGACGCCGTGCAACGCGCCGGTTGGTTCACCTTGTGCGTTGGTGAGTGGCGGCAACGCGTGAAAAGCGCGATACAAATACGATGACCCGTCGATCAGGACGAGATCGGTCATCTTCAGTCGATCTCAGAGGGTTCGCTGCTGTCTTCTTCCAGCTCTTCTTCGCTAGCGGTTTCCTGCGACGGCGGGATGGCCATCTGGCTGGGATTGCCGGGAATGTACAGTGGGCCACTTTGGCCACAGCCTGAAAAAAGAAACATAAATGCGAGTACGGCGATCGAAAACGTCAGGCGTTTCATGTCAGCAACCCTTTAGAAGCGTCAATAAGCGAGCCACCGATTATAGAGGTACAGCGGCTAAAAGGGGCATCATTTCGCGTAGCGTTTTGCGACCTGTCGGTAAGCATCGCGAAACGGTATGCCGTCTTCGCGAACCAGACGATAGGCTTCAGCTGTTGCAAAAATACCGTCGTCGAGCTTGATGTTGTCGGGCCGAAAACTGAGGCCCTCGAGGACATAGGCCATGATGTCGACGCTGTCGATTGCGAGGTCGATAGAGCGAAATAACGGTGATTTCAAACGCTGTAGATCACGGTGGTATCCGGATGGTAGTTTAGCGGTGATCATTAACGATTCGTCGAGGCAAGCCTGTGCCGTTGCTGATGATGCGCGTAGTAATTCGAGTACATCCGGGTTGCGCTTTTGCGGCATGATCGAAGAGCCTGTGGTGACTTCGGCAGCCAGTGATATGTAGGCGAACTCCTGTGTGTAAAACATCAGGAGGTCACTGGCCATACGGCTCAGGTCCTGCATCAGCAGGGTGATTTCGAACAACAAGGCGCTTTCTGCTTTCCCACGTGACAGTTGTGCGGCTGTCACAGGACTCTGGGTCGAATCGAAATCAAGTTTGGCGGTGGTCGCGTCCCGGTCCAGTGGCAAGCCGGGTGTACCGTAGCCGGCCGCACTACCCAGAGGGTTCTTGTTAATTCGCCTGGTAACGAGGTGTAGGCCATCGCAGGCGTCAGCAAAGCCTTCGTCGAAACCGCCGCACCACAGTGCAACCGATGACGGCATCGCATGCTGCATGTGGGTATAGCCTGGCAGCTCAACGTCACCCTGGCGCTCACTTAAAGAGCTGATCGAACCGCGTAATTCAGTGACCCGTGACGCCAGGTCGCTGGCCGCATCGCGAAGATACATTCTGAGTGCGGTGAGAACCTGGTCGTTTCTTGAGCGACCAAGATGCAGACGTCCGCCGGCCGGACCGATAGCGTCCGTCAACCGGGTTTCGAGCGCCGTGTGAGCATCTTCGTCTTCAAGGCTGATGTGCCAGTCGCCTGCGGCGAAACTGTCGTTCAGTGCATTCAGACCGTCGCGAATCGCAGCGCAGTCCGCTGCGCTAATCAGGTCTTGATCAGCGAGCATTTCGGCGTGTGCAATTGAACCACGTACGTCATAGGGGACGAGACGGGCATCCAGCAAATGATCCTCGCCAGCCGTGTAGAGCAGCACACGCTCGTCGAGCGGTAAACCCTTTTCCCAGAGCCTGCTCACGATGCGGTACTTTGCTCGGCCTGCGTCAGACCACCGATATCATCGACGACCAGCGTACCCGTGCCCTCATTCGTAAAGACCTCCAGGAGAATGCTATCGGGCAACTTGCTGGAGATGACATGTACCCGTTGTACTCCGTTGGCAAGTGCTGAGTCGATAGCGGCTGCCTTTGGCAACATGCCATCCGCGAGGCTGCCGGATTCCTGAAGTTTCCTGAGTGCCGCCCGATCGATGTAACTGATCAACGAAGTCGGGTCATTGACATCCTCGAGGATGCCCGCGGCACCGGTCGCCAGCAGCAGCTTCTCTGCATTAAGCTCAGCTGCAATAGCAGCGGCAACCGTATCAGCGTTGATATTCAGTATCGTCCCGGACTCATCACAGGATAACGGGCTGACAACGGGCATCAGTCCGTTGTCGAGTTGCTTAATGAGTATGTCCGCATCGACAGAGTCGATATCACCAACAAATCCGTAGTCAACAGTCGACTCGCCATCGCGTTCGACGGGTGGACGCTTGTGTGCGCGAATCAGTCCGGCATCAATGCCGCTAATACCCACGGCTGGTATCTGCAGATCGCGACAAGTTGCGAGAATGCGGGTGTTGATCTGGCCATTTAAAACCATCGTCGCGACGTTCAAGGATTCACCGTCTGTAACGCGGCGGCCGTCGACGAAGGTCGTGCTCAGCCCCAGCGCGGATGCAAGTTCGGTCGACTGTGGTCCACCGCCATGGATCAGGACTACGCGGATACCGACCTGGTACAAAATTCCAACCTGCTCCATTAATGCTTTGGTTTTCTCCGCGTCCGCGAAAACCTCGCCGCCTGCCTTGATAACAAAAACCTTGCCTTTGAAAAGCCGAATATACGGCGCGGCATGTTTGAGTGCCGAGACGACAACCGCACGATCTTTCTGCGTACTCATGACTGTCCTCCAAGCATTTGGTGCAATACCGCCATCTGCGCAAGCATGCGATTGCGGGCCTCCGGAATCACTACGCTACGTGGCCCATCGAGGATTTTATCGGCGACAACGACGCCGCGACGCACCGGTAAACAATGCATGAAGCGGCAGTTGTCTTGGGCGTTCGCGAACCAGGGCTCGTCCACGCACCAGTCAAGATGTTGTTCACGCAGCTTCTGGTCATTGATTTTGTCGCCGTAGTAGCGAGTAGATGACCACGACTTCGCGTAAATAATATGGGCATCTTCCATCGCTTCACTGCGCTGATCGGTTTCTGTAACTGAGCCGCCAGCCGCTGCAGCAGCGGATGCCGCTTTCTGCATCAATGCTTCAGGCAACTCGAATCCTTCGGGACGCAATACAGTTACATCCATGCCGCGCTTCGCGGCCATATGCAGTGTTGACGCCGGTACAGCCAGCGGCAGCGCACGCGGGTGATAGGCCCAGCTCAACACGAACTTGCCACCGTTGGCGGGCACCTTGAGGTCATCCATGGTCTTCCAGTCCGCAAGGCTCTGGCAGGGATGGTTCATCGCCGACTCCATGTTGATGTAAGGCGTGTCGATGAGGTTTGTGAGTGATGCGAATTCGTTTTCCTGCAAATCTGCTTCGATGCTTTTTCGCTCTGCGAAGGCACGTATGCCAATCGCGTCACCGTAGGAGGCAATCACCGGAACAGCTTCACGAATATGTTCCGCTGCTGCGCCATCCATTACGATACCGGGCCGGGTTTCCAGTCCGTGGATAGACATGTCCGGTGATATGACGAACGAACCGCCACCAAGACGGACCATCGCCGCCTGAAATGAGGCAAGCGTTCTCAGAGACGGGCTCAGAAACAATAGCGAAAGCACCTTTCCTTTTAGGGCTTCCGGTTCGGGGTTCGAGTCAAGGCGGCCTGCCAGTTCTACGAGGGCTTGTATCTCTTCGTTCGAAAAGTCCGCTAGATCGTTAAACGCTTTCATTAGTGATTCCTGTCATCAGTTGCGGGCGCAATATCTTTTAATGCTCCGGCAAGGTGGTCAATGTGTCCGGGCTCGAGAACGAGTGGTGCGAGGATTCGGAGAACTTCGGGATCGTTGCTGGTGCCTGTCAGGATGTCGTGATCGAGTAAAGCATCCCGGA
>CAYWBZ010000016.1:8990-10312 GCA_964456535.1 uncultured Woeseiaceae bacterium | reverse complement strand
TCGGGATCGTTGCTGGTGCCTGTCAGGATGTCGTGATCGAGTAAAGCATCCCGGACTTCAATAGCAGGGCGGTCACAAACAAGTCCGAGTAGCAGACCCATGCCCTGAATCTTCCTGACCGGTCCAACGATGCACTGCTCGCGAATCGCAACCTCCGAGCGCTGCACGTTTATCAGTAGATCTTCATCTTCGATGGTGTCGATAGTTGCGGCAATGGCAGCTGCAGCGATGGGACCGCCACCAAAGGTTGAGCCTAGGTCACCCACACCAAACTTTGCTGCAATCGTGTGGCTGCAGATCACGGCACCACATGGAATACCACCGCCCAACGCTTTGGCGCTGGTCAGTATGTCGGGTTGAATCTGGTGTGCCTGAACCGCAAAGAACTGGCCGCAACGACCGATACCGGATTGCACTTCATCAGCGATCAATAGCGCACCGTGCTTTTGGGTCGCAGCTCGCAACGCATGAATGAACTCCGCCGAAAGATCGTAAGCACCAGCGATACCCTGGACGGGCTCGAAGATAACGGCGGCAATATCGCTGCCGATCATTTTCTCAGCCGCCGCGATGTCATCACGTGGAATGAAATCGACTTCGAATGGTTTTGTCGGAAAGCCGTACCAGCGGTCCGAGTTCCAGGTCACGGCCGCCGCCGCCGCAGTGCGTCCGTGAAAGCCCTGCGTAATAGCGAGCACCTTCTTGCGGCCCGTGGCCATACAGGCTATGCGCAACGCGTTTTCGTTTGCTTCCGCGCCCGAGTTGACGAAAAACACACGGTCCAGTCCGTCCGGGGTAACGGCGACAAGTTTCTCCGCGGCTTCAGCACGAATATCCAGAGCCACGGCATTGCTCTGGAATAACAGCTTGTTACTTTGTTCGGTTATAGCCTTCACCAATCGCGGGTGACCATAGCCCAGTGCGGCGACTGCGTGGCCGCCATAAAGATCGAGTATACGTCGGCCATCTTTCGTGAAAATATCGCAGCCGCTGGCTCGTTCCGGTACGAACGGAAGCTGTCCGTACACCGGGATAGTGACGCCGGCTTCACGAATTCGCGGGTCAAGCATGAGCACCTGTTCATTAATTGTCGTCATTATGTCCACCCCGGCGCAGCGGCCGTCAGGCCAGTTGTTTCCGGAAGGTTCCAGAGGCGGTTCATCCACTGAATAGCTCCGCCCGCAGCCCCTTTGACGAGATTATCTATCGCGCTCATCACGACCACTGATTCTCCATCCGTCGCAACGCCTATGTGGCACATATTGCTGGCGACAACGTTCTTGAGCTTCGGAGTGGCGCTGACGATTTCAACGAATGGTGAA
>CAYWBZ010000016.1:2485-8890 GCA_964456535.1 uncultured Woeseiaceae bacterium | reverse complement strand
GTAAGCCCCGAGCGCATAAGGGGTACTGTCGCCAGCAACGTCGCCGTTGCGAAGCAGCCCGGGTGGCCGATGTGAGGAGTGGCGACAGTGTCGACGTGTTCGGGAACAGCGCAGGAGAATTCTTGCAGCAATTCCGGCGCACCATGTTGGCTGCCGTAGACGGACTCCCATGCGGCTTGCTCGGAGTAGCGAAAGTCGGCCGACGAGTCCACAACATGCACGTTCAGGTTTCTGTCTTTCGCGGCGCTTAATGCCGCCCTGATAATTCCGGCCGAGGCTCCGTGTGGTGCGGCAGAGAACAACGCAACATCGCTGCCATCCTCAATGGCATTCAACCATTCATCGCCGGCAACAAAAGCGACTCCAGCCAGCACCTGCGATAAGTGAGCAAACGTATCGGCAATCGCCTGGTTTGCCCGACTGTCAGAGACGGCAGCAGCCAGCTCGAAATTCGAATGCCCGCTTATGAGCCGCAACAATTCACCGCCGACGTAGCCACCGGCTCCGAGTACTACGGCCTGAATTGGCGAACTCATGCCGCCTCCCTGCCTAGCAGAGCAGCAATTTTGTCACCCAGTGCTACTCCATTGGAAAGCGCGTTGATCGCCGGTAATGATATGCGCTCGGCAATTTGCTGTACGCCAACATCATTATCTGTAGCAGGCCCCGTGACAACCGCGGGTTCGATGTCGTATTCATCGCGTAGAATTTTCGCACCACCCCAGGCCGAAACCGGATCATTGGCGCATAACACGACAGCGGTCAGGGCATCGCGAATCTGATCGTCAGCAAGTATGGCGGCGACTCCGTACGCGCCGAGCAGTCCGTCTCCAAGCTCCAGAACGATTACATCGGGCGTCTTGCTGCCGAGACCCGTCAACAGCGAGCGCGTCAATGCCGGACCGTTTTCGGCCGTTGTGGTGACAACCCCGAGATCGGAGAAGATCATCGTGTCTGTTGCGCCGGCATCCTCCATCGCAAGCACGTCACGCCGCAACGAAACGCCGGTTGCCTTGCAAGCGGCGACGTTTAGTCCCAGGTGCCGCAAGCGCCCGACAATGGCACAGGCCGCTGCGGTTTTGCCGGAATCCATGCAGGTTCCAGCGAGGGCTACAACCGGCACACCGTTCATTTTCAGCGGTGCATCTTTGTCGAGTGTCGCGAAACCAACCCGTGCCGGGACGCCGATGCGCTCGCCAAGATAGGGGAACTCAAGAACAGTACCAAGTACTTCGCAGTCGAACGGTGCGCCGACCTCCGGATTCGCGGAATCACAGATTCCGATTACGCCACCGATGTTCAAAATCTGCACATGATCACCTTTCGCCAGTTTCGTTGGCAGGTGTCCTGAATAGCCACGCAGTGCATTTCGATGACCGAGCGCGCCGACGACGATGTCGCCCATCGTGACCGTTGCCATGCGACCCGATGTCAGCTCAAGCTGGTTGTAACGTGATTTGTTATTCAGCACGCGAACGGCAATGAGCACACCTTCCTCGCAGGGGATGTCCGGAGACAATCGCAGCTCTGAAGCCAGATCATTGTGCTGAGCGACCGAGGCTACTTTGTCGACAACGACGTTCTTCATATCAATCTCCCGCTGCCCGAGTTTGCAGTGATCCTGTTAGCGAAAGGATGCGTGCGTAGCCGAGGGCATCACTGGCCGTCCACTCACCTGCAGATTCGCCGTAGACGCCTTTGGTGGCAGCCAACAGGGAGTGCGGTGAGGTCGTGCCTTCAATGAACAATTGCCCTGGCCGCAGCGCGAACGTGACCGTGCCGGTAACGCGCTTCTGCGATGACCCGAGCAATGCCTCGATATCGTCGCAGGCCAGATCGAGTTGCTTACCTTCGTGCACGAGGTCACCGTACACAGCAGATACGCTGTCTTTGATACGGCTCTGCTGTCCGCTGAGAACCAGTTTCTCGAGTTCGCGGTGAGCCGTAATCAATGTGATTGCAGCGGGCGCCTCGAACGCAACGCGGCCCTTGGTGCCGAGTACGGTATCGCCGAGGTGGATGCCGCGTCCGATGCCATAACTGCCCGCGAGTATTTCGAGTTTTTCAATTAACTCGACGGGTGCGAGCGCTTCTCCATCCAGCGCGACGGGGACGCCCGCATCAAAATCCAGCGTATGGGTGGACGCCTGCAATGGCGCGGAGAACGCGTTGGGCGAGAGTACCCAGGCAGATTCGGGGATCGAGTTTTCAGACGTCAGAGTTTCCTGACCACCAATCGTAATGCCCCAAAGGCCGCGATTAATGGAGTACGCTGAGCCCTGCGCAGGCAACGGCAGATTGTGCTTCTCCAGATAGGCGAGTTGTTCGTCACGTACCCAGTTGTTATCACGTACCGGTGCGAGCACTTCGAGCCCGGGGTTGAGTGTCCGCAGAGCGACTTCGAAACGAACCTGGTCATTGCCGGCCGCAGTGCAGCCATGGGCAACGGTCGTTGCGCCACGAGCCGTTGCGATCTTTGCCAGTCGCTCGGCTTGCAGTCCACGCTCTGCGCCGACGCATAATGGATATGCCTGACCGCGGAGTACGTTGCCGGCGATCAAGTGCTTGATTACGGTCTCGAAGAAATCCTGCTTCGCGTCGATCAAAACGTGTTCAATCGCTCCCAGTGCCATGGCGCGCTCTTCCAGTGCAATGGCCGCTGCCGTATCGATACCACCTGTATCAACGCACGCGGTGATGACGTCGCGTCTATAGTTTTCCTTCAGCCACGGAACGCAAAACGACGTATCAAGGCCGCCTGAAAACGCGAGAATAATGGGTGATGTGTCCTTGCTCACTGGGGTCTCCGAAATAATCTAGGAACGAGCTGCGTGCTCGATCCGGGTAATGAGGTTTTTTTGTGCGATACCGGACTCGGTCGCAACAAATACGGTGTCGTCGCCGCCAATATTGCCGATTACTTCGGGCCAGCTGCAGCGGTCGAACGCGAGCGCAACACGCTGTGCGGCGCCAATCGCTGTTTTAACGACCAGCAGATTGGGGCCCGCCGGCTGGATCGTTCGAAGCAACCCGGCTACGGCAGCGAACTGATCGTCATCGGTCTGACGGCTGGTGGGTAGCTCGTAGCCTGCAGTGGTCTTGATCGCGCCGAGTTCCCTGAGGTCACGACTGACGCTGGACTGCGTCGCGACGTACCCTGCAGCGCGCAACGCGGCCACGAGCGAGCCTTGCGTTTCCGCAGGTCGCTTAAGCAGCAACTGCCGTATCGCGTCGCGTCTGAGTTCGTGATTTCCGTTGGGCACGGTCTTTCTCGCATAAATATGCGCATAAGTTGAACATCATGCGCATATTTAGTCAAGCCTCAAGGGCACGTTTTTTGCCCTTTTCTGCGCTACACTGCGCCGCTTTGCTGTGTTCGGAGCGTAATTGTGCAGACACCTGAGGCCGTTGAGGTCACCACTGGCGAGAATCCACAAGGCAGCGTTATCTGGTTGCATGGCCTGGGCGCCGACGGTCACGATTTTGAACCCATTGTTCCGGAGCTTCGTTTACCGGCCGACTTATCTCTGCGATTTATCTTTCCGCATGCGCCCGTTCAGCCCGTGACAATCAATGGCGGAATGGCAATGAGATCCTGGTACGACATCGTGAGCTTTGATTCCGAGGGTCGGGCAGACCGGGCCGGACTACTTGAAAGTAGCGACCTGCTGGAAGGACTTATCAGCAGAGAAATCGAACGTGACATCGCGCCCCAAAAAATTGTCGTCGCCGGATTCTCACAAGGTGGTGCGGTGGCTATCCACACAGCACTGCAAACCGAGCACCAGATCGCAGGTCTCATGGCATTGTCTACTTACATGGCCTTGCCCGATGACGCGGCGAGCGCGGTCAGTCGCAAGGATTTGCCAATCTTTATGGCACACGGCAGTTTTGATCCGGTGCTTCGTATGGAGTGGGGTCGCTCATCTGCAGACAGGCTTATCGAAGTCGGATATGCAGTCGAATGGCATGAGTACCCGATGGCGCACGCGGTTTGCCCACAGGAGATCACAGATATCAGTAACTGGTTGTCCGCGATCTACAACTGATCAGGCCGGGTTCTAAGGGGTGATTGCAAATGCGGAATCACCCGCTCTTTTTCCCGCGGCATCAAAACGTCGTTCGGAAAGTCGCCATGCACCGGCAGCGTCAAGGAGAGCAACACTTGAGCTTCGTGTGCCGTAATCGGGCAGAACAATAAATGCTGCGCTGATCGCGTGGGCTGTTTCGAACGGGAGATGTTCTTTTTCGACTTCATCGACTGGTGCTTTTTGTCGATCGTCGAGCAGCCGGAACAATTCAGTTTCATTCACCTTGCCGTTTCGGATCAATGCTTCAAGCGCCGCTTTGCTACGGACCACTTTGTGCCAGGGTGAATCCAGTAACGCATTACTGAGTCCATAAATACCCGGCGCCAATAATCGCACTCCGTCGGCACGGTTAGAAAGACACGCCAGCGTCGTACCATCGCTGACGAGCAGATTGAACCCCGCATACTTCGCACCATCAATATCGTTGAGGTAGTCGACTGGAGATGCCGTGCTGTTAAGGAACTCGGTGACGAGGTGACCGCGTGAACGGTACTTCGGGGACGGCAGCTGCGCATCCCGGAAATTAGTAACCGTCGCAAACCGCCCGCCACGATGTAACGCCAGCCAGGTACCGCCGGCCTGTAAATCCCGACCGCCAACAATATCCGGTGCGTCAGACCACCAGTGTGCGTGTTCCGTGGGGCGGCTGTGGAATTCATCGCGGTTGCCCGCAACGATCAATGGAAACTCAGAATGCTGCTGCCAACCAAGAACAACCAGGCACATGACTACTCTGAAGTTTCTGCGCCAAGCCAGCTTTCGACCAGGCGGCGTGCAATCGAAATGCTAAATGGCAACTTGGGAAACCCGGAGCGCAATTCCTTGCGCGTAAACCATCGCGCGTCTTCGAGTTCACCGTCGTTCATGCGGATTTCCTGAGTCACTGTCGTGTCTGCTTCAGCGACGAAACCAAGCATCAGCGAGGATGGGAACGGCCAGGGTTGTGAGCTGTGATAGCGAATTGCGGCTACGCGAACGTTTGTTTCTTCATAGACCTCCCGCCGAACCGCATCCTCAAGACTCTCGCCAGGTTCGACGAAACCAGCGATTGTGGAATACAGCCCCTCGGGCCAGCCTGTTTGTCGACCGAGCAAACAACGGTCTCCATCTGCAACCAGCACAATGATGGCGGGATCTACCCGAGGGAAAATTTCCCGGCCACACTCAGAATTGACGCAGCGCCTTGAGTTACCACCTGCATCCGGCCGAGCCGAAGACCCGCAGCGCCCACAAAAAAGTTGCGAGGAGTGCCAAAGAACCAGCCCACGCGCGTGCGCCGCGAGATTAGCCTCGTCTGCGGGCAATACTGTTCCGAGATAGCGCAGATCCTGAAATTCGCCGAGCTCCGGATAAGGCGGCGCGCCCTCAGCGGCGATCGATACTGCGAAAGCTGGTTTGCCACGGAACAAGCCAAGAAATATCTGATTGTGCTCATCGAGATAATTTTCGATTTGATGCCGTTCGAGCAACATGAGTTGCAATGGGTCACCACCAACCAGACAGTGATCACCCCAGACGGGAACGAAGCGCGTCTCGGAATTGGATAGCGCTTCGTTCAGCCAGTCTGCGTCCTTGCGCATTTCGCCACTTCGATCGACGAACGCGCCCGCGAACACATTGTGATTTTCCATGTATTCGTTTTACTCGATATCTAGCCTTTGGCCAGCAGGTCACGAATCTCGGTCAACAAGGTTTCCTCGGCCGAAGGTTTCGGTGGCTCAGCAGGCTTCGCTTCTTCTTTTTTCTTCATCGAGTTTAGTCCCCTGATCAACATGAAGATGGCGAACGCGACGATCAGAAAGTTGATCACTGTATTGATGAAGAGTCCGTAGTTTAATGTTGCGGCGCCTTCGCCTTCGCCGAGTGCAAGAACCAGGTCACTGAAATCCATGCTTCCCATTAGCATGCCAATTGGCGGCATGATGACATCGGCAACCAATGAAGAAATAATCTTGCCGAAAGCTGCACCGATGATAATACCAACGGCCATGTCAACAACATTGCCTCGCATGGCGAAATCTTTGAATTCTTTTAGCATTTGGTCTATCTCCCTTATGTATTTTTTTGGACGTAACAGGCGGGTGATTGTACCTCACTAATGAACTTGATTGACGATCTCGCAAGCCGGACAGATGTGATGATCCAGTGCGTACGCATCCTGCACGTAGAGCGCATCACAGTGATTGCAACTCGCGAGATAGAGCTCGTCGTTATAGGAAATACATTGCAGCAGATTCCACGCCCACTCAAAGCTCAACTGTGGCTCTTTGTGCAATAGCAAGTAGGTTTCATACGCGCGGCACAAGCGATGTCC
>CAYWBZ010000016.1:0-2385 GCA_964456535.1 uncultured Woeseiaceae bacterium | reverse complement strand
TCGTCGGTGAATCTCATTGTTTACCCTCCAGTATTTTCGGTGTCTCATCATTTCTTACCATTTATGATAGAAAACGACCATATATAGTATTACCATAGCCTATATTATCCATACATGGTCGAATGATCCGAAATATAGTAATTCGAGAAACGGGCTAGAAAAGCCTGCAAGGGCATAAATAAGCCCCAAAAGGGAGACAATATGGAACACAGCAGCGAATTTTCGGGCCCCGGCCCGGATGATTACGTCAATGTCCTGGCTTTGAATACAGCCTTTATTAAGGCGACATCCGAACTCAGAGGTCCACAACGAGGGCGCCTTGCCGCAGCACCATTTCTGCTATTTTCGTTGCGGGAGGACGATGACGGATGGTGGGCAGGTGTACTGGCCGACCAAAGCCAGGGTGACTTGATGGCTGCAACTGAGCACGAGAGCCCGGAATTGCGTCGTATACAGACTGCGGCCATGAGTTTTCTCTGGCAACTTGCCCGTCGCAATCCTTACGCGGTACGAATCATCAGCGGCGCATCGATAACGTGGTGTGAAAAGATCGTGAGCCTGCCCCTGGTGACATTGCTCGACAGGATCGGTGGGCGCGATGACCTGATGGTCTCCCGGCTGCACATACCGGTCGCGATGGGTGAGCGCTTACTGGGCGGCGGCACGAGTTCGCGCCGCCAGATTCGCAGATCCTCACAACTTACCGCGCTGCATACTCTGCTGGCACAGTCAGGGATCGACAACTACACGCGGCTCCCAGCCGCAGCTTGCAGCATGTCGGGTCCATTGCGGGTTCTGGATAAGAAGTTGTGACGATGCGGGGGAGTCATGGTTACAATACGCGACCTGATGAATGCCCTGACAATAAGAAACCTCGAGAAAACCTACGACAACGGCAACCAGGCCCTCAAAGGTATCAACCTTACCGTCCCGGCCGGTGATTTCTACGCGTTGCTCGGACCGAATGGTGCAGGAAAAACAACAGCGATAGGGATTATCAGTTCGCTCGTTAACAAGACTGCCGGTGAGGTGGAGATATTCGGTCATAACATCGACACGGATTTCGAAGCGGCAAAATCCTGCCTTGGTCTGGTGCCACAGGAAATCAACCTCAATCTCTGGGACACCGTCGGCAATATCGTCCTGAATCAAGCCGGCTACTACGGTATCGGCGGCAAAGTTGCCCGTGGACGCGTTGAGAAATACCTGCGCGCGCTGCGACTTTGGGACCGGCGTGATGATATTGCTCGTAGCCTGTCGGGCGGTATGAAGCGCAGGCTGATGATTGCCCGGGCGCTCGTACATGAACCACGACTGCTTATTCTTGATGAACCCACAGCCGGTGTGGATATCGAGATACGTCGTTCAATGTGGGAGTACCTGCAGGAGATCAACGCTGCCGGGACGACAATTATTCTGACGACGCATTATCTGGAAGAAGCGGAATCACTGTGTCGCCATATCGGTATTATCGATGGCGGAAAGATCATCGAAGACGCGAAGATGAGTACGGTATTGCGCAAGCTGCAGCGTGAAGTGCTGATTCTCAGTTTGTCTGGGGAGCTTATTGAAGTGCCGCAGCTTGAGGGATTCAAAACCCGCCTGCGGGATAACTGTGAACTCGAAGTTGAAAAAGGACCAGACCACGACATCAACGATCTTTTCGAGCAATTGAACATACATGGCATCCGGGTGGTGAGTATGCGCAATAAGGCAAATCGCCTTGAGGAACTGTTCATGCGTTTGGTCGAGAGCAAGCACGACCCTGAGGGAGGGACATGAATATCGCCCTGAACCTGGTTGCTGTTCGAACCATAATCCACAAAGAAATGAGCCGGGTGCTACGAATCTGGGTGCAAACGATCGTGCCGCCCGCAATTACGATGACACTGTACTTCATCATTTTTGGCAATCTCATCGGACGGCGCATCGGCAGCATGGGCGGTTTTGATTACATGCAATACATCGCGCCGGGCCTGATCATGATGTCGGTGATTACGAACTCCTACGGTAACGTCGTGTCTTCGTTTTTTGGCGCCAAATTCAGTGGTCATATTGAAGAGATGCTGGTATCGCCGATGTCGAATGCGACGATCATTGTCGGTCATGTTGCTGGCGGAGTGTTACGTGGAATGCTCGTTGGCACTCTCGTTACGATCATCGCACTGTTTTTCACGCGCCTCGAGATTGCTCATCCTTTCATTATGGTGTCGGTGGTGTTGTTGTCATCAATCGTCTTTTCACTGGCAGGTTTCATCAACGCAGTGTTCGCACGGAAGTTCGACGACATTTCCATTGTGCCGACATTCGTTCTAACGCCGCTGACCTACCTGGGTGGTGTGTTCTATTCAATATCGATGTTGCCGGAATTCTGGCAGAACGTAT
>CAYWBZ010000015.1:9234-21109 GCA_964456535.1 uncultured Woeseiaceae bacterium | reverse complement strand
GCTAGACTGCGCCGCCTCGTATTATTGAACTCAGTCATGGCAAACCTCGACGAACAAGTCAGCAAACGGCGCACGTTCGCGATCATTTCGCATCCGGATGCCGGCAAGACGACACTGACCGAAAAGTTGCTGCTTTATGGTGGCGCTATTCAGCTTGCGGGCACCGTAAAGGGCCGCAAGGCGAGCCGTCATGCCACATCGGACTGGATGGCGCTGGAGCAACAGCGCGGCATCTCTGTGACATCATCGGTTATGCAATTTCCCTACGCCGATTATGTGATCAACTTGCTCGATACACCCGGCCATGAAGACTTCTCGGAAGACACGTATCGGACGCTGACGGCCGTCGACTCCGCACTGATGGTTATCGATTGCGCGAAAGGTGTGGAAAAACGCACCATCAAATTGATGGATGTTTGCCGTCTGCGTGATACGCCGATAATGACTTTCATCAACAAGCTCGATCGCGACGGTCGGGAACCGATCGATTTGCTCGATGAAATCGAGTCAGTACTGAAGATTCAGTGTTCTCCGATTACATGGCCTATTGGCATGGGTCGTTCACTGAAGGGTGTTTATCATCTGTTGCAGGATCGCATTTACCTTTATGACCGGGTGGGCCGAGAGAAAGCATCCGAGCGCCATATCATTGTAGGACTGGATTCGGACGAGGCGACAGCCGCACTCGGCGACATCGCTGACGAGTTCAGAGAAGAGATCGAGTTGGTCAAAGGTGCCTGTCCAGAGCTATCGGTCGAAGATTATCTTGCGGCGAAGCAGACGCCCGTTTTCTTTGGTTCCGCGATTGGTAATTTCGGCGTTAAGGAATTGCTGGATGAATTCGTTAACTATGCACCGGCACCTCAGACTCGTGAAAGTGAGCAGCGCGACGTGCTGCCCAACGAAGACAAGATGACCGGTTTCGTGTTCAAGATTCAGGCGAACATGGACCCCGCGCATCGAGATCGCATCGCGTTCATGCGAATTTGTTCCGGCGAGTACCGTAAGGGGATTCGTTCGTTGCATGTCCGCTCGGGCAAGGAAATGAAAATTCCGGATGCGATTACGTTTATGGCGGCAGATCGCAAACACGCGGAAACGGCCTATGCGGGCGATATTATCGGTATCCATAATCACGGCACGATCAATATCGGTGACAGCTTTACTGAAGGCGAGATGATTCATTTTACAGGTATACCGAATTTCGCACCGGAGATTTTCCGCCGTGCTGTGTTGAAAGATCCCCTGCGTCTGAAAGCACTGCAAAAGGGTCTTGCGCAGCTATGTGAGGAAGGTGCAACACAGTTGTTCAAGCCGATGCGCAACAACGATCTTATTCTTGGCGCTGTTGGTCCACTGCAGTTCGAAGTTGTTGCTCACCGCCTGCAGCATGAATACAACGTGGAGTGCCAGTTTGAAGCGATCAACGTTGCGACTGCACGATGGGTCGAATGCGACGACGAAAAGATGTTGAGCGACTTCGAGCGTAAGGCCCACGACAATCTTGCACTGGATCATAGCGACAGTCTGGTCTACATTGCTCCTACACGGGTTAATCTCAACCTGACCGAGGAACGCTGGCCGGATATTGCTTTCCGCAAGACGAGAGAGCACTAGTCGCCGGACCTCTGTCTGAGGCAATGGTTTGCCGAAGTCCAAAATACTCACCAAGCAAGTCATTACCTGGGCACTTTATGACTGGGCGAACTCCGCGTTCGCACTCAGCGTATTGGCGGTCCTGTTCCCATTGGTTCTTGGCAACCACTGGGGTGTCGATGATGGTGGCGTGTCGGCGACTATTCGGCTTGGCTGGATCACATTTTCAGCAAGTGTCATTGTCTTCCTGATTGCTCCGGTACTCGGGACGATTGCAGATACCGGTGGGTATCGAAAACGATTTCTGTTGCTATTTGCGATCATCGGCGCAGTGGCGACCGCCGGCCTGGGATTTGTGGGGCAGGGTGACTGGCCGTTGGCACTGGGACTGTACCTAATCGCTTCAGTAGGCTTTTACAGTTCCGTTGTGTTCTACGATTCTTTACTGATCGACGTTACGGAACCGCGAAACTACAGCTTCGTTTCCACGCTTGGTTTTTCTGTCGGTTATCTCGGTGGAGCGGCGTTGCTCGCTCTTCACCTTTGGATGCTCAAGTCACCGCAGGCGTTCGGCCTTGAAAACACCACAGAGGCATTCAGTTATGCCTTCATTTCGGTTGGCGTCTGGTGGCTCATCTTTCTATTGCCTTTGATCTTTTTCGTTCCCGAGCGACACAGCCCGATTGAGGTAACAGATCACGCGATCCGAGCGGCTTATGCAGAACTCAAGTCGACCGTGCACAAGATAAGCCAATATAGAAATGTGACAATTTTTCTCGGCGGCTACTGGCTCTACATCGGTGGTGTGTTCACCGTGATTTTTATGGCCGTCAACTACGGGCAGCGTCTCGGATTTGAGGACAGCGACCTCGTCTTGGCGTTGTTGATTGCAAATTTCGTCGGTTTCCCGGCGACCCTCGTGTACGGGCTGCTCGCGCATCGATTCGGTGCCAAGAAAGGTCTTTATTTCGCACTGTTCGCGTATGTAGGCGCTTGCCTTTGGGCTATTCAGATGACGGATGTCAGAGAGTTCTACATCATGTCGATCGTAATAGGTCTTGTGCAAGGTGGTGTCCAGGGCCTCAGCCGTTCCGTGTATGCTTCGCTGATTCCCGCGGATCAACCGGGAGAGTTCTTTGGTTTTTACAGCATGACGACCAAGTTCGCGCATGTCCTGGGTCCTGCCATGGTTGCGATCGCGGCAATGTTGTCGGACGACCCGAAGTGGGTATTGCTGGCATTAATGCCGATGTTTCTGGCCGGCGCATTGTTGCTTTCGTTAGTGCGAATGCCAAGTAATTCCGGCGAAGGCTGATTGCGGAATGACCGACGACTTGACTGAGCCGCCCGGAACAAAAACCGATACGTTTCTTGATTTTCCGTTCCAGCCAGATCTTGATGATCTCAATGCCGATATTGCCGTTCTGGGAATTCCATTCGGAATGCCTTACGAAGTGACCTCGTTCCCAAATGACCAGAGCAATGCTCCGGATGCGATTCGTCAGGCGTCCAGCGAATCTGATATCGCTTATACACGAAACCACTTCGACTGGGACCTCGGCGGGCAATTGCTCGACGGACGTGACATTAAGGTGGTGGATTGCGGGAATGTAACGAGCGACAAAGCCGACCACAAAGAACATTACCGTCGTGCAGAGCAGGCAGCGAGGAAAATATTCTCAGCCAATTCGACCTTAATAGCACTCGGTGGTGATCACGGTGTTCCGATTCCTGTGATGCGGGCGCTTGAGGTTTTCGACGTGCCAGTAACACTTGTGCATGTCGATGCTCATCTGGATTGGCGCCATGAGGTTAATGGTGAAACGGAGGGTTATTCGAGTCCTATCCGACGTGCCGCAGAGATGCCGTGGATCGATAAGATTGTGCAAATTGGTATGCGTGGCATCGGTAGTGCTCGCGACGGAGAGGTCAAAGACGCGATCACTTACGGTGCCGAGATCATTGATGCCTACGAGATGCACGATATCGGAATGGCGGAAGTACTGCGACGAATTCCGGATGGTGGACCTTATTACCTGACTATCGATGCCGATGGCATTGACCCGACCATTATGCCCGCCGTAATGGCGCAAACTCCAGGTGGCCTCGATTGGATGCAAGTTCGACAACTCGTTCACGGTCTGATCAATAAAGGGCGCGTGCTGGGCATGGACCTGGTTGAAATCGCTCCAAGGTACGATGTTGGCCACATAACGATGGTCCATGCTGAGCGACTGATCTGCAACTTCATTGGCGCGGCGGTTCGCGCCGGATACTACGAGGGGTAAGACCGATCTCACGTCTACGTCACTGGTTGATCATGACCGTCACGAGTATCTCGGGCGGCATTATATTTATCCTGCCGTTCTTGCAGGAGATCTATTACAAACCGATAGCTCAGGCGTTGAGCCTCAGCAATACGCAGGTGGGCTCACTGATGAGCGCGTTCGGAATTACTTCGTTGATTTGCTATTTTCCGGGCGGCTGGCTCGCTGACCGGGTGTCGCCGAGAAAGCTTATTTCTATATCTCTGTTTTCCACAGGTGTTGCAGGCTTGTATTTCGCCACACTTCCAAGCTACAAAATTAGTATCGCGATCCACGCATTTTGGGGCGTTAGCATCACTTTTCTGTTTTGGGGCTCAATGATTCGCGTAACCCGAAATTGGGCGCCACCCGATGAGCAGGGCCGCGCTTTCGGGATTCTTGAGACGGGGCGCGGACTCGCTGAAGTATTGTCGAGTATGGCGCTTCTGGCAGTGTTTGCAGCGCTCGGAAGCGGTGACTCTGCGCTTTCGGCAGTGATTTTTCAGTGTTCGGTATTTACCGTGTTTTTCGCGGTGCTCGCCTGGTTTGTCCTGGAAGATGACACCAAGGGTGAGAAGAACAGCCAAAGCGAGCCGAAGGTAGGTATTAACGAAATCGTGAGCACGCTAAAAATGCCGATTGTCTGGTTGATAGGGATGGTGGTTCTCACCGGCTACTGTGCGTACTGGGGTACATTTCGATTCACTTCTTACTCGTCAGACATCTTCATGTTGAGCGTGACCATTGCGGCAGTAATCAGTGTCGGCAAAGTATGGCTTAAGCCGCTGGCTGCAGTCGTTGCAGGATTCATCGCCGACAAGATCGGTATAGCAAGATCGGTCGCCGTTTTGTTTCTTGTGTTGGTTGCAAGCTTCAGTTTCTTTGCGGTGTTACCCGGAGCAGCAAGTTGGCTTCCTGTTATGTTGCTTAACGTTGCTGTTGCGTCACTGGCAGTGTTCGCAATGCGAGGAATTTACTTTGCCTTGCTGGAAGAGGGTGGGATTCCACTGGCTGTTACCGGGACTGCCGCAGGCATCGTATCTACGATTGGCTTTACGCCGGATATATTCATGCCGTTGCTGGGTGGCGTGCTGTTGGATGCGTTTCCCGGTCAAACAGGATATCGCTATTTCTTTCTGACAACCGCCGCCATCTGCAGTGTTGGTCTTGTTGCGTCAATGATCATATATATGAAATTTGTCAAGAATCGGGTTGACTCGAGCAGTTGAATTGAGGGCAATTACCGACTCGAAATAGCAGCGACTGCTGTTTCTAGCCGGCGTACAGCGGTTGTTTCCTCGACACCGTAGCGGGCATCCAAATATGCAACGGTCACTGATGCCACCTTGTCATTCGGTATATGGTTCCCGGACGTTACTCGCAGAGCAAACTCCTGCTCGGTCTCGCCGATTCGTCGCGTCAAGCCAGTTTTCTTGATGAACTTGCTGTACAAAATTGATGCGCGATCTTTTGCCGGCGGGCGGTAACGCAGCATCATGAAAGCACTGATCATGAGTATTAATGCGACGACGCTGCCGACCAATGTCAGCAACATCTTTCGCCAGTTAGGGTCGACCATGCCGAGCCACTCCAGGAACTTGCTCTGCGTTTCGGGCCCATATCCCAATACCCACTCGTTCCATTTGGCGTTCAATGCGTCCCAGGTCATCGTCAGGTCTTGCAGGAACTGCGGAGGCGCAGTAAACCCCCAGAGTTCTCCGACGCCGTCCAGCGCCGCACCGCGTGTGCCGTACTCGATGCGTTCCGGCGCTACGGCGGCTGTTGGGTCGACGCGGTACCAGCCGTAGCGTTCGAGCCATACTTCTGTCCATGCATGGGCATCCGACTGGCGCACGATGAGGTGTCCGCCAATGGGATTAATCTCACCACCCTGATAGCCGAGAACGATTCGCGACGGGATGCCGGCACTGCGCATCATGAAAGCGAATGCCGACGCATAGTGCTCGCAGAAACCTTGCCGGGTATCAAACAGGAATCGATCGACAGGACTGCTGCCTAACGGTGGCGGCTGCAACGTGTAGAAGTACTCTTCTTCATTAAACTTCGCGAGAACTGCTTCGATATAGGCCGTATCGGAGCCAGCTTCCTCACGCATCTGGCGCGCAAGTTCGGCTGAGCGCCGATTGCCATCATCCGGAACGCTGGTGTACCACTTGCGGTAGATCGATGGCAGCCGGGCTTGCACAACGTAGTCGGGATACGACGTGACCCGGTAAGCCACACGTTGCTCAATCGGAGTTACGTGAACAAGTTGCTGCTGAGGCCCCATGAATGCTCGTTTGATCGACCACTCCTTGGGCATGTCCAGTGCGAAGATCCACTGCTGTCGTGTTGGCTCCAGTGTCAGCTCATAAGAAACCGGTTCACCTCTGAAAGAAATTTGATCTTCAGCGGGAGGGCCAACTCTGGGCTCAGACCCTGTCCACGTACGACCGTTGAAGCGCGTCATGATGAGGCCACGCCAATACAAATCGCGGGACTCCGGTACTTCGCCGTCGAATTGCACGCGGAACGCGACCTCATCCGACATTGAGAGAGAACTGATGTCACCGGGGCTCATCGTATCACTCAGGCCTGAAGTTGCTCGACTGGTATCGATAGGTACAGCCCAGAACGGTGATGACAGGCGCGGAAAAAGTACCCACATGGCGATCGCGAGAGGTGCGGCATACAAGAGCAGTCGGCCACTGGTCGTGAAACTTTGTTTCGCAGTTTCACTGGCCCCTGCTGACATCCGAAGCCAGGCGGTCAGGATAATCAGCGTGCTGCCTATCACGTAAGGTAGAGACCACAGATACTGTTCGCGAAGCAGCGAAGACATCACGAGGAAGATTGAAATAAATAGCAGGACGAACTGATCCCGTCGTCTGCGTGTCTCCAGTAATTTGAGAGCGGCCATAATCGCCAGCAAAGCAGAGCCCGGGCCAACGCCACTAATGGATGAATAGGTGCCGAAGACGCCCAGAAAGCACACCAGAGCCAGTCCGCCACGTACCCAACGCGATGGCAGCATGCGACGCCGTCTTTCGACTACGTAACGCCAAACAGCGCAGCCAATAAATCCGCCGGAAATCCAAAATGGGAGATACGGTACGTGCGGAGCCAGCGAGACAGCCAGCGCTGCCATCGTCCACGGCAAGCTTGCCAGTAGCGAGCCATCAGTTCCTCGTGGTTGCGCCCTCAAGATGCTTTCTCATCGAACAGGGCAAGTGCCTCAAGGCACCGTCGTCGCTGCTCATCGCCGTGTGCCGGCGGAAATTCAAAACCGGGAATTCGCAGTCCATAGTCTTCCCGCGTTTGATCGGCGTTGACAATCCATCGCGTCAGTACAGAAAGTCGTGTCTCAATGCCGGCCGCTTCAATCTCGTCGAAATCAAACCACTGGCTACTGGTATCAGCTCCCGCAAACTGCTTGGATAGTAATTGGCCACTGCGTGCGTAGGCCTTCCATGCGACGTGCCGGGGCGAGTCACCGACATGATATTTTCTAAGGCCTGCGAAGTCCTCTTCTCCGCGTGCATCGTGTTGCCGGTGGCCTTGAGCAACTCGTGACGGTGGTGGTGCCGGCGGATTCTCAGCCGGATCCGGATACACCAGTCCTCTCAGGTCCATGTGTAACCAGGCCCACGAGCGAAACAGCTCGAAAGGAAAAAGGGTGCGAATGCCGAAGCGTTCGAGTTGCACCCAGCCGCGACGATCGGTGGATATAGGTAATATGAAAATCTTGCTTTCGCCAGGTTGCAGGTCGTGGACGTCGCTTTCTGTCTTATCGTGGTAGATGCGAATGCCATAGCGCGCGCTTTTGGACTGATTGGTAATCGCAACGCGAAAACGAATCGCCTGACCGGCGAAGACCGGGTCAGTTCCAGCGAAAGTTAATTCGAGGCCGACCAGGTTGCGCTGGCATTGGTGCATAGAAACAAAGCCGATGCCGATGAGAATGAATGTGAGGATGAACGACAGGTTGTTGTTGTAGTTCATTGAGCCTAACAACATCGCAAACGCCATCAGCCCGAATACGAGTCCGACGCCTGTAGGCAGGATGTAGACGCGGCGAGGGCGTAGTTCGGTTGTCGCTGCGTCGGTGCCCTGACGTTTGCGTGCCCAGCGTCGAGCACGCAGAGTCGCGCGGTCACGTACGCTGCCGACGAGTCGGCTAGGGTATTGCCACAGAATCGAGGACATGCTGACAAAGTTCGGACGGACTACGGAAACGAGTGCTACCAGCCGGTTTCAGTCTGTGTCCGGCAACTGACGCAAACACGGCCTGAATGTCATCCGGATAAACTCCAGAATGATTCTCGATGAAAGATCGTGCGCGTGCTGCTGCGACCAGTGCCTGAGCGCCACGAGGCGACAGGCCAACTTCTATTTCGGCTGATTCACGTGTGTGTCTGACCAGTGCCTGGACGTAATCTATTAGCGGGTCACTTACGTTCTGTTTACGAACGGATTTCTGCAATTCGATTAGTGTTTCCGGCGCCGCGATCGCTACAATGTCATCGAGCATTAGTCGTCGGTCTTCACCCGCAATGAGTTCACGCTCGCTGGCCTCGTCTGGGTAACCCATGGCGATTCGCATGAGGAAGCGATCCAGCTGTGATTCGGGTAGCGGGAACGTGCCGATCTGGTCGCCGGGATTCTGCGTCGCGACGACAAAGAATGGTTCCGGTAACGGTCGCGTGTCACCATCGACAGAGACCTGGTATTCCTCCATTGCTTCGAGCAGCGCGCTCTGCGCCTTCGGTGTCGCTCGATTGACCTCGTCGGCGAGAATCAGCTGCGAGAAAATCGGGCCCGGCTGGAATTCGAACTCACCGCTATTCTGTCGAAAAACAGAAACACCAATGATGTCAGCTGGGAGTAAATCACTTGTAAACTGGATACGGCGAAAGCCGAGGCCGAGTGTCTTGGCTAGGGACTGTGCGAGCATCGTCTTGCCAAGTCCTGGCAGGTCTTCGATCAGCAAATGTCCTCGAGCGAGCAAACACGATAGTGCCAGGGTGATCTGTTCGTCCTTGCCAAGAATAATACTCGCTAACGCTTTTCGAGCGCGTTCAATGGCGCTGCGTTGTGCGTCCAGACTGCTGGGCAGGTTCTCAAGTGTGTTACCGCGCTGCATACAATGGTCCTCCGACCGATATCGTCGCCGATACGCGGTCAATTTGCACTGGCTCGCCGGTTAGAGTGTGATGCAGTGCTCAGTAAACGACTTTGTATCAGATGAGTTCGTCAAGTTTCTCGAGTTGCTCGGTCAGTTGAGCAATTGCTTTCTCGAACTCGGAAACTCGCTCTCGTTCCTGTATGACTACATCCGCCGGGGCATTGTTCACAAATTTCTCGTTCTTTAGCTTGGCGGAACTGCGTTGCAGATCAATTTTGATCTTGTCCTGATGCTTGGTCAACCGTGCGCGCTCAGCGTCCACATCGATAAGTCCCTGCATCGGAACCAGCAGGCGCATATCACCCAACAAAGCCGTCGCGGCAGCGGGCGGCTCTTCGTCGCCGCCGAGTAATGTTATGGATTCGACTCGACCGACACGTTGCAGAAGTAGAGCTTCGGCATCTGCACGTTTTTGATCGCTGCTGCTTGCACCCTGCAAGATTACAGGTAGCGGTTTACCTGGCGAAATGTCCATTTCTCCGCGAATCTGCCGGATTCCCAGTATGAATTGCTGCACCCACTCAATGTCGGCAACGGCGTCCTCGTCAGTCGCGTTGGCGTCAACCTCGGGGTAGGGGCGTAACATGATCGTTTCGCCTTCAATGTTGGCGCGCGGTGCTACTGTCTGCCAGATTTCTTCGGTGACGAACGGCATGATTGGATGTAGCAGGCGCAGTGTCGCCTCAAGAACCTCAATCAGTGTTTGTCGAGTGCCGCGCTTTTGAGCGTCCGACGATTCGTCTGACTGCAGTATCGGCTTCGAAAGTTCGAGGTACCAGTCACAAAACTCGTGCCAGGTAAACTCGTACGCAGATTGCAATGCAAGATCGAGTCGATAGCTTGCCATGTGCTGATGCATGTCAGCGGTGGCACTATTGAATTGTGACTTGATCCAGCGATCGGCCGAACTAAACTCCACCTCACCTGTGTCAAGCGACTCTGTGTTCATCAGTACGTAACGCGCAGCGTTCCAGAGTTTGTTACAAAAGTTCTTGTAGCCCTCGATCCGTCCAAGGTCGAATCGTATGTCGCGGCCGGTCGTTGCAAGCGCCGCGAAAGTCAGGCGCAGGGCGTCGGTACCGAATTGATTTATGCCATCAGGGAAGTGTTTACGCGTCGCCTTTTCAACTTTCGGCGCGAGGTGATCCTGCATCAACCCGGTGGTGCGTTTCTCGACGAGCGATTCAAGATCAATGCCATCGATCAGATCAATCGGGTCCAGCACGTTGCCCTTGGATTTGGACATCTTGTCGCCGTCCTGATCGCGGATCAAGCCGTGGATATAGACTTCACGGAATGGCACGTCGTCCATGAATTTCAGGCCGAACATGATCATGCGCGCGACCCAGAAGAAAATAATATCGAATCCGGTAACGAGGACATTGCCGGGATAAAACTCCTTCAGGGCATCCGTTTTGTCGGGCCATCCAAGGGTGCTGAACGGCCACAGAGCTGACGAGAACCAGGTGTCCAGTACGTCTTCGTCCTGGCGCAGGGCAACATCGCCAAGCGAGTATTTATCGCGGACGTCCGCCTCGCTATGTCCGACATAGATATTGCCAGCATCGTCGTACCAGGCGGGAATTCGATGTCCCCACCAGAGCTGTCGGCTAATGCACCAGTCCTGAATGTTGTACATCCAGTCGAAGTAGGTCTTCGACCAGTTTTCCGGAACAAACTTGATGCGGCCCGTTTCAACGGCTTCGATAGCGGGCTTGGCCAGTGGCTCGATTTTCACGTACCACTGATCCGTAAGATAAGGCTCGACCACGGCGTTGCTGCGATCGCCACGGGGAATCTTGACAACGTAGTCTTCGATTTTCTCGAGCAGGCCCAGCGATTCGAATTCGGCAACAATAGCCTTGCGTGCGTCGAAGCGGTCCATGCCTCGGTATTCTTCGGGGACGTCGTCGTTGAGTGCGGCATCGTCGGTCAGAATGTTGTACATCGACAGGTCATGACGTTTGCCAATGTCATAGTCATTGAAATCGTGCGCTGGCGTAATCTTTACGCAACCCGTACCAAACTCCGGATCGACGTAATCGTCTGCAATAATCGGAATACGTCGACCTACGATTGGCAGGACAATTTCCTGTCCGACCAGGTCTTTGTAACGCTCGTCGTCCGGGTGCACGGCAACCGCGCTATCGCCAAGCATGGTTTCCGGGCGAGTTGTTGCGACGATAAGGTGTCCATCTCCGGAAGCCAGCGGGTAGCGAAAATGCCACAAGCTACCGCTTTCGTCTTCTGACAAAACTTCGAGATCCGACAGTGCGGTGTGTAATACCGGGTCCCAGTTCACCAGGCGCTTGCCGCGATAGATCAGACCTTCGTCATGCAATTGCACAAAGACTTTTCGGACGGCCTCGGACAAGCCGTCATCCATTGTGAAGCGGTCACGGCTCCAGTCGACGGATGCACCCAACCTGCGCGTCTGATTCGCAATTTTTCCGCCGGACTCTTCTTTCCACTGCCACACGCGCTCGACGAATTTCTCTCGGCCAAGATCTCGTTTGGACTTTCCTTCGGCATTCAGCAAGCGCTCAACCACCATTTGCGTGGCGATGCCGGCATGATCCATGCCCGGCTGCCAGAGTGCACGGTGGCCTTTCATGCGGTGGTAGCGAGTGAGCGTGTCCATAATGGTGTCCTGGAACGCGTGGCCCATGTGCAATGTGCCCGTCACGTTCGGGGGCGGAATCATGATGCAGTAAGGGCTGCCTTCACCTTGCGGCGCGAAATAGCCTTGTTCTTCCCAGCGCTCGTAGATGCGCTGTTCGATGTCTTG
>CAYWBZ010000015.1:0-9134 GCA_964456535.1 uncultured Woeseiaceae bacterium | reverse complement strand
GTCCACAGGAGTTTATCGAGACGTTCGGCGTCTTCTCGAGTCATCGTATGAATGTGAATGGTGTTCTCCAGCCGCCAGGCTTTCTCGGCCAACTTGCAGGCAAGCGTGTCTCGCGCGTGTTCGTCGACCCGGTCGAGAACGTAAAAGTCGACTTGAGCCACGTTCGATGTCAGGGCAGCACGCCGGCACGAGACAGCAGGAACTCCGACAACAGCGGAACAGGTCGTCCGGTGGCGCCTTTATTGTGCCCCGATTTCCAGGCCACACCAGCGATATCCAAGTGTGCCCAGTTCATGCCGTCGGTGAACTTGCCGAGGAAACACGCGGCCGTGACTGAGCCACCACCTGGTCCGCCAATATTTGCCATATCGGCAAAATTACTCTTGAGTTGCGCAGCATATTGATCACCCATCGGCATCGGCCAGCCGATGTCTTCTGAGCTCTTGCTGGACGCGAAAATTTCGTCCTGCAGATCGTCGTTGTTTGAATAGATCGCACAACGGTGATTGCCGAGTGCGACGACGCAGGCGCCCGTGAGTGTTGCAACGTCGATAATCGCCGCTGGTTTGAAGCGTTTTGAATAGGTCAGCGCATCGCACAGAATAAGGCGACCTTCAGCGTCGGTATTCAGCACTTCGATAGTCTGACCAGACATGCTCTTGACAATGTCGCCCGGGTTGGTGGCATTGCCAGCGGGCATGTTCACAACGGCCGGAACAACGACGTTCACATTGATCGGCAGCTTCATCTTCGTGATGGCAGCCATCGTGCCGATGACGCTTGCTGCACCGCACATGTCGTATTTCATCTCGTCCATGCCAGCACCGGGCTTCAACGAGATACCACCGGTATCAAATGTCACACCTTTGCCGACCAGTACGACAGGTTTGTCACTGCCGGCACCCTTGTATTGCATGACGATGAGCTTCGCGGGCTCGACAGCACCAGCCGTAACCGACAACAGCGAACCCATGCCGAGTTTCTTCATCTCGGCCTCACTCAGGATGCGGGTAGATAATTTTCCATTGCCGCTTGCGAGTTTCTTCGCCGCACGTGCCAGGTACGAAGGCGTGCAGACATTGGCTGGCAAGTTTCCCAGATCCTTGGCGAGTGACACACCAGCGGAGATGCCGTCGCCGTGTTCGGCACCACGAGTCGCTTTGGCAGCGTCACCGCGTTTCGCGATGGCAAGACCGATGGTATTCAATGGCATTGCTGGTTTCTTGTGACTACTCTTCATCTGGTCGAAGCGGTACAGTGCATCACTGATGCTTTCAACGGTGTGCCGCGCCAGGTAATAAGGGTCGCAACCGCTGACTGGCTCGAGGGTCAGGCAATTCAGAATCTGCTTGGTTTTTGTTTTGGCAATGGCTCGCGTGGCGGCCGCCACGGCCTTGCGGAAAGCGATGGCATCCAGCCCACCGGATTTGCCCAGGCCGACAACGACAACGCGGGCAGCCTTAACACCCGGCAACGCAGTTAAAACGGCAACCCGACCTGGAGCGCCTGAAACATCACCCGACTTGATGAGATTGCGGATGTGCCCCTTACTGGCTGCGTCAATATCGGTAGCGCCGATGCCCAACTTGCCGCGGTTGTATACGCCGACTATGACGCAATCAACAGCGCGGCGAGATGCCTTGCTCGTAGTTGTAAAGTATTTCATATTTTCCCAATTGGCCTTGTTATTGTTCCGGGACTGTCACGGACAAAATAAAAGCGGTAGTCTAACCAATTCAGCTACCTACAGCTACGTCATTCCCGGACACCGATGACCCGAATCCTTGATCGGTACATATTTCGCGAAATCGCCACGGCCTGGCTTGGGGTCACGATGGTGCTTTTGCTGATCCTGCTCACAAATCAATTTGCACGAGTATTGGGTGACGTTGCCAAGGGCAAATTGCCCAAAGACGCGGCATTTGATGTGATCGGGCTGTCGGCGGTGCAGTATTTGACCATTCTGGTGCCTATTGGCCTGTTCCTGGCGGTCATGCTGGCGCTTGGCCGCCTGTATCGGGACAGTGAACTGCCGGCCATGATGGCTTGCCGGGTGGGTCCATCAGGAATTTACAGACCCTTGAGCTGGCTGATGCTGCCGCTGGTACTCGGTGTCGCCTGGCTGTCGATCGAAGGTGGACCCTGGGCGATGACCAATGTGGACCGGATCGGTGCGGAAGCCCGTCGACAGGCGGATCTGGCCAGTATTGAGCCGGGGCAGTTTACCGTTTTCGGGCCCGATCATGCAGTTGTGTATGGCCACGGCGTTACGCCACAAGGCCAAATGGAAAAGGTATTCATGCAGCGGCGGGTCGATGACGGGTCTATCGAAGTTGTCATTGCAGAAATTGGTGAGATGGTTGAATCCGACGACTCGGATGTGCGTCTGCTGGTCCTGCGCGATGGGCGACGTTATGAAGGCGTGCCTGGAACCACCGAATTTCGTGTCATCGAATTCGCTGAGCATGGTGTCCCTTACAGACTACCCAGCCTGGAGACGTCAGAACCGCGACCGCGCGCAATGGCATTCCTCGATTTGATGCGTTCCGATGAACCCGAGCATATTGCTGAATTTCAGTGGCGACTCGGGGTTCCGCTATCGACCATTATTCTGGCGATACTTGCGGTGCCGTTGAGCAAAAGTCAACCTCGAGCCGGGCGCTATGGTCGACTTGCGATCGGACTGCTGGTTTTTATTATTTACCTGAACATGATGAGTGCAGCCAAGGCGTGGATCGAGCAATCGACCATCTCACCGACGCTGGGAATGTGGTGGGTACACGGCGGTATGCTGCTGTTTGCGCTTGGTCTGTTGGCCGTGCAGAACGGCTATCACAAGAGAATGTTCAGATGACCGGCATTCTCAGTCAGTACATGATGCGCACAATACTCGCCAGCACTGCGCTGGTACTCGTTGTGCTGCTGGCGTTAGCTGGCCTGTTCGAATTCATTGCGGAACTGGATGACACGAAAGGCGATTATCGGACGGCGCAGGCGATACTCTATACAGCCTTGCGGCTACCTAATCTTGCATTCGCGATGTTGCCGATTGCGGCGTTGATCGGATCTCTGCTGGGACTGGGTGCATTGGCTGGCAACAGCGAAATCATTGTTATGCGATCCGCCGGGCTTTCCGTGCGCGAATTGTCGAGCATGGTGGCATTGTCAGGGGCATTGCTGCTTGTGCTTACCGGTTTACTGGGCGAGTTCATCGGACCGCCGCTCGATTCCTATGCGCGCAATATGCGCATGGAAGCGCGCTATCAAAAGGAAGATTCAGGTCTCGGCAATGAAGCCTGGGTAAAGGACGGGTCGACCTATCTGCATCTGGAGAGGGTCAACCCCGAGTTTGATTTCGGCAGTCTGTACATTTACAAGTTCGACGAGGACCGCCTGGAATCGATCGCCGTAGCAGAGAATTCCGGGATCGATGAAAACGACAACTGGATTCTGGAGAATCTGCGGGAGACTCAATTTCATCGTGATGGTGTGCAGGTTTTGCAGTCGTCCCGTTCAGTCGAGTCGTTTGAGGTGAACTCTGATCTTTTGGGAAGCTCTATTGCGAAGCCACTCAGCCTTTCTGCCAGGGAATTGCTTAGTTATATTGACTATCTGGATCGCAATGGCCTGGATGCGACAAAGTACGAAACGGAATTCTGGTACCGCGTGTCACGCACGTTCACGGTATTGATCATGCCAATTCTGGCTCTGGCGTTTGTATTCGGTTCACTGCGAACCGGCGGCACCGGCGGTCGGCTGATGATCGGCGTGGTGATCGGCCTTGCGTACTATCTGGCTAGCGAAACGCTTGCCAACTCCGGGCAGGTGTTCAACTTAAACCCGATTCTGGTCACCTGGCTGCCAACGGTCACGCTGGCGCTGGTGACGGTATTCGCACTGTCGCGAATACGCTAGTCGTCCGTCTTGGGGTAGTACACGAGGTGCGTCTTGCTGATGCGATCGTGCCAGGCCAGCCCGTCCTTGTCCCAAAGTGACCAAATAAACCCAAGACCCACTGGCGCCCACGAAAGCAGTGCCGCGAAGAATCGAATAGTCGCAGCCCCAAGACCGGCTCTTTCGCCATCCATTGTTTCGAGCTGCAGTCGCCAGGACTGCATGCCCAATGTGCGGCCGCCGCGCGACCAATACAGGACAAAGAACAGGAAGATGATCAAGAACCTGATGATGTTGTATGCAAGTACATAGGCCGGGCCGCCAGCGTATACACTTTCCCCATCCAGGTACGCCGTTGAAATTATCGCGAGCATGACCAGGCAGGCGAAGACGAGCAACGAATCGTAAAGCATCGCCGCGATGCGACGAATCAATGTGGCGTTTTGCATTTTCTAAATACTCGCGAAGAAATCTGACATGCGCTTGCGCATGGCTTTGTCGGGAAGGATGCCCGTGCCGGCACCGAGGTTGTCGATCATATGTTTTGTTTTGCTCGTTGCAGGGATCACACAAGTGACCGCCGGATGGCTAATGATAAATTTGAGAAAGAACTGTCCCCAGCTGGCCGCAAATTCCTTTGCCCAGTCCGGTATCTCAATTCCAGATACTGCGCGGAACAACGTACCAGTCTGAAAGGGTCGATTGATGAGAACCGCGACGCCGAGGTCTTTCGCCAATGGCAAGAGATGCTCTTCTGCCTGGCGCTCACCCATTGAGTAATTGATCTGAATAAAGTCTGGTTTGAAACGTTCCATTTCGCGGGCTAGAGCACCATGCGCTCCTGCTGTGTAGTGCGTCAGGCCGCTGTAGCGAATTTGACCCGATTCCTGCCACTCGCGAATTGTTTCCATATGCAACGCCGTATCGCGCAGGTTGTGCACCTGCATGAGATCGATGACGTCCGTCTGCATCAACTCAGCCGAGCGCTGCATCTGTCTGATTCCGGCATCTTTGCCATCGGTCCATACTTTGGTGGCGAGGAAGAGCGATTCTCGATCAGTGCCGGAGCCGACAATGTCACCGATAACTTTTTCGGAGCGGTTGTACATGGGTGATGTGTCGAGGAGGCTGCCACCACTTCGCGTCAGCAGTTCGACTATCTTCCTGCGAAGTTCTATTTCAGCCAGTGTGCTTTCAACATCGAAAACATTGTAGGTCCCGAGCCCGACTACTGGCATCGATTCACCGCTGCTCGGGATAGTTTTACTCATCATGTTTTCGCGCTCAGCAGTAATTGCCAGCCGCGGCGCGGTGGCGAGAGCGAGGCCCGCGCCCAATATTTGGCGACGACTCCAATTGCTTTTTTTCATTCGACGCCCTGACTCCTAAGTGCCAATGCCTGTCGCTTATAGTCACGCCCCAGCCACAATGCGACAACCGCCCAAACCGCTGCGAATGGCAGCATGGCGACTGATACTCCCACCATACCCAAGACCATCAATAGCTGGACCGACCATGCGCCGATGATATCGCCGAAGCGGTAGATGACCGTTTCGATAAAGTTTTTGGTCTTGTATTTTTCTTCGGGTGTGACGACCGAGTACAACATGTCAGTGGATGGCTTACTGAAACTGAAACCAAGCGATCTGCGCGCAATAGTCAGGAATGCTACAACACCGAGTACCGGGTCAAATGCCAACAGCACGAACCCAGCTATAGAGACTATCGGCAATAGTGCCAGCGATCGGCCGATCCCGAATCGCAAAACAATTTGCTTGACGATGAACATCTGGCCAAACAGCGCAAATAAGTTGGTCCAGAAGTTGATGTTGGAAAAGAACTCAATTCGCTCATCAGCGTCAGAGATTGAGTCCTCAACCATCTGTGCGGCAAAAATGTAAAGGGCGGTCCCGAGCAAACTCGCGACTATCGAGCAAGCTACGATTCCCAAAAAGTAATTGGATCCGAAAACGTGCGTGACGCCACTTAGCGGACTGCCGCCAAGCGGTCTGCTGCTTTCAACGGTATCGCTAATCTCCGCTTCGTGTTCATGTGCCACCCATCGCCTTAGCTTGTAAATACACAGGACAGCCAGAGTCAGAATCACGGCTGCGATCGGAAACAGGTTTTGCCGGCCGATATCTACAACGATCGCGTTGGTGGCCGCGCTGCCGATCAGCGCGCCGATGCTGCCGCCTGCAGTGATGAAACCAAACAGACGCCTCGCCTGTTCGCGGGTGTAGATATCCGCCATGAAGCTCCAAAAAACGGATACGACGAAAAGGTTGAACACGCTGAGCCAGACAAAAAATGCCCGTCCAAGCCAGATGTGGTCTGCATCATCGTTAACGTACTTGGCGAAAAAGAACCAAAAGATCAGGATATTCGACACGAAAAACAGGTTTATCCAGGGTAAGAAGCTGCGCCTTGGATAGCGTGATGTGACCCAGCCGAATATCGGTGTCGCGAGCATCATTACGGCAAAAGTGCCCATAAACAGATACGGGATCGTATCAGGGCCGCTACCGACGGCCATTGCTTCACGGATAGGGCGGAGGATGTAGTACGAGGCAAGGACACAAAAGAAATACGCAAAGGACCAGGCAACGGCCGCGTACTCGTGCTTCTTTGGCCCTAGAATCCGGCCAAACAGAAATGTGGTTAATTTTGCGGTAGGGTTGCTGGCCATCGTGGTGCCATATTAATGGTCAAGCGGGAAAAGTTACACTAAATTGGAAAAACAGTCTCAAGGGGTGGATAAATCATGGAAGCAGTTGTAATCGTTACAGTCCTGGCACTGATGCAATACATGTTTTTTGGCATTCAGGTCGGTGGGGCGCACCAAAAATATGGGGTCAAGGCACCGACCATGTCGGGTGACGCAGAATTTGATCGCGTCAACCGCGTGCACCAGAATACGCTGGAGCAGCTCATCGTATTGATTCCGGCGCTCTGGATGTACGCGCATTACGTGAATCCGCTTTGGGGTGCCGGTATGGGTGTTGTGTATCTCATTGGCCGATTCATCTATCGCGCAGAGTACTTGAAGGACCCATCGACCCGAACACTTGGTTTCTCGCTGTCGTTTCTGCCTGGTGCAGTCATGTCGGTTTGGGTGCTGATCGTCGCGATCTTGAAGTACGTGTAACAACTTCTCGACAAATCGACGAGATTTGGCGCTGTCCAAATCTCGTCGTTCGTTCGATTCTCATCACTCATACAAGTGAAGGAGAAGGACGATGGCGAAAAGGATATTTGCCGCACTGATCATTCCATTAGTGCTGGGGTTGGCAGCCTCTCAAACACGTGCGCAGCTCTCACCAATTGCGGTCGATGGTTGTGCGAAACTCGCGCGAGTTATTTATGCAGAAGTATCTGCAGCGGCGGTATACGGCCCGAATCGGTCAGGGCCCTGGGCGATTAATCTGGGGCAGGGAGACTTGTCGGTCTGCAAACATACCGCCAAGACCGTTTCCCAGGCATTTACGTCGGCGATGTTGAGTGCCGGTATAGGGGTGTCCTGGGGTCCCGACGATAACCGCAACGGGGATTATTGCTGGGGTGGATTTATCTCGCAGTGTTATCCGGGCCGCGATCGGCTGG
The DNA here is from genome assembly GCA_964456535.1 of uncultured Woeseiaceae bacterium. Taxonomy (GTDB): domain Bacteria; phylum Pseudomonadota; class Gammaproteobacteria; order Steroidobacterales; family Woeseiaceae; genus UBA1847. Next base: position 1,637 of record CAYWBZ010000015.1, on the reverse strand, counting down.
GTTATGCAGTCGTTGGGATGGATTCTGAATTCGTGTCCAGGAGTTGGGCCGTTGTTTCCCAGTCGGTAATGCACGAGATGTACAATCCATTCAGCAGCGACGAAGTCCGCTTTCGCGATGACGACCTGAAATTGCGACTTGGGCTGTCTTTGCGATCAATTAGTATCGCTAGGGACCGCTAGCACCTGAGACGGGAGTTGCTGGCCTAACCGCCAGCAGCGTCCCAATCGGCGATAACCTGACGTGCTTCGGCCACGTCTTTCTCATCGACCAGGACGCGGATATTGCCGGCAGCCGGAAGTTCTCCAATGCCACCTTGCAGGAACTCGCCTTGAATGGTCGCCTCTATTCCTGCCTGCTGCAGCTGGTGCATGACAAGGTGAGCTTCGATATTGCTGGATGCGTCAAATACGGTTTTCATGTCATCAGCGTAACAAATATTGAGTGACCGTATCGGTGACCACCTGCTCGGCTAACATGCCGCCGATGACTACCCAGCCGCCGCCAAACGACACCAGTCCGCGGTGGTCCATCGATGCGGCGTTTTCCTGTCTCAGGACCTGCCACGTGAATGTCTCAAGCTCGAATAACAAGCCATGCTTTGCGGGCTCAGAAGGATTGCCGTCATATCCCATAGCATCGAAGTTGTACGGGTTCTCGCTACCGCCGACGAACAATACGCCGTTTAGCGAGGGCAGCCCTGCAGCCGCCATTCGATAGCGGGGCAGGCCGGGATGGTTTTTAATCGGACGCCAGTCAATTCGACGACTGTCTTTGCCATTGATTATTCCCAACCAGCACTCGTCACTTGCAGCAAAGCTTCTCGACCTGTCGGCATGCGGGATTACGGCAACACCATCGCAGTAGACGATGTTGTTGCTAACAATTCCGCCAGCATGACCAAATAAAGGTGCTCCGGGAATTGGCGTGGCTTGAGTCCATGTGTCTGAAACTGTGTCGTACCGTTGCACGAGGTTTACATTGCCCAGGTCATGCCAGCCGCTGATTAAATAAATGTAGCGGCCCTCATAGGTGAACGAAACAGCGTCATCGACGGGAACCGGCATCGGGCGGAGTTCGGCAAACACCCCTGTAACCGGGTCAAATGAATGCACCCACGGCGTCGATACCTCAGCGCCATCCTCTGCTACCGAGTAGCCGCCGAAAACATAAGCAAGTTCGCCGACTGAAGCCGCGGTTGTAGCGAGGCGGCCAACAACACCCGGTATCGGCCCGTGCTCATCCCAATCGCTGTCCCCGTTACGGTGTACGAAGGTTCGGGCGTGGGTGTCTGAATGTTTGAGTCCGCTGCCAATGCCGGCGAAGCTAACGAGGTATTCGACATCATTGACGGTCACTGCGGTTACAGCATTATTGGCAACCGGTGCAGGCAGAGGTGGCAGCGCACTCGAATGTAGCGAGAATGTTGTTTCATCCGCCCAAAGGTTTGTGGAAACCAGTAGGCAGGGGAGCAGTAGTCTTAGTTCGTGCATTCGCATTACCACACGCTGCCGAGCGCAACCCGGATTGCCTCGCCACTGACACCGCTCGATTCCTCGGATGCAAGGAAAGCGATCATCTCGGCGACTTCCTGCGGCGTGGCGACACGGCCTGGTGGATACAATGCCGCACGTTCC
>CAYWBZ010000014.1:18368-22673 GCA_964456535.1 uncultured Woeseiaceae bacterium | reverse complement strand
TCCAAGGATAAGTATGTAACGACCCGCGAGTCATACCTGCAAAACCGTGAGTACGAAGTCTACGACGGCGATCCACCGGAAGATGATGACTTTTTCGACGAGTTTTTCGAGGAAGATTAAATCGCCGTGCTTTATTGCGCTTCAGGCGACTCGATAAAACCTGCCCAGCGTTCGCCGCGCGTCAATAACTCATCGACTTCCGTCGTCTTCGCGATCGCAAGAATGCGCTCGGGCATACCTGAAAAGCGAATTTCGCGGACGGTGTGATTGGCCCAGGTGACCCATTCGAGCAGTAGTGCGAGACCGGCTGAATCACCCATCGTGACGCCGGACAAATCTATCTCAAGACGCGTATGTTCCTCGAACGGTCGTTCACTGGCTTGCAGTATGCGTTCGGCGGTATCAAACGACATCTCTCCGGACAAAGCGAAGTGACCGTCACCGAGATCCTTGAGCGTGAAATCATTCATCGCTGGTGATGCCAGCCTCACCTTCAAGTCGTTCTATTACAGCATCGAGACTGGAGCCACTTATCTCGGAATCCATTTCTGCCCGAAAATTTCTAACGTAGGAGATGCCTTCGATCACAATGTTGAATAACAGCCAGCCCGAATCACGTTTCACCAGCTCATAGTCGACATCGACCTTGCTACCATCGTTGAGCTGCACGGTACTTCTGACCTTGGTGCGTTTCTTCGTCAGGTCACCACGAAACGGCAGCACTTCCACCTTGTCCTGCTCGAATTCGAGCAAGCCATCGGCATAACGTCGCACCAGCGCCTGATAAAAGGCCTCGATAAAACGTTCACGCTGAGCTTCAGTCGCGCTACGCCAATGTTTGGCGAGAACGAATTGAGCAGCGAACTTGCGATCAAATCTTGGCAACAGAATTTCGTCAATGAGCGCATACAGGGCCTGGCGATCAGCAGCCAGTTCCTCTTGCCGACCATCCATCCTGTCGGCCAGCAACTGCACCGCACTCTCAATAACTTCCTGCGGTGATTGTTCCTCGCCGTTCACCGGCATCGCCGCCAGAGTAACGGTGAGTGCGAGTGGCATTAATAACGACTTCATTCATCGTCTCCGGATCCGGAGCTAACCAGGAATTTCCCGATCAGGTTCTCAAGCACGATAGCGTCCTGCACAAAAAATATTTCACTGCCGTTCTCGAGATTGTCTTCGGAACCACCCGCTTGCAAGCCGATGTACTGACTACCCAGTAGTCCGGAGGTCAGTATGCTCGCATCGGAGTCGTCGGGAATCGCACCGTACTTACTGTCAATTTCGAAAACAACTTTGGCTTGCAGCCGCTGCGCGTCAAAGGTAACGCTGGTTACGCGACCAATAGTGACCCCGGACATCGCAACTGGCGCCCGGGACTTCAGGCTTCCGACGTTGTCAAACCAGGCTTCGACTTCGTAAGTCTCATCGGCAGAAAATCTGTCGCCGCCGGTTGTTTGTGTTGTCAGGAAAAACAACGCCGACATCCCCAGCAGGGCGAACAGACCAGTACCAATTTCAACTGAACGTGTTTGCTGCATAACTGCTCCTTAAAGCATGACTGCCGTGATCATGAAATCGAGGATCAATACCGCGATTGCTGTAATCACAACCGTTCTCGTTGTCGCCCTGCCGACGCCTTCGGCCGTCGGGATTGTATTATATCCCTCCCAGACCGCCAGCAGACTCGCGACAATACCAAATACAATACTCTTGAATATGCCTTCCTGAATATCCTTGATGTCGACAGACAACTGCATCTGTTGCCAGAATGCTCCAACATCGACACTCAAAAGATAAACAGCGACAACGTCGGCGCCGAATAGGCCAATACAAGTAAAAACAGCTACCAGTAACGGCATCGATATAACGCCCCCCACGAAGCGAGGCACCAATACTCGTCGCACCGGATTAACTGCCATCATTTCCATGGCAGAGAGCTGATCGGTTGCCTTCATCAGACCGATTTCCGAGCACAATGCTGTCCCGGCCCTGCCGGCGAATAGCAGCGCTGTGATCACAGGACCCAGTTCTTTGATCAGTGCCAGTGCAACGACTGTTCCGACCGAATCTTCAGCATTGAAACGCGCCAGATTCGCATAGCCCTGCAAAGCGAGCACACCACCGACGAAAAAACCACAGACCATGATGATGACGAGCGAGAGTGCTCCAGCGTTGTAGACCTGCTTAATGACCAGACCCGGTCGGCGCACCAACATTCGCGGTGCGTGTCGTACCAGGCGCAGGAAAAATAGCTGGAACGCACCAAATGTCTGTACAAACTCAAAAACGTTGTTGTATATATCGCGGAAAATTGACCTCATTCGGAATCCCGCCCCAGCAGCTGCTCCGCATAGTTCGGGGCGTCAAAGTGAAATGCGACCGGACCATCAGCCATGCCATGCATGAACTGTCGCACCAACTCCGAATTTGCTGCGTTCAATTCATCTGGACTGCCACTTGCCGCTACTTTGCCGTCGGAGATCAGGTAACTTCTGTCCGCCACGGTCGATACTTCCGCTACGTCGTGGCTAACAACGATACTCGTGATTCCAAGCGCATCATTCATGCGCCGCACCAGGCGCACGATCACACCCATGGAAATTGGATCGAGACCGACGAAAGGCTCATCGTAAATGAGTATTTCCGGATCCATGACCATCGCACGTGCCAGCGCGACCCGGCGCGCCATACCACCCGATAATTCCGTCGGCGACATATCGGCGGCACCGCGCAGCCCAACCGCGTGTAGTTTAGTCAGGACAACGTGTCGAATCAGGCGATTGCTAAGCTTGGTGTGTTCACGCAGTGGAAAGGCCACGTTCTCAAAGACAGTGAGATCAGTCAGCAATGCACCATTCTGGAACAACATGCCAAAACGCTGCCGAAGCTCATAAAGCCTGCGCTGATTCAAAGTCGCAATATCAACACCGTTCACGTAAATAGCGCCCTGCTGCGGAATCAGCTGGCGTGTTATGAGCCTTAGCAGAGTTGTCTTGCCGGTGCCGCTGGGACCCATCAACGCGGTAACTTCACCGCGTTTGATGGTTAGATTGAGACCCTTGAAAATCACGCGTACACCGCGCGAATACATCAGGTCGCGAATCTCAATCAAATTCTCAGAATCAGCCTCCACAAATATAACGCGCTTTACGCGGCGTCCGATTCCATGCTGGTTTCGTACTGACCAGCATGTGCAAGGCTGTTGAGTTTCGCTCGCTTGAACAATGCTGACTGACCGGCACCGTAGTTGTCTTCACTGCCCTGCCACGCATCAAGAACCGGAGCCTGCAATGCACGTCCGTAAGAGAACGACAGCTCCCAAGGCACATCACCTGCCTTATTCATCAGGTCGAGATGTTCAGTAGCCTCTTCTGCCGTCTGACCACCGGAAAGAAATGCGATACCAGGAACTTCGGCCGGAACATGAGCCTTCAGGCAGCGCAATGTTGCCTCTGCGACTTCAGCAGGAGACGCACGGTCCGCAGCATCGGACCCTGAAATAACCATGTTTGGTTTCAGGATAATGCCTTCGAGTGCGACCTTGTGCTCGGCCAGAGCGGCGAATAATTCAGCCAGTGCACCATTGGTCACTTCTTCGCAACGTTCGATGCTGTGATCGCCGTCCATCAGCACTTCGGGCTCAACGATCGGAACAATATTCGCTTCCTGGCACAGGGCCGCATAGCGTGCCAGCGCGCGTGCGTTAGCCTTCAGACAGAAATCCGAGGGAATGTCCGCGCCGACATTGATAACTGCTCGCCATTTGGCAAAGCGGGCGCCGAGGTCGTAGTACTCGGCGAGGCGATCGCGCAAGCCGTCCAGACCTTCAGTGATAGTCTCGCCCGGAAAACCAGCCAGTGGCTTGGCGCCCATATCGACCTTGATCCCCGGAACCATGCCGAGATCACCCATATATTTGGCAAACGGTACGCCGTCTGATGTCGACTGCCGCAGCGTTTCGTCAAAAAGGATTACGCCACCGATGTAATCGGCGACACCTGGCACGGTGAACAGCATTTCACGGTAGCGTTGGCGGGATGCCTCAGTCGATTCAGTATTAATAGTGTCGAATCGCTTACCTATAGTCGGTGTACTCTCGTCAGCAGCCAGAATGCCTTTGCCAGCGCCGACCATAGCGTTGGCGACAGAGTTCAACTCGTTGAGATTCATGCGGGTTTTCTCCAAGAAAACAGGGCTGGGTAGCATAGCAAAATCCTGCTCGGACAATGCACGAATATCGCCGCAGGTATAGCCTGCGACGTTAAATAGGACTAAAATAGTCCCTTATCGAAACACGCTCGG
>CAYWBZ010000014.1:16473-18268 GCA_964456535.1 uncultured Woeseiaceae bacterium | reverse complement strand
ATCGACGCACTTGAAGGCCCTGTATCCATCACCGAGTGCAGTGCGAGCGACAGCCAGTGTGAGCACGAAGGCGTATGTAGCGTCGGAGGCGCATGGCAGCAAGTAAATGTCGCCATTCGCCGCGCGCTCGATGACGTATCACTGAGCGACCTGCTACGCAGCAACAGCCCTACCCCGCAATTTCGCTTCGCCGGTCTCCCGGTCACCGTGGAAAACAAGAGAAAATGACTTCTGAAAATATAGAAAGCATCGTTAATCGACGCTATGAACACGGCTTCGTTACCGATATCGAGACGATCAGCCTGCCGCCCGGTCTCGACGAAAGTGTCGTGCGTGCGATTTCGGCACGCAAGAATGAACCCGAATTCATGCTCGAATGGCGTTTGCAGGCCTATCGACAATGGCTGGAAATGGTAGAACCGGAGTGGGCCCATCTGCATTACCCGCCCGTAAAATTCAACGAGATCTCGTACTACGCGGCTCCGAAGTCCGACGCGGATCGTCCCAAGAGCCTGGATGAGGTCGATCCAAAACTCCTGGAGACCTACGACAAGCTGGGGATCCCGCTGCATGAACGTGCGCGCCTCGCCGGTGTTGCCGTAGACGCAGTTTTCGACAGCGTGTCCGTGGCGACGACGTTTAAGGACAAGCTGTTCGAAGCGGGTGTCATCTTCTGCTCTTTCTCGGAAGCTGTACGCGAGCATCCCGAACTCGTGAAGAAATACCTCGGCAGTGTTGTCCCCCGTCGCGATAATTTTTATGCCGCACTTAATTCGGCTGTCTTCAGTGACGGGTCGTTTGTCTATATTCCCAAAGGTGTCCGCTGCCCCATGGAACTTTCGACTTACTTCCGGATTAATGCGGCGAACACGGGTCAGTTCGAACGCACGCTGATCATCGCGGACGAAGGCAGCCACGTTAGTTACCTCGAAGGCTGTACCGCACCGATGCGCGATGAGAACCAACTGCATGCAGCAGTTGTGGAGCTGGTCGCACTCGAAGGTGCCGAGATCAAATACTCGACCGTACAGAACTGGTACCCAGGTGATGAGAACGGCGTTGGCGGTATTTACAACTTTGTCACCAAACGTGGTGATTGCCGCGGAGCCAATTCGAAGATTTCCTGGACACAGGTTGAGACCGGATCGGCGATCACCTGGAAATACCCAAGTTGTCTGTTGCGCGGCGAAAATTCAGTCGGCGAATTTTACTCAGTCGCGGTTGCTAACAACATGCAGCAGGCTGATACCGGCACCAAAATGATCCATATCGGCGCCAATACCAGGAGCACGATTGTTTCCAAGGGTATTTCCGCTGGCAAGGCACAAAATGCCTATCGCGGTCTCGTTAAGGTGATGCCGCAAGCACATGGCGCCCGCAATCACACGCAATGTGACTCGTTACTGATCGGCAAAGAGTGTGGTGCTCACACATTCCCATACATGGAAATAAAGAATCCCTCGGCAAAAATTGAACATGAGGCGACGACGTCGAAAATCTCCGCCGATCAACTGTTCTATTGCCGTCAACGTGGCATCTCGGAAGAAGATGCCGTGAACATGATCGTCAACGGCTTCTGTAAGGAAGTCTTCAAAGAATTACCGATGGAATTTGCTGTCGAGGCACAGGCGTTACTCAACGTCAGTCTTGAAGGCGCTGTCGGTTAGGAAACTGTAATGCTCGAAATTAATAATCTAAAAAGTCGAATCGGCGACTCCGATATTCTGCGTGGCCTGTCATTGTCAGTGAACGCTGGCGAGGTGCACGCCATCATGGGACCGAACGGCTCCGGCAA
>CAYWBZ010000014.1:0-16373 GCA_964456535.1 uncultured Woeseiaceae bacterium | reverse complement strand
TGTCAGTGAACGCTGGCGAGGTGCACGCCATCATGGGACCGAACGGCTCCGGCAAAAGCACCCTTGCACAGGTTATCGCCGGCCACGAAGACTATGTCGTAACCGGTGGCGAAGTGAAGTACAACGGCAAAGACCTGCTGGATCTCGAGCCTGAGGAACGTGCCCGTGAGGGAGTATTTCTCGGCTTTCAGTATCCGGTTGAAATCCCGGGCGTTAACAACGCCTACCTTTTGAAGGCAGCCGTCAACGCAAAGCGCAAGCATCAGGGCCTGGGCGAAGTCGATGCCTTTGAGTTCCTCAAACTCGCGCGCGAAAAGATGGCTGTGTTGGGAATGGATCCGAAATTCCTGAACCGCGGTGTGAACGAAGGCTTCTCCGGCGGCGAGAAAAAACGCAACGAAATCCTGCAAATGGCGATGCTGGAGCCAAGCCTCGCGATTCTTGATGAAACCGATTCAGGCCTTGATATCGATGCGCTGAAGGCCGTTGCCCAAGGTGTGAATACGCTGCGCGGGCCGGATCGGGCGATCGTTCTTATTACCCACTACCAGCGCTTGCTGGATTACATCGAACCCGATTTCGTGCACGTCTTGTCCGAAGGAAAAATTATTCGGTCCGGTGATAAGACCCTGGCTCTGGAGCTCGAAGATAAGGGCTACGACTGGGTACGTGAGGCCGCGAGCGCATGAAACAGGTCGCGCTTTCTATTGATGACCTGCGAGAGGCAGTCCTGCGTATGCCGGACGATGCCCTGACGGCCACGCGCGAAGCGGCGCTGGCAAATCTCGATGAACATGGCCTGCCATCGGTCCGTGATGAAGACTGGAAGTACACTGACTTAGGTCCCGCGATTGATATCAGCAATCGCTGGCTCGCCGGTGGGGCGACGATCAAAACGACATCAAACGATTTGCTTGCAGATGCTGTTGCAGCGATCGCGGGGGCTATTGATGCCAACTGGTTGGTCATCGCAAATGGCGTCATCGACACATCCCTTTTCGACGAGTCCTCGGAAATAGAGGTGCAGCGGTTCAGCGAATCTGCAGCACCCTTCGTGATGGACAAGCCGCTGGCCGATCTGAATGCAGCGCTTTTGAACGATGGGCTTCGGGTACAGGTTCACGCCGCAACGGAGAAACCGCTGGGTATTCTCATCATTGATGAAACCAACGCTGGCGCAGCTGTTTCTCAAGCCAACGTCGAAATCGAAGTCGCTCCGGGTTGTGATGCTGAAATCATCGAATATCAATCATCCACGGGCACCGGTGATCATTTCGGAAACTCGGTCATCACTCTGCAGGTCGGTGAGGCCGCGCTTGCCAGCTACGTCAGAATTCAGGACCGGCGCATCGGCCATGTTCAATCAGGAAGACTGTCCGTTACAATGGGAAGAGACGCCCGGCTGGACATGGCGAGCTACGACCTTGGTGGCGGGCTGGTGCGCAACGATGTCGATATCGATCTCGGTGAACCCGGTGCAGACGCGGTATTCAACGGCCTGTATCTCGCTGGCGACGGACAGCACATCGACAATCACACGCGGGTCGATCATCGAGTCGGACCTGCATCGTCGTCGCAGGAATATCGCGGCATTCTCAATGGCCGTTGCCGTTGCGTCTGGAACGGTAAGGCCATTGTCCACGCAGGAGCAGACGGTACCGACGCGAACCAGGCCAATCACAATCTGCTGCTATCAGAGCATGCCGAGATCGATGCCAAACCCGAGCTGGAAATTTATGCCGATGACGTCAAATGCAGTCACGGCACGACAGTCGGACAACTCGACGACACCGCCCTCTTCTATCTACGTACCCGCGGACTGGATAAACGCCAGGCCACGCAATTGCTTACGCATGCATTCGCCGCCGACCTCGTTGGCCGTGCACCCGTCGCCGTAGCGATCGATATCATCAATTCACTCGTTGAAGCTCGACTTGGCGACTTGATTCAGGAAGATGCGTCGTGAGCCAGCCCCAGGCAACTGAAACAAACGATATCGCTTATTGCCGGAGTGACTTTCCGGCACTGGATCAAGAGGTCAATGGACATCCGCTGGTCTATCTCGATAGCGCGTCGTCTGCACAACAGCCTGCAGCCGTCATTGACGCGGTTGCACGTTACCAGCGCGAAGATCATGCCAACGTACATCGCGGTGTGCATACGCTGAGCCATCGCGCGACCGAACTGTACGAAGGCGCACGCGACAAACTGTGCCGTTTCATCAACGCGTCGAGCCGCGCAGAAATCATCCATACCAGCGGCACAACAGAGTCGATCAACCTGGTAGCACAAAGCTATTGTCGGCCCATGTTACAAGCCGGCGATCAGGTCCTGATCACCTGGCTCGAACACCACTCAAATATTGTACCGTGGCAACTTGTTTGTGAGCAGACCGGTGCCGAGTTAATCGTGGCGCCGATCAACGACCGCGGCGAAGTTAAGTTGGATGAGCTGCGAGCACTGATGACCGATCGCGTGAAGCTGCTCGGTATCGGCCATGTCTCCAATGCGCTGGGAACGATCAACCCGCTGCATGAAATAATCGCTGACGCGAAACAACGCGGAATTACCGTACTCGTCGATGGTGCCCAGGGGGTGCCGCATATGGACGTCGACGTACAAGCACTGGGCTGCGACTTCTACGCATTTTCCAGTCATAAGATGATCGGCCCGACAGGTGCTGGCGTGCTATGGGGCCGTGAGGCTCTGCTCGAGGCAATGCCACCCTACAAGGGCGGTGGCGACATGATTCTTGAGGTGAGCTTCGAGCACACAGTATTCAACGAGTTGCCGTACAAGTTTGAAGCCGGAACGCCGAATATTTCTGGCACCATTGGCCTTGGCGCTGCTGTCGACTACCTGCAATCAGTCGGCATGCACAATATCTACCAGCACGAGAAAGCGCTGCACAGCTACATGGTGAGCAAGCTCGAAGTGATCGATGGCCTGCACCTGATTGGCACCGCGAGAGATCAGGCAAGTGTGCAGTCTTTCCGATTGAACGACATACACCCACACGATCTCGGCACAATTCTCGATCACCAGGGTGTCGCCGTCCGGACAGGGCACCACTGTGCGATGCCGGTCATGCAACGATTCGGGTTGCCCGGTACTACCCGAGCTTCACTCGGCCTCTACAACAACGCAGACGATGTCGATCAGCTGGTTGTAGCACTGGAAAAGGCGCGCCAGGTTTTTGCATGAATACCTTAGCTGACAACGACGAGCTACAGCAGCTTTATCGGGAAACAATCCTCGATCACGCCCGCAACCCTCGCAACTTCCAGCGTCTTGCGAATGCTACCCACAGCGCTGAGGGCATCAATCCGCTCTGCGGTGACAAGCTGCACCTGTATTTGGTTGTTGATGCAAATGAAACGGTCATCGAGGCCGGATTTGAAGGGTCTGGATGCGCTATTTCGATGGCGTCGGCGTCTTTGCTGACCGAGACAGTCTCCGACCTGTCTGTCGCGGAAGCAGATGCCTGTTTCGTTTCGGTAACGGGGCGGCTGACACAACAAACCGGCGACGGCGAACTGGCGACCAGGGCCGACCTCACAAAATTGAAAGCACTTGATGGCGTTCGAGCGCATCCCAGCCGCGTCAAGTGCGCAACACTCGCGTGGCATGCGTTGCATGCGGCGTTAGATCAATCACAAACATCAGCAACAACAGAGTAAGGACACTATGTTCGGTCATACCAACGAGCCGTTTTCCCTTTCACGCGACGTAACAGCGATTATCATTCCAGCTGGCGAAGCGTTAACCCTGCGTGAAGGCACCAACGGGTTCATCACTCAGGCCCTCGGCGGCAGTTTCACTGTCTATGTCGAAGGAAATTTGTTTCGTGTATCCGGCATCGATGCCGACGCGTTGGGCAAAGAGCCCGTCCCGCCGCCCAAGGTTCCGGACAACGCTACGGACTCGGATATCGAGGCAGTAATCTGGGACCAGCTAAAGACCTGTTACGACCCGGAGATTCCGGTGGACATCGTTAACCTGGGTCTCGTTTATCGCTGCGAGATCACAGCGCTGGGCAATGGCCAGCGTTCGGTCAGCGTGGACATGACGTTGACAGCGCCGGGCTGTGGCATGGGCGATGTACTGGTTGCCGATGCCCGCGAGAAAATTGCTGTAATCCCGACGATAACCGACGTAACAGTGGAGCTGGTTTTCGATCCGCCCTGGAATGTTGGCATGATGTCCGATGAGGCGAGATTGCAAACTGGAATGATGTAATTTCTAGATAATAATTTTAACTTGATGAAAATACTAACTTTAGTAAGACACGCGAAATCCAGCTGGAATCACCCGGGACTCAGTGACCGAGAACGGCCCCTGAACTCTCGTGGCGAGCGTACCGCGCCGGACATGGGCAGTCGAATCGCCGCCCACGGCATCCGCCCGTCGTTAATCATTACGAGCCCGGCTGTACGTGCCCGGACAACTGCCGGGATTATTGCTGCCGAAATCGGCTATCCGACCGAGTTCCTGCAACGCGAAGATGCGCTGTATCTCGCATCGCTCGACGATCTGCTTGGCGCTGTTGTCGCCCAGGATTCAGGCTTTAACAGCCTGATGCTGGTTGGCCACAATCCTGGCCTCACCGAATTCGCCAATTTCCTGATACCGGGACTCACAAACAACCTGCCCACGGCCGGCGTGGTGTCGGTGCAGATAGACCAGGATGACTGGAATCTCTACCAGCAACCCAAAGCCGAGCTGCTCGTATTTGACTACCCTAAGCTGGAAAAATAAGGATCAACACTCCGGGACGTTGACTGCCAGCCCACCCTGGGACGTTTCCTTGTAGTGCGTCGACATATCGATGCCCGTCTGCCGCATCGTCTCGATCACCTGATCCAGCGTCACCTTGTGCGTACCATCGCCGTGCATCGCTAGATGTGCTGCATTGATCGCCTTCACTGCGCCCATTGCGTTACGCTCTATGCAGGGGATTTGCACCAGGCCGCCTATCGGGTCGCAGGTAAGTCCAAGGTTATGTTCCATGCCAATTTCGGCCGCTTCCTCAACATGATCGTTCGAGCCACCCAGCGCCGCCGCCAGACCGCCGGCCGCCATCGAACAGGCGACACCTACTTCGCCCTGACAACCCATCTCGGCACCTGAGATCGACGCGTTAGTTTTGTAAAGCACACCGATCGCGCCAGCTGTGAGCATGTACCGGCGAACGCCCTCTTCGTCCGCATTCGGAACGAACTTCTCATAGAACATCAGCACCGCGGGGATGATGCCGGCTGCACCATTGGTTGGCGATGTTACGACGCGACCGCCCGCCGCATTTTCTTCATTAACTGCGATTGCGTAAGCATTCACCCATTCGAGCGCGTGCAATGGCGACGGTTCGACGGTCTGTGACAAGGTCTTACTCAACTTCGGAGCTCGCCGTAATACCGACATGTTGCCCGGCAACACGCCCTCTGTCCGCAAGCCGCGAGCAACACAATCACGCATTGCCTGACAAATTGATACGAGACGTGCATCAACCTCATCAGCCGTTCGCCAGCTCGTCTCGTTGCGGTAGATTAGCTCCGCGATCGTCAGGCCATTCTCTTCAGCACACTGCAACAAGGACTCACTGCTGTTATATGGCAGCGGTGGCGCGCCCTCCTGTGTCACGGGTTCCGGGTCATCGTTCTTTGCGACGAAGCCACCACCGAGCGAATAGTAAAGGTCTTCTGCGAGTACTTCGCCCGCGTCCGATTTCGCGATAAAGCGCATGCCATTCGTATGACGTGGCAGTTCATTCTCAAAATCGAACGTCAGGTCAGCTGCCGGATCGAAGTCCAGTTCGCCAACACCAGGAACGTCAATACGCTTGTCGGCATGTATCTTGCGCAACCGATCGTCAACGGAGTCCGGATCGACCGTCTCTGGCGTAAGACCTGCAAGACCAAGTAACACGGCTGAATCAGTACCATGGCCTTTACCCGTCCAGGCCAGCGAGCCGTGCAACGACACCTCGATACTCGCTACGTCACTCGCCAAATCGCCGAGACTATCGATGAACGCAGTCGCTGCCTTCATGGGCCCAACCGTATGAGAGCTTGATGGCCCTATACCTATCTTGAAAATATCAAAAATACTGATCGCTGCCACTGTGACTTCAATCCGTGCCTAGCGACAACAGGCTCGCGTTGCCACCAACCGCTGAGATGTTGTTACTGACCGTGTATTCGGCACCGAATCGCTGCAGGTAATGTGGGCCACCGGCTTTGGGCCCGGTACCCGAAAGACCTCGACCGCCGAATGGCTGCACGCCGACAACGGCGCCGATCATGTTGCGGTTAATGTAGATGTTGCCGGCGCCGGAAGCATTCGCCAAACCCGCCATCCGTGAATCAATGCGAGTATGCAGGCCCATTGTCAGCCCGTAGCCTGTGGCATTGACCGCCTGAACGGTCTCATCGAGCTTCTTGCCTTTGAATTTCATGACATGCAATACCGGGCCAAATACTTCGCGCTGCAGCGCATCAATACTGTCTATTTCGATCAGTGTCGGTGCGAAGAACGTGCCTGCTTTCGTTGCGCCCGGCAATGCACACCGATGCACGATCCGCGCCTCCTTGCCCATACGTTCGACATGCGCTGCCAGCAAGTCTCGTGCCTCGTCGTCAATTGCCGGGCCAACGTCGGTAGAGAGATGTTTGGGATCGCCGATATCCAGTTCGTCCATGTACCCGACAAGCAATTCCAGTGTGCGCGGTTCGATTTCCTCCTGCACACACAACAATCGCAAGGCTGAGCAGCGCTGACCGGCACTGTTAAACGCCGAATAGATGCTGTCGTGCACGACCTGCTCTGGCAGGGCCGAACTGTCTACGAACATTGCGTTTTGACCGCCAGTCTCGGCAATCAATATCCCGATCGGTCCATCGCGATGCGCTAGGGTCTGGTTGATGAGCCGAGCGGTCTCTGTGGATCCTGTAAAGGCCACGCCGGCCACTCGCGGATCGGCGACTGCACGCCCGCCGATTGTCGCGCCATCTCCCGGTAGATAATGCAGAACGTCGGCAGGAATGCCCGCCTCCAGCATTAACTGCACCGCGCGATACGCGACCAGCGGTGTTTGCTCTGCAGGTTTTGCGATAACTGCATTACCGGCGGCAAGTGCTGCCGCAACCTGGCCCGTGAATATTGCCAGCGGGAAGTTCCAGGGACTGATGCAGACGAAAACACCGCGGCCGCGCATTCCGTAGCTGTTGCGCTCCCCGGTTGGGCCTGGCATCACGGTTGGAGCACCGAAGTGTGTCAGCGATTGCGCGGCATAGTAACGGATGAAGTCGACTGCCTCGCGTAACTCCGAGATGGCATCAGGAATTATCTTGCCCGCTTCGCGCACACATAATTCCAGGAGCTCTGCCGAATTCTCTTCAAAAAGGTCCGCGGCCTTATTCAATATCGCAGCCCGGTCTTCCGCGGCAATCCGATTCCAGGCCACCTGTCCCGCCACAGCTGCTTTCAGCGCTGTGTCGACATGTTCTTCGCGTGCCAATACGCAAATGCCAACTATTTCGGCCGTGTTGGCCGGATTGACGGACGCTATTTCATCACCTGATTGCTCTTTCCCGGCGACAATCGGACGAGCTTTCAGTTGCTTACTTTCAAAGGCTTCCATATCGCTGAGCAGTTTGCGGCTTACGTTTCGATCGGCGAGATTGAATCCTTTTGAATTCGAACGCTCTGGCTGAAATATGTCTGCGGGCCGAACGATGCGCGGGTGTGGCAGGCAATCGTGTTCACGCGCGAGTTCGATCGGGTCGGCCACGATGTCCTGCACATCGATCGACTCATCGACAATGCGATTAACGAAAGACGTATTGGAGCCGTTCTCCAAGAGACGCCTGACCAGATACGGCAACAAGTCTTCGTGGCTGCCAACCGGTGCGTACACGCGGCAAGGCCGATCGTGCTTCTCCGGGTCTACAACTTCGGCGTACAGTTCTTCGCCCATTCCATGCAGGCGCTGGAATTCGTAATCGCGACGAGAACCGGCGTAATGCAGGACGCTCGCGAGCGTGTGCGCGTTATGTGTCGCGAATTGTGCGTATATCTTGTCGCCCGCATCCAGAACCTGACGTGCTGCCGCAAGGTATGAAATATCGGAGTGCGACTTGCGCGTGAACACAGGATAGCTCTCGATACCGCGTTCCTGCGCCAGTTTTATTTCCGAATCCCAGTACGCACCCTTGACCAGTCGTACCGGGATACGCCGCCCAACATCCCCCGCCAGATCCACGAGGAAGCGCACACTGTCACGACCACGACGCAAATACGTCTGCACCGCCAGTCCGAAGCCATCCCAACCATCCAGCGCCGGATCACGATAAACAGCCTCGAAAATATTCAGCCACATTTCCAGCCGGTCAGCCTCTTCCGAGTCGATGGTCAGGCCGATGCCAATTTTCTTGGCGTGTATCGCAAGTTCCAGAACCTCCGGAACCAGTTCCTTCATCACCCGTTCTTCATGCGTGAATTCGTAGCGTGGATGCAATGCCGAGAGCTTGACGGAGATACCAGGCGCTGCGAATACATCCTCTGCGGGCCCGTCCATCGATTTGCCGATGCTCTCAATACCTTCGTGATAATTATCAAGGTAGCGTTGGGCGTCTGCCGAGGTCAGTGCAGACTCGCCCAGCATGTCGTAGGAGTGCCGATACGGAAAAACCTCGTTCTTGGTCGAACGCTTGATTGCTTCCGAAATGGTGCGGCCCATAACAAACTGATGGCCCATGATCTTCATGGCCTGGCGCATTGCGGTCCGCACCAGCGGCTCGCCTGCTCGACTGACCATCTTGCCGAGCACCTGGCCCGGATTGCTTTTGGCCAGTTCGTCCAGTGTCAGCATCTGCCCTGTCAGCATCAGTCCCCAGGTCGATGCGTTAACGAACAGCGAGTCACTCGCACCCAGATGATTTTTCCACTCTGCTGATGTGATTTTGTCAGCGATGAGCCTGTCTGCTGTGTCCGCGTCCGGAATGCGCAGCAAAGCTTCCGCAATACACATGAGCAATACGCCCTCCGCGGAAGAAAGATCGTATTGCTGCAGGAACGCCTCAATACCGCCATCCGCCTTCGAGTTCTTGCGAACAGCGGCCACGAGTTGCGCGGCGGTCGTCTGAATCTTCTGGCGGCCTGCCTCGCCGGGATCGGCCGCATCGGCCAGTTCGCGGACCAAAGTCGCCTCGTCCGTGAGGAACAAATCATCGATGTATGAAATTCTGCCGTCACGGGCAGCTGGCTGATCAACAAAGCTCATGGAATGACTCCGAAGACCCACCTTCCGGGTGGCTTCAAAAAGGGTATCAAGGTCGGCGATTATAGGATATTAACCTCGCTACGGGCATCGGTATTCGACCCATTTCGATATATAATTTGTGCCCCGTTTACATCCTGGATAAGACCGTGTCGGAAGCCTTCTTCGAATCACTCGCAAGCCAAACCGAAGCCCTCAAAAGTGAAGGTCTTTTCAAGTCCGAAAGACAGATCACCGGACCACAGCAGGCGGCTATTAGCGTCAGCACCAATGGAGATACCAAAAAAGTCCTGAATCTCTGCGCGAACAACTATCTTGGGCTGGCCAATCATCCGGAAGTCATCGCGGCTGCGCACAAAGCACTCGACGAGTTTGGCTACGGTATGGCATCGGTGCGTTTTATTTGCGGCACCCAGACCGTCCATAAAAAGCTGGAGCACCGAATCAGCGCCTTTCTCGGCACTGAAGATACGATCCTGTATCCCTCCTGTTTTGATGCCAATGGTGGTCTTTTCGAGACTTTGCTCGGTCCTGACGACGCGGTAATCAGTGACGCGCTGAATCATGCCAGCATCATCGACGGAATTCGGCTCTGTAAAGCGCAACGACTTCGTTACGCGAACGATGATATGTCGGATCTCGAGGAAAAACTCAAAGAAGCAGCGACCGCCAACAACCGCTTGATCGTCAGCGACGGTGTGTTCTCAATGGACGGCACCATAGCCAGCCTCGACAAGATCTGTGACCTGGCCGACAGGCACGATGCCATGACGATGATCGACGACTGCCACGCCGCCGGATTTCTCGGCGAAAACGGTCGCGGCACACATGAGTATCGTGGCGTGATGGGCCGTATTGACATCATTACCGGCACACTGGGCAAAGCGTTGGGCGGAGCTTCCGGTGGTTACACGTCTGGTCGCAAGGAAGTGGTTGGTTGGCTACGGCAACGCTCCCGCCCCTATCTGTTCTCAAATTCTGTCGCACCGATGATTGCTGCAACTTCGATCGCCGTTCTCGACTTGCTTGAGCGCGACAATTCGCTGCAACAACAACTGCACAGCAATGCCGCCTATTTCAGAGAAAAGATGACCGAACGCGGTTTCGACCTGAAACCTGGTGAGCACCCGATTATTCCCGTGATGCTCGGCGACGCAGTGTTGGCAACCCGCATGGCCGACATGCTTCTCGATCGCGGCGTGTACGTAATAGGTTTCTCTTTTCCTGTAGTGCCTAAAGGCCAGGCCAGAATCCGAACCCAAATGTCGGCTGGACTCACTCACGAGCAACTGGACAAAGCGATCGATGCGTTTACCGAAGTCGGTCGTGAACTGAACGTTATCTAGGAAGAGCAATGAAAGCACTGGTAAAAGCCAAAGCCGAACGCGGTATTTGGATGCAGGATATCGACGAGCCCGAGGTGGGTCATAACGATGTCTTGATCAAGATAAATCGAACCGCGATCTGCGGCACGGATATCCATATCTTCAAGTGGGATGACTGGGCTCAGGCAACGATTCCGGTGCCACTCGCGGTTGGCCACGAGTTTTACGGAGAAATAGTCCAGATGGGCATCGAGGTTCGTGGCTTCAGTGTCGGTGACCGGGTTTCGGCTGAAGGCCATATCACTTGCGGCGTCTGCCGCAATTGCCGTGCCGGGCGCAGGCATTTATGCATGAACACGGTTGGCGTCGGCGTAAACAGACCAGGCGCCTTTGCGGAATACTTGTCGGTTCCGGCATTCAACGTGTTTAAGCTTTCGGACGCCATTAGCGACGACATGGCATCGATACTGGATCCGTTGGGCAACGCAACACATACAGCATTGTCGTTCGACCTCGTTGGCGAAGACGTTCTGATCACCGGCGCCGGTCCCATCGGTATCATGGCTGTGGCGATAGCCAAGTACGCTGGCGCGCGGCATGTCGTAATCACTGACGTCAACGACTATCGACTGGACCTCGCGAGAAAAATGGGGGCCACGGCCGCTGTGAACGTAACCACAGACTTGCTGGACAAGACCATGCTCGACCTCGGCATGGAAGAAGGCTTCGACGTTGGTATGGAAATGTCCGGCAATCCTCAGGCCTTTCGCGACATGCTTCGAACGATGCATCACGGTGGTAAAGTCGCGCTCCTTGGCATTCCACCTGCCGAAACTGCGATTGACTGGAACCAGGTAATTTTCAAAGGCCTCGAACTGAAAGGTATTTACGGTCGCGAGATGTTCGAGACCTGGTACAAAATGTCGAGCATGCTGCAGAGCGGCCTGAACATAGAGCCGGTCATCACGCATCATTTTCCGATCGACGAATACCTGCCCGCTTTCGAGCTCATGGAATCGGGGCAGACCGGCAAGGTAATTTTAAACTGGGACTAAGTACCGACGATGAGCGTCTGCTCTTCTCGAAAGCGGTCGTTCGAACAGTGCAATTATTGGCGTTCTGGCCGGCTGCTTTCGGTTGCGGACTCAATGGGTCGATGCAACACCTAAACTCTCACTATAGAGATGAAGGTGTCGTAAATGAAGTATCGAACGAGGATTTATTACACGGAAGCGGACGTTTCGTAATTGCTTGTAGTCAAAATCAAGTCACAAAGTTGCTGCCTACACTGCTAGTTGGATAGTTACTACACAAACGCGGCCTGTCTGCGGTACGTTGCCGGCGCAACGTGATGGTGTTTTTTGAACACTCGTCCGAACGCCGCCTCGGATTGGTAACCAACACTCTCAGCAATGTCTAGAATAGGATAGTCAGTTTGTACTAACTGTTGCCTGGCAATCTGCATTCGCCAAAACGTCACATACTTAAGCGGTGTCATTGACATGCACGTGGAAAATCGGGCAACAAAGGACGTTCGTGAAAGGCACGCGATGTTTGAAAGAGTCTCCAAAGTGAGTGGTTTCGACGGATCATCATGAATAGCCGTTAGAACGGGGGCGATGTGTGCATCCTGGAACGCCGCAAAGACTGGCTTCTCCGCTCCCTCTGATGCGAAAAAAGTGCGCAACGCCTGTGCCAGGATAATTTCAGACATTCGTATCGCGATGAAATCACCGCCGATGCCACCTCGTCCTGCCTCGTTGCCGATTAAGCGCAATGTACTTTCCATCCAGCTACCGGAGACCTCACCATAGTTTTTTATGTGTATGTAGTCCGGTAGCGACTCAAGCAAGGGGTGGCTAGCGTGATCGTCAAATGCAAAATGGCCGCACACTAACTGTGTTTCCTGGTTGCTCCCAAGTTCGCCAACCACGAGCGCGCCACGTCCAGTAAAACCCGATTCCTCGACTATCTTGTCGAGATGAACAGATTCGCCTTCTGTCTCGGGGTCACAGAACAGCGTATGCATGGCTCCGCGAGGAATGATAACGAGATCGCCCTGCTCAAGTAGCACCGGATCCGCAGACGTGACGACGCGCACGAAACAACCGCCTTTATGGGCAAAGTGAAATCGCGCGACATTTTCAAACGCCGGAACCTGCACGCTCCAAGGCGACGTAAAAGATGTCCTGAAATAAAGCGTTCCCTCGACCTGGAGGCGGGAAAGAATGTCGCTGAGTATATCCATAGCTTATCCAATATCTCTGCCGCACTAAAAAGTCAACATATACGTCAATACGCGGACGTTTGATCAAGAAAAACGATCTTTTGATCATTAATATCGGCGTTCACTTGTAGTTTAATCCTTTCCTGGTTGCCGCGTCAGTGGCTATATTCAATGCAAATATCATCGAGAATAAGGAATGCTCCAATGGTCAAAATCACATCCATACTTGCTGCGCTGGCTATCGTGTTATCAGCGAACACAGCACTAGCTGAGTCGCCAGCCGAACTGAACGACCTGCAAATAGCCCATGTCGCGTATATCGCAGACAACATAGATATTCGTTATGCACACCTGGCGCTCGCCATCAGTCAAAATTCGGCGATTCGTGAATTCGCTGAAACCATGATTCGTGATCATACGGCGGTCAATCAGCAAGCACTCGCATTGTTGGAAAAATTAGGCGCCAGTCCCCAGGACAACTTTCTGAGTCAGGCACTTAACGCAGACGCGGAAAAGATAATTAACAAATTGAGCGAACTTCGTGGCGTCGAGTTCGATAAGTACTACGCTAACAATGAACTTCAGTATCACCGTGCTGTAAACGACCTGGTTGCCAACTCGTTTATTCCGAATATTGAGAATGAAGAAGTGCGGGCACTATTTAAGGCCGGACTTGAGATCTTTCGGACTCATGAAGGCCATGCGGAATCAATGGTTGCGAGCCTCTAGGTTTTGTCCATGAAGCTCCCCGTACGGGTACAAATCTTGCTCACGATGTGCGTTTTGACATCAATTGGCTGCGCCACACCAAATTTTGTGGCGGAGCCTTCCGGCGAAAAGCATGTCGTTGAAATTATCGGCTTGCAATTCGTACCGGACAATGTCGACGCGCAACCGGGCGATACCATCACCTGGGTGAACCTGGATATTGTGCCGCACACCGCGACAAGTAAAGACGGTGGCTGGGATACCGGAATACTCGCGCAGAATGAGTCGATGAGTCTCCTTGTCGCCGAAGGGATGACTTCCGCATACTTTTGCCAGTTTCACCTCAACATGACAGCGAAAATTACTACCAATAATAGATAGCGTAAGGAAAACAACATGAAATTCTTATCACCAAAATTGCATGGACTAGGCGACTACGCCGCTGCTGTAGCACTCATAGTCGGACCTTTCGTATTCGACATAGCTGCACAATCCGTCATCGCGCACTGGTTTTCGATCGCGGGCGGCATTGGTCTCGTCCTGTACAGTCTATTTACGGACTACACGTTTAGTTTGGCGGGTCGGATTCCGTTCAAGATCCACTTAATGCTGGATATCGCTGCAGGAATCGGGTTTCTTTTTGTGCCTGTAGTGCTTGGGCTAAATGGAGTAGCGAGCACCTATTTCTACGTGATGGGCGCGGGTGTCCTGCTCGTTGTTGCGGTCACCAATCCACAGACTACCGACGCTTCTGGGTAGCGGCGACGGTACAACAAACAGCGTCAGCGACATTCTTGCAAGTTACAACCCAGCCGCTGAGACTGCTATTCATGTCGCTCCCAACGACCGCTCAGGCGCGCAAGCTACGCTCATGGGTGAATTTTACCGCATCGCCACTTTCGGCCAAAACAGCGCTCGGAGAATTGTCACAGAAGGTTCTTTACGGATTCGAACACGATCAAGATTAGAAATAACGCGCCGATGATGAAGCCAATCCAGCTAAATATCCGCCAAGCAGATTTTGCGATAGGCCCGACAACCGGAAGGCTCTCAATCTTTCCTTGAATCTCGCGCTCCTTCTCCTCCATAGCCGCCAAGTCCTTTTGGGGGAGCTTAGAAACGGTTACATAGAACCCAATGACAAGAAGCACAATCAATAGCCAAATAAAATGAGGAGCAAATTTCCCGACCAAGATCAACAAGGCTATTAGAGCGATAGTCGGCGCTACGAGTCGTAAAACGTCGCCGGCGGAAAGATCGTTCGGATCAATTTTGCGAGCCATAAGCTAAGTTCAATGCTTAGGTTTGATCAGCGGTCGACGAGAATTGTGTTTTTGGGCGACCGGCTGCTTTGGGTTGCGACTTCAATCGGTCAACGCCGTCAAAACCAAGACTCAGAAGATCCAGCTTCTCAACGAACGCATCCACAACGCGGACCGCGTTGTCTTCAGCAATGTAATCATCGAGACGCTCAGGGAACAGCGTGCTCTGGAGTCGGTTCTCACCTTCTATGAAGCGTTTCATTGAAATCACCGCAACGATTAGATGGCAATATTATACTGCGTTTTTACACAGCCTCGGCCAGAAGCAGACACTACGAGGATGTATCCAGCGTTTCACTTAGATCTACCGGCTGCGGTTCGCAAATAATTAGTCGCGAGAAATCAGCGTGGTCTTGATTGAACAGCAGATTTGACTCATAGGGCGACACGACCGAAGGCAATCTCAGGACCGCACTTTCACCGCGATCGTACCAAACGTAGGCAAGACCACCCTTAATATGTTGGTCTAAGCTCCCTCATCACCAGCATCCATCAGTCCCGTGAATATATAGACCGACCCCGAATCGACGCCTTTGACGACGTCGTCAACCAAGCGGGCCCCAACCACCGCGGCATCGCCGGAGATGGCCACCTTCCCGCCGAATTGGTCGCCCGCCTTGCCATCGGCGGCGGTGAGCTTTGTTTTCTGACTCCAAGTAGTCCCGGAACGAGTGAATACATACGCTGAACCCGAATCAACGCCGTTGGCGCCGTCGTGATAACCGGCCCCGATCAAGGCGGTATCATCGGCGAGCGCGACCGTGTAGCCGAACCAGTCGCCCGCACCGCCATCGGCGGCGGTTAACTTGGCTTGCTGGCTCCAGCTGTCACCGGAGCGAGTGAATACATACGCTGAACCTGAATCAACCCCGTTAACGTCGTCATCATCAAGGCGAGCCCCGATCAATGCGGTGTCGCCTGCGAGCGCGGCTCTGACGCCGAACAAGTCGCCCGCTGCACCATCAGCGGCGGTGAGCTTGGCCTGTTGACTCCAGTCGCTTCCGGAGCGAGTGAATACATACGCTGAACCTGAATCAACGCCGTTAACATCGCTGTCGTCCGCGTTCGCCGTGATCACCGCCGTGTCGCCGGAGAGCGCGACACTGTAACCGAACTCGTCGCCCGCCCCGCCATCAGCAGCAGTGAGCTTGGCTTGCTGGCTCCAGGATGTTCCGCAGCGGGTGAATACATACACGGAACCGGAATCAACCCCGTTGACATCGTCGTCATCGAAACGAGCCCCGATCAAAACGGTGTCACCGGAGAGCGCGACGCTGTAGCCGAACAAGTCGACCGCTGCGCCATCGGAAGCGGTGAGCTTGGCCTGCTGTGTCCAAGTAGTTCCGGATCGAGTGAATACATACACCGAACCCGAATCGACACCGTTAGCATCGCTGTCGTCCGCATCGGCAGGTACAGCTGCGGTATCGCCGGAGATCGCGACTCTGACGCCAAACCAGTCGCGGTCCGAACCATCGGCGGCGGTGAGCCGGGCCTGCTGGCTCCAGGTAGTT
>CAYWBZ010000013.1:22044-23184 GCA_964456535.1 uncultured Woeseiaceae bacterium | reverse complement strand
ATATTCGAGCGCCTGGGACTGAAATTCCGCGTTGTTGATGCGGATTCAGGCGAAATCGGCGGCAGCCGGTCGCAGGAGTTCCATGTTCTGGCTGATTCCGGCGAGGATGCCATCGCCTACAGCGATGAAGATAATTACGCATCCAATATAGAAACAGCGTCTACATCGTCCGACGGTATCAATACACCCGCTGCAAGCGACGAACTGCAAAAGGTCGCTACGCCGGGCATCAAGACGATCGAAGCGCTGTGCGATTCATTGAACATCAGCGCTTCCCAAACGTTGAAGACGTTGATCGTAGACGGCACCGATGGTCCCATCGCCCTGGCTTTACGCGGCGATCACGAACTCAATACGGTCAAGGCACAGAAGATTCCCGGGGTCGCCTCTCCGCTCACAATGGCGAGTCCGGAGAGCATCGTTAAGGCCACCGGTTGTGGCCCGGGCTTCGTCGGACCAATAGGGCTCGAAATACCGATCTTTTACGACCATGCGGCCCTTGGCATGGGCGATTTTGTCTGTGGCGGTAATGAGAAGGATATGCACTACACCGGTGTTAATTTCGGCCGTGATGTGGAAAAACCCGCGACTGTTGATGTCCGCAATGTCGTTGCCGGCGATCCGACGCCCGGCGGCAAGGGATCACTGAGTATCGCGCGCGGTATCGAAGTCGGTCACATCTTTCAGCTGGGTACAAAGTACAGCGAGGCCATGGAGGCCACCGTGCAGAATCCGGATGGCAAGAATCAGGTCATGTCGATGGGCTGCTACGGCATTGGCGTTACCCGGATTGTAGGCGCCGCGATTGAGCAGAATCATGATGATGCCGGCATCATCTGGCCGGAGCCGCTGGCTCCATTCGATGTCGTGCTGGTGCCAATCAATATGCATCGCTCCGACGAGGTCAAAGAGGCAGCTGAAGCGCTGTACGCAGAGCTGCGGGAAGCGGGTTTTGACGTGTTGCTGGATGATCGAAATGCGCGCCCTGGCGTGCAATTCGCGGATGCGGAGCTAATCGGCATTCCACATCGCCTGGTGATCAGCGAGCGGAGTCTGGCGGCCGGCGAGCTGGAATATCGCCATCGCAATGACAGCGAGTCGCGGAATTTGAAACGTGAAGAAGCTCTCAAACTGCTATAG
>CAYWBZ010000013.1:14920-21944 GCA_964456535.1 uncultured Woeseiaceae bacterium | reverse complement strand
GACCCACAAGAGCGCATCAACATTCTTAAACTGGTGCATATGGAAGCCACCCGGGCGGACCTGCCTCCGGAACTCATTCTGGCTGTAATTGAGACAGAGAGTAATTTTGACCATTACGCGATCTCCGTCGCCGGCGCGATCGGCCTGATGCAAATTATGCCTTTTTGGCTTGAGGAAATTGGCCGGCCAGATGACAACCTGTTACATATCGACACCAATCTTCGTTACGGCTGCACGATCCTGAAATTTTACCTCGATAAGGAAAAAGGCGACCTGCGGCGCGCGCTGGGGCGTTACAACGGTAGCCTGGGAAGACGAAAATACCCGAATAAGGTCATCGACAAGCTCAGCAAGAAGTGGTTTCAGGCCTAACGAATTTCGAAACCGGCTGGCACCTGTTCCTGGGACATCCGCACCCCGCTCACCTTTTCCAGGACTTCGCTCACCTTCGACAGAGGTGGGCCTTCCTGTAACCACAGTGCCAATTCAGCCAGGGCGACCTCCGTTCCTGCTGCGAATACCTCTACATCGCCATTGGGCAGGTTTCTCGCGTATCCCGAGATATCGAGGCGTTCCGCTTCACGGCGCGTGCTGTCTCGAAACCACACACCCTGCACACGACCTTTAATCGTAAACAGTCGCTTTTCAGGTTCTCTGCCAGCAGTGATTGCTTGGGTCCTATTGAGGCTCGCTGAGCTTCTCGCTCTCTTCTAAAGCATCCAGCGCTTTCATTTTGGCCTGCTTGGCGTCGCGCCGAGCCTGACCGAAAGCTCGCTCGCTAAGCTTCTCCTCAGCACTCGCGAGGTATTTCTCAGCGGCTTTCAGGTGAAATGCGGCCAATTCCGCCGCGCCCGCTTCCCTGGCGACGGCAATCGCCTGACGAGCATCACTCATCTCCTGCACGGGCGGCGCCGTCTCACAGGCGGCCAGACTGCAAAATGCGGCCAGCAGCCAAACCTGCAAGGTTTTTTTCAAATTCGATGTGAAATATTGATTTGTCACGACTTTTATTTTTGTTTTGTGTGTTTTTGGTAGTGGGAGCCGTCCAAAATTACCAACTTGTATGGCGTCCCGTCAAGCCCGAATATCGATGCTGACGGCTTACTGACGCATACGCCCGGTCCTGCTAGAGTGCGCCCTCAATAAAAGAAGGCGATATCGAGGATTTATGGCTGTCACCATCTACCACAACCCACGCTGCTCGAAATCGAGACAGACACTGGAATTGATTACCGAGTCTGGCGCGGCGCATACCATCGTCCTGTATCGCGACGATTCACCGGATGCCGACACCATCGTTGGCCTGGCGGAGAAGCTCGGGTTGTCTGTTGCTGACTTGCTGCGTCGCGGCGAAAGCGAATTCAAGGAAGCGACCGACCTTCCAGATCTCGAAGATAACGCAGCTCTCGCACAGTGGCTCTGCGTGCACCCGATCGTGCTTGAGCGGCCAATCGTCGTGCACAACGCGTCCGGTAAAGCCGTCATGGGCCGCCCGCCCGAAAACGTATTGAAGTTGCTGTCCTGATGAGTGACGTACTGGTTCTCTACTATTCACGATACGGTGCGACCGAAGCACTAGCTCGCGAAGTCTGTCGCGGCGTTGATTCTGTTAAGGGAATGGCTGCCCGACTGAGGACGGTGCCGCCTGTATCCGCCGCCACTGAAGCCACCGAAGATTCCATCCCGGACTCGGGTCCGCCCTACGTAAGTTCAGCTGACCTTGCCGAATGTAGCGGCATTGTCATGGGAAGCCCAACACGTTTCGGTAATATGAGCTCTGCGCTCAAGTTTTTTATCGATTCAACCGGCGCAGACTGGATGAAGGGCTCTTTGATTGGCAAGCCTGCCGGTGTCTTTACATCGACATCCTCACTGCATGGCGGCTCTGAAACCACATTGCTGACGATGGCAATTCCGCTGCTCCATCACGGCATGCTGTACGTCGGATTACCGTATTCAGAGGAAGAATTATCAACGACGACGACAGGGGGCTCGCTGTACGGAGCGACGCATGTTACCTGGGGCAAGAATCCCGATTTGCTGTCAGATGAAGAGAAAGCGCTCGCCGCCAAGCTTGGCAAGCGCGTTGCGGAGATTGCGGCAAAGCTTGAGGGCTAGCCAGGCTCACCTTCCAGGACATCACGAATGAACGGTATCGTCAGCCGACGCTTTGCGCGCAGGGCTTCTCTGTCCAGTCTGTCGAGCACTTCGTAGAGACTCGCCATATCCCGCCGACTGCGTTTCAGGAGATAGCGCGCTGTATCATCAGGCAATTCAAGTCCACGATGTTTTGACCGCAGTTGTAACGCGCTGACACGCTCATCCTCGTCGAGCACGCGAAGCTGAAATACGGGTAACCTGGCGAAGCGGCTTTGCAGGTCTGCAAGTTCGATCGGGCACTCGCGCGGCGCTGAGGCAGCCGACACGATCAGTTGAGCACCGGCGTCGAAGACCTGATTGGACAGGTCAAATAACGCCATCTCCCACTCCGCTTGCCCGGCAACAAGATCCACATCATCGATGCAAATCAGCTCCCGGCTCGCCAGTCCTTCCAGTATTCCAGGGCCGGCATCGGCGAACATCGACAGCGGCACGTAGACAGCGCGATCGCCAGCCTCATCACAAACAGCTTGCAACAAATGAGTTTTGCCTGTGGATGCTGCTCCCCATAACCAGCACCCATGTCCTTCACCGCCAACTGCGATGTCAGCAAGCGTCGCAACAAGAGTTTCGTTGCCGCTGTCCAGGAAGCTCGCGAAGACAGCGTGATCCGCGAGTTGAAGAGGTAGGGCCAGTTGACTCATTCAAGCTCTCAATCTGGCTCAGTATCCAGCTCAATGACAAGCTCCGGATGTTCTTTCAGGTAGCGGTGATAGGCAAATCGTATCAGCACAGACAACACAGCCGCCGCTGGCAATGCCAGCAGTATCCCGAAAAAACCAAATAACTGGCCACCGGCGGCAACTGCAAAGATAACGATAACGGGGTGCAAGCCAATGCGATCACCCACCAGCTTTGGTGTCAGAAATGAGCCCTCGATAACCTGCGCAATCGTGAAGGTGGCAACCACGCCCACCAGGTTCCAGATCGGATTCGGTTCAAACGCAACCGTCAATCCAGCAAGTCCGATACCGAACACAAAACCCAGATACGGCACAAAGCTAACCAAACCGGCGACCACGCCGATCGCGATCGCAAACTTCAGTCCGACCAGGCTCAAGCCCAAGGTATAGATGCATGCTAATGCCAGCATAACCAGCACCTGCCCACGAAAAAATGCGCCCAGGACGCTGTCGGTTTCTCTGGCAAGCTCAAGCACCGTCTCACGCTGGCGGTCCGGTATCAGGGCACTGAGGTGCGCCATGAACGTGTCCCAGTCACGTAACATGTAAAAGGTCAGTATGGGGATCAGGAACAGGCTCAGCACCGCCGCCATAAGCACCCCGCCCGACTTGCCCACACCAAGCAGTATTTTGCCGCTCCAGCTTCCAGCCATATCGCTATAGCGCCCGAGAAATGCGCCGATTCCGATGTCGTCCCCCGGCTCAACGTTTAGCCAGTCCAGCAAGGTCGGCAGCCAGACCTGTTCGACTTTATGTGCAATATCAGGCAACGCCGCGAACAGCGCGCTGACTTGTGTCTTGATCAGCGGTCCAACCAGCAATACGAGCAGACCGATCAGCAGGAAAGTTGTCAGGAACACGACGACGACCGCCAGAGTTCGCGGCAACTTCAGTTTTTGCAGGCGATCAGCCAGCGGGTCACCCATATAGGCGAGCAATCCGGCGGCAATAAATGGCGTCAAAACCGGTGCCAGAAGATAAAACAACCAGCCACACAGCAAAATAGCAATCAGCCAGTTGAGTCGCAGATCGGATTTCATGATTTACTCCCCGTGTCGCGCGCGACGCGACCACGACCAAACGTAGTCAACTCCGCTGATCACGACGGTCACCAGAACAGACGCCCCAAGCACAGTGAGCGCAATGGGTTCAGGCCAGCCAAAGCCTGCACGGCTAATCACGAACAATAAAAATAACAGCTGCAGCGCGGTATTCAACTTGCTAACCCGTGTTGGCTCCCCCTCCACTGGCCGCACAAAAAAGTTGTACACCGTCGCGCCGGCGACAATAACTACATCGCGCACGATGACGACAGCAGCCAACCAGACGGGAATATCCTGAGTATAGGCAAGCGTTATGAATAAACCCGCAACCAGCAATTTATCGGCAATCGGGTCGAGCAGCGCGCCGAGCCGCGTGTGCCAATCGAAACGTTTAGCAAGATATCCGTCTAATCCGTCTGAAAAACCAGCCAGCCCGAACAGCGCAAGCGCCCAACCGAAGCTTCCCTGCAGAATCAAAATCAGGATCGGCGCGATCAGCGCAATGCGCAGTATCGATATCGCATTTGGTAACCAGGAAAGAGACATGAAAATATTGCTACTTGATTCAGGGACTGTAGAAAAATTCTAACTCAGATGTGGGCTCAAGGTCTCCAAAATCACCGGGAAGCGTCTGCTCAAGCAGCCCGGCAAAACGCAATGCGCGGCGTAATCTGTCGGCACCACCACGCACCTCGACCTGGTAGCTCACGATGTCACCCGCGACCTTGATAATCCTGAAACTCTCGATCAGGCTGACACCCGCCAATAACTCATGCACGGAACCATGGGCGTCAAGGGTCTGAACACCCGAGATATTCAGGTGAACCATCTCCAGCGGAGCATCACCGCCAACTGCAAATTCTGCGGCCAGTGTATCGGCAACCTGCGCAACGATAGCTTCAGGGGGCCCATTCCATGTCAGTGATTCGCCGCCAAAAACATAAGTCCAGCGATTACGCTGGCTGGAGGAAGGGCGTACCCGGCCGATCAGAATCGAATTCGCTCCATATCGTTTTGATGCCGCGATGATGCGCTCATCGAAGCCGCCCCAAATATCACTGAAAGTGACGCTTTGCAGGTCTTCTGTATCCAGTAATGGAAAGGCCAGCGGCAATCCGCGTTTCTCCGCGATCTCGAGCACACGCTCACGCAACAAACGGTTGCGATCAATAGACCGCGACTGCTGTGCGACTCGTTCCGGTTCACCCGCCGCGATGATCTCGCGCTCGCCCTGTCCCCAGTCGACAGCCAACCACACCAGCGTCAGCGGACGATCACTGCCCCATACCATTTGTCCTGCAGCGCGCAAGACACGTTCGATCGCTTCACCGTCGAACGAAACCCACAGTGTATCTTCAGCGCTCGGTCGAAATTGCGTCACATACGCCGCCGGCACCGGGAACAGCTCGTCTATCGCCTCTTCATCACTACTCAGCAATGTTCCCGATACGCGCGTCAATACTTCAATTAACGCGGCTTTGTAGGCGTCATCGCGCGGATTTTCCGACTCTTCGTCCAATGGCACCTCGGCCGTGAACAAGGTCGGCACGTCTACTGCCTGCACGGGAAACGTAAGCCCGGCGGAAATAATAAGCACCGCCAGCGCGTACATGAGAGGATGCCGCGAATCGCGGACGTAATTAAATTTTCGAGATTTCAACAACGGTGGTTTCCCCGTTCAACACCAAGCATTATTATATCGCCATCACAGAGTATGCCACCCCCTAATGACCAATAAACCACTTACCTATAAAGACGCCGGTGTCGACATTGACGCTGGCAACGAACTGGTTGAACGCATCAAGCCGCTCGTCAAGCGAACACGTCGTCCCGAAGTACTGGCCGGGCTCGGTGGATTTGGCGGCATGTTCGCGATTCCACCAGACCGCTACCGCGAACCTGTTCTGGTCTCGGGTACTGACGGCGTCGGTACCAAGCTCATGCTTGCGCAACATCTGGGCCGCCATGACACGATCGGGATCGATCTGGTCGCCATGTGTGTCAATGATGTCCTGGTGCAAGGTGCAGAGCCTTTGTTCTTTCTGGACTATTTCGCCTGCGGAAAGCTCGACAACGATATCGCTACGGACGTGATCGCTGGTATTGCCGAAGGATGCCTGCAGGCCGGCGCCGCGCTGATCGGAGGTGAAACCGCCGAGATGCCTGACATGTATTCGGATGGCGATTATGATCTCGCCGGATTTACAGTCGGTGCGGTGGAGCGCGACGATTTGATCGATGGCAGCAACATTGCCGTTGGCGATGCGATTATCGGTCTCGCTTCGAGTGGACCGCATTCGAATGGCTACTCGCTCATCCGCAAAGTGCTCGATCGCGAACCGGATGCTGAAATCGACGGCAGTCCTGCCAGCGAACGCCTGCTGGCACCGACGCGCATTTACGTCAAACCGGTTTTGTCGCTGCTACAATCAATAACCGTAAAAGGACTTGCGCATATTACGGGCGGTGGCATAACCGAAAACATACCACGAGTGTTACAAGGTGCCGTCGACGCAGAGATCGATACGAGTAGCTGGGCGCGAGGCGCCGTTTTTGACTGGCTGGCAAAGACCGGCAACATAGAAACCGCTGAGATGCGCCGCACCTTCAACTGCGGCGTAGGAATGGTCGTAATTGTTGACGCAAATAATGCTGACAAAGCCATTCAGGTTCTTAACGAACAGGGCGAAAGCGCCTGGCAGATCGGCCGCATCATTGCCGGCGACGCCGACTCTCCCAGAGCCGTTCAATACGTCTGATGGCTGGTCGTTGCAAAACCGCAATCCTGATTTCCGGATCGGGCACAAATTTGCAGGCATTTATCGACGCCGTTAAGGACGGCGACCTCGATCTCGAACTGGCGGTCGTTTTCAGCAATAACCCGGATGCCTACGGCCTGGAGCGCGCCGAGCAAGCAGGCGTTCCGACGGCCTGTATTCAGCATGCTGATTTTCCAGACCGTGAGTCATTCGATCATGCTGTCATTGCGGAACTGGATCGATTCGAACCGGACCTGCTGATTCTGGCGGGTTTCATGCGCATTCTTAGCCCAACTTTCGTCACGCATTACGCCGGCAAGATACTGAACATTCATCCGGCACTACTACCGCTTTATCCTGGACTCAACACCCACCAGCG
>CAYWBZ010000013.1:0-14820 GCA_964456535.1 uncultured Woeseiaceae bacterium | reverse complement strand
GTTTCACAAGGCTCATCCGATTCCAGAAACAGCATTTGTGCGACACCTTCATTTGCATAGATCTTCGCCGGAAGTGGCGTGGTGTTCGAAAACTCCAGCGTCACGTGCCCTTCCCATTCGGGTTCCAGCGGCGTCACATTCACAATGATTCCGCAGCGCGCGTAGGTCGACTTACCAAGACAGATAGTCAGAACTGTCCGCGGGATGCGGAAGAATTCGACCGTGCGCGCCAACGCAAATGAATTCGGAGGAATCACGCAGACATCACTCTTGAGATCAACGAAGCTGCTTTCGTCGAACGCTTTTGGGTCGACGATGGCCGAATTGATGTTCGTGAAAATCTTGAACTCATCCGCGCAACGCACATCGTATCCGTAGCTCGACGTGCCGTAAGAAACAATGCGCCCAGCGCTGTTTTCACGAACCTGACCGGGCTCGAAGGGCTCGATCATGCCCTCCTCACCTGCCATACGTCGGATCCAGCGATCCGACTTGATGCTCAACTGGCTCCCTCGACCACAATTGTCCCGAATTTTGAACTGTAGTCGGTACGCTGCGATGACTGTGCCGCCGCGATGCGGATTGCCGTTTTTCGATAGATATCCGCCACAGCAGAGTCCGGATCTGAGATGACCGTCGGCGTGCCGCCGTCCGTCTGCTCGCGAATACGAGCATCGAGTGGTAACTGTCCAAGTAGCGGAATATCGAAATCCGCAACCATTTGCTCAGCACCACCGGTCCCGAAAATCGCCTCCTCGTGCCCACACGACGAGCAAATGTGTGTGCTCATGTTCTCAATCACGCCCAAAACCGGAATTTTGACCTTCTGGAACATCGCCAAACCCTTGCGAGCATCCAGAGTCGCAATAGCCTGCGGCGTTGTCACAATTACGGCGCCGGATACAGGCACTTGCTGCGACAAAGTCAGTTGCACATCACCTGTGCCTGGCGGCATATCGACGATCAGGTAATCGAGATCCTTCCACTGAGTCTGGTTCATGAGCTGATTGAGTGCGGACGTGACCATCGGGCCGCGCCAGATCATTGGCTGATCCGGATCGACCAGAAAACCGATCGACATGACCTGCAAACCATGGCCAATTAAAGGCGCCATCGTCTCACCATCCTCACTGGTTGGTCGTTCGCCGGTCAGGCCCAGCATCTGTGGTTGGCTTGGGCCGTATATATCAGCGTCCAGGACTCCAACAGAAGCACCCTCAGCTGCGAGAGCAAGCGCAATATTACTGGCGATCGTCGATTTTCCTACGCCACCTTTTCCCGATGCGATCGCAATAATGTTCTTGATGCCAGGAATCGGCTTGAGATTGCTCTGCACAGAGTGCGACACAATTTGGGTCGAAAGCTCTACGTCGGCTGACGCGGCACCCGTATGAGCACACAATTCCGACTCGATTTGCGCACGAATTGAGTCAAGCGCGCTTTTCGCCGGAATACCGAGCTCGATCCTGGCACTGGCCTTGTCGCCGGAAACGGAAACTTCCAGTACTCGGGCGACCTTACTCAGCGGTCGACCAATCGCCTCTAACTCAATGGAATTGAGGAACTTCTTCACATCTGATTCTGTTGACACCGTCACACTTCCCTCTCTGACATTAGGTAAAATTCCAGTACGAAACTTCATTTATTCGGAATTTCGAGAGCACATTGTAACTGAGCCGAGAGGCGTCTGAAAGCCAGCAATGGCGGGCCATGTGCAGGGTCTGATGTGGCATAATGCCGCATCGGGGAGTAGCGGAAACGACTTTTGGGATGGTAACCAAGCCATCAGTCTAGCCGCTTTGCTTGGTCAAGAGCGAGTTGACGATTGGCGTTACATAATAAAACAGACATTAGTGAACTGATTCGGTGAGTTTCCTCGCGTCATTTCGCTCAGATCAGATTCTTGGACAGCTCATCGCTGAGCCGGACCCGTCGTCCCCGGCTGCCCAGAAACTCGTTAATAAACTAAAAACGGCCGGGAACAAGGCCATCCCCAAGATTATCGACGCTCTGGCGCTCTCGGATAAAACCCACACCATGGTGCTGGTCGACATTCTCAGCGCGATAGTCAATGACAAGAACCTGATCATGTACAAAGAAGGCCTGGCTGACGGCAATGAACGTGTTGTTTCCGGAACCGCCTGGGCCCTTTCCAGCAGCACTGTCTACAACGCCAATGGCCTGCTGGACTTCTTCAACGACCCTGAGGTATCGAAACCATCGTTAATTGAGGTTCTGCGCGTCCATAAAGGAGACCTGAGTGTTCACGAGTTACTGCGACATGCTTACGAATGCGAGCCCAAGGAAAAAGCAGCAATCTTCAAGATCATTCAGGAGACGATCAAGCCGGAAATGATCCCTGATTTGATCGCACGAATGGGTGGCAAGGACCCGGTCATCAAAATCCATCTCATGCAGTTACTCTCAAAGTTCGACAAAGAGGAGATAACCCACGCACTTGAGATGCAGCTAAAGGATCCGAACAAAATGGTTCGCGGCGCCGCCCTTTCGGCGTTGGCGACGCGCGAAAATACCAGTATCAGCATCGATAAAGTCGCCAAAGTTCTGCTCGACCCGGACCTCGATGTTCAGTCGAAAGCCGTCGATGTCCTGATTAAGATGAATCATCCCGATACGGTTCAGTATCTTCTGCCGGCACTAAAAGACGAGTCCGAATATACACGCCGGGCTGCCGTTGAAGTTCTCAATGAAGTTGGCAATGAAACTTCAGTGCAGGACTTGCTGGGCGCCATCAAAGACGATGACTGGTGGGTGAGATCACGAGCGGGTGACGCGCTCGCCGAAATCGGCGGGCCCAGAGTTGTCGATTCTGTGGTCAAGCTTATTACATCCAAGGACGAAGAAATTCGTCGAACCGCGATCGAGATTCTGAATTCAACCAAGGACGAGCGTGCTATAGACGGCCTGCTTCAGGCCACTGATGACACTGATTGGTGGGTGCGCGAACGTGCTGTTGATGCGCTGTCAAAGATTGGCAGTCCAAAGGCGCTGCCAAAACTTGAGTCCATGTTGGGCGCGAATGCCAAAACTGACACGGTAATCGTGCGTGCGCTGGGAAAATTGGGAAACCACAAACATATCTCAATGATTGTGCCACTGCTGCAGCGGCCCGAACGTGAAGTTCAGGTTGAAGCCATCAAGGCATTGGCACAACTGGCTGACGAATCGCATGCAGAGTCTATCCGTGGCGTCCTGAAGAAAATCCAGCAGTCGGAGGAACATACGATTATCAACGCCGCGGACACGGCGTTGAAGAGTCTCGATGACCGCTACTCAGAGACGGTAGTCGAGGAAAATATTCGCGCCGAAAAGATTGCCGGCAACACCAAGACTCTTTTGGTCGATAACGAAGATCTCGAAAAACTGTTACAGCAAGCCAAGGAAGCAAGTGCGGTCGCACAAGCCGACGGCGATGGCGAAATCGTACCCGCGGCGGCGGCCCGAACTCCTGCACCTGTGGCAGCTCCGATTCTTGATATATCGAAGCTGAATCCTGGCGACATTATCGACGGCCGTTACAAGTACATTGAGAAAATCGGTAAAGGTGCGTTCGGCACCGTGCTACTGATGGAAGATGAAGTTGTCGACGAGCAGCTGATTTTGAAGTTCTTGAACCCGAATGTTTCCTCAGACGAGGAAATGATGAAACGCTTCGTCCACGAGTTGCGATACTCGCGAAAAATTACTCACCGCAACGTCATCCGAATATATGATTTTCTACACCTGCAGGGCTGTTACGCGATTTCGATGGAGTTCTTCCCATCGCATACGCTGTCCGGCGAAATTCCGGACAGCAAACCAATGGATCTCGGTAAGGCACTGCGTTTCTCGAAAGATATGGCGACAGGCATGACCGTTGCGCATCAGGCGGGTGTTATCCATCGTGACCTCAAGCCCGCCAACATCCTCGTCAACGAGGAAGGCTTGCTGAAAATCGTGGACTTTGGCGTGGCCGCAGCCGCCAGCAGCGGCGATACACAATTGACAAAAACCGGTTACGTCATCGGCTCACCAAAATACATGGCACCCGAACAAATTCTTGGCAAGAAAGTAGATCAAACGGCTGACGTCTATAGTATTGGTGTGATCATGTACGAGATGGTCACGGGTATACCGCCGTACAGTCGCGGCGATCACATGTCCGTTATGTACCAGCACGTGCAAGGCAAAGCCAAACATTGTCAGGAAATCAATCCTGACCTGCCCGACGATTACGCCAATCTCATCGTCAAAGCGATGTCAGTCGACAAGACCAAGCGCTTCCAGTCCATGGATGCGTTGACAGAAGCGCTTAACTCGCTGGATCTCTGAGGCATTCATGGCACGAATTGACGCATTTTTGAAACTCGGACTGGCACAGGGGTGCTCAGACATTCATCTTGCGGTAGGTGTGCCTCCCATGTTGCGCATGAACGGCGATCTCATGCCCATCAAGTTTCGCGAGCTGTCAGACACCGAACTAGAGACCTACATACTCGAAATATTGACGGCCAAGCAAAAAGATAAATTGCACGAGGGCCACGATCTTGATTTTTCCTATGTCGCCGACGAAGGCGGACGGTTTCGTGTCAATGTCTTCCGCAAAGCGACCGGATACGGCGCAGTCTTCAGGTTTATTCCTGACGATGTGCCAACACTGGACCAGCTTAATGTACCGCCCATCCTGAAAAAGTTTTGCGACTATCACCAGGGGATGGTCTTGGTAACCGGGTCAACCGGAACCGGTAAGTCGACAACCCTGGCCGCAATGATCGATCACCTCAATGCGACGCGTCCACTTAATATCATCAGTCTCGAAGACCCGATCGAGTTCGTGCACCCAAGTAAGCAAAGCCAGGTCATTCAGCGCGAGGTCGGTACGCACGTCGTCAGTTTTGCCGATGGTGTCCGCTCAGCAATGCGTGAAGACCCGGACGTCATTCTGGTTGGCGAGCTACGCGATGCCGAAACCATATCGATGGCCATGACAGCGGCGGAAACAGGTCACCTTGTACTGGGTACGTTGCATACGACCGGTGCAGTGAAAACGATTGATCGAGTTATCGATGCGCTACCGGGCGAGCTGCGCGAACAGACCAAGGGTTTCCTGGCCATGAGCCTTAAGGCAGTCGTCACACAGGTTTTGGTGAAGACACCGGATGGTCGCGGCCGGCGTGCAATTTTTGAGATTCTGGTTAACAGCCGCGCCATTGCCAAGCTAATAACGACAGATCAAACGCACCAGATCCCGTCGCAAATGCAGACCGGTAGAGACCTCGGTATGCAGATGATGGATCAGTCGCTACTCAATGCGATTAACGCCAAGGAAATTGATCCTGACGACGCAATTCGCTTCGCGAATGACAAGAAGAAATTCCAGCGCTTCGTGACAGACACTGACATGGTTCCGATTATTGATATCGGCGACGAGTCCAAGGTGTGACGCCGTGAATCATATTGATAAATATTTACAGGTGGCACTGGGGCAAAACGCATCCGATCTGCATTTCATCTCCGGGGACCCGGTACGTGCTCGCGTCCACGGCGGCCTGCAGGCGATCATGGAAGAAACACTGACACTTGAAGTCGTGCAGGAAGCCATGAGCGAGATCATGGACGGAACAACGAAGAAAGCCTTCGACGCCGACGACGCTGCTGACTTCGCCTACGAAATTGAGGGCGTTTCCCGTTTCCGGGTCAACGTATTCAGGCACCTGAACGGCATCGGTGCGATCTTCCGCGCCATTCCGTCTGAAGCGATGACGCTGGACGCCCTCAACATGCCAGACGTCGTGAGAACCTTGTGCCGTCATACCCAGGGCATGATTCTCGTAACTGGCAAAACCGGCTCCGGTAAGTCGACGACACTGGCGGCGATGATCGACGAAATGAATCGTCGTCTGAAAGGTCACATCATTACGATTGAAGACCCCATTGAATTTGTGCACACCGCAAAAGGCTGCCTGATCAGTCAGCGAGAAATCGGGGTACATAGCCCGGGCTTTGCCGAAGCACTACATTCAGCGTTGCGTGAAGATCCAGACGTTATTCTGATTGGTGAAATGCGTGACCTGGAAACCATCAGTATTGCCGTGACGGCGGCAGAGATGGGTATTCTCGTCATGGGAACACTGCATACCAACGGTGCTGCCCAGACCGTTGATCGCATCATCAACTCGTTCCCGGCTGACAAGCAAAGTCACATTCGCACCATGATATCCACATCGCTGCGTGGCGTTGTGTCGCAGCAGTTGCTACCAACCTGCAATCGTCCGGGTCGGGCCGCAGCCCTGGAAATTATGATCAACACTCCGGCGGTCGCAAACCTGATTCGTCAGGGCAAGCTCGACCAGCTGGAAACCGCTATCCAGAGTGGTGGCCGTATCGGTATGAAGACCATGGACAATGCTTTAATGGATCTCGTCGACAAAGGCTGGGTATCAGGCAAAGAGGCCTACCAGCAGGCCAACAACAAGCACATGTTTGAGAAGCTTAAAGACTCCGATTAATTTTCGCTGACCGTGGCATAATCGCGCCCAATAACCACGCGATTACCCGCCACAATGCCGAAAAAACAACGAAAAATACTGGTCACAAGTGCCCTGCCGTATGTCAACGGCTCACCCCATATGGGGCATTTGGTTGAGTATATTCAGACCGACATATGGGTGCGCTTCCAAAAGCTCCGTGAGCACGATTGTATTTATGTCTGTGCATCGGACGCACACGGTACGCCGATCATGCTCAAGGCCCGGGAGCTCGGGATCACACCCGAACAGTTAACCGCAGGCTATAGCAAAGAATTTATCGATGACTTTAATGACTTCGGCATCGAATTCGATAATTTTCACACCACTCATTCGCCAGAAAACGAAGCGGTCGTCGGTACCATTTATGCAGCACTGCGTGAGTCGGGCGATATTTACACGCGAACAATTGAGCAGTCCTACGACGAAAAAGAAGGCATGTTCCTGCCCGACCGGTTCGTTCGCGGCACTTGCCCGCGCTGTAAGACGGAGGATCAGTACGGTGATGCCTGTGAAAACTGCGGCGCGACCTACTCACCTGAAGACCTGATCGATCCGGTCTCGGTTCTTTCCGGCACGACACCTGTCAAGCGCGAGTCCGAGCACTACTTTTTCAAGCTCAGTGAGTATGAAGAGAGACTCCGAACATGGATGAGCGACGCCACGCTCGATAAGAACATGGTTGCCAAGCTTGAAGAATGGTTTGAAGCCGGCTTGCAGGATTGGGACATCTCACGTGACGCGCCGTATTTTGGGTTTCAAATTCCGGGGACAGACGACAAGTACTTCTATGTCTGGCTGGATGCACCGGTCGGCTACATAGCGAGCTTCCGGAACCTGTGTGA
Source organism: uncultured Woeseiaceae bacterium (assembly GCA_964456535.1). Classification (GTDB taxonomy): domain Bacteria; phylum Pseudomonadota; class Gammaproteobacteria; order Steroidobacterales; family Woeseiaceae; genus UBA1847. The sequence goes on along the minus strand of CAYWBZ010000013.1, from coordinate 7,448 downwards.
TCGTGACAGCAGCCTGAATTTTGACGATTACTGGGGCAAAGACAGTGATGCCGAGGTCTACCATTTTATCGGCAAGGACATCATGTACTTTCACACCCTGTTCTGGCCGGCCGTTCTGCAGGGAGCAGGCTTTCGAACGCCAACCAGCGTGTTCGCACATGGTTTTCTGACAGTTAACGGACAAAAGATGTCGAAGTCGCGCGGCACATTTATCAAGGCCCGCACCTATCTCGACAATCTCAAACCCGAATTTCTGCGTTACTACTATGCCGCGAAATTAGGTCCCACCATTGAAGATATCGATCTCAATCTTGATGACTTTGTAGCGCGCGTAAATTCGGACCTGGTTGGCAAGCTCGTTAACATTGCCAGTCGTTGCGCCGGCTTCGTCAGCAAACGTTTCGATGGGCAACTGGCGGATTCCCTGCCAGACCCGAAATTGTTTGCCGAATTTTCGGACGCCTCCGAGAGTATTGCCGGGCATTATGAGCGCCGTGAATATTCGAAAGCGATGCGTCAGATTATGGCACTCGCTGACAAGGCCAATCGATATATCGATGAAAACAAGCCGTGGGTCATGATCAAGGACGACAGCAAGGTCGCTGACGTGCAGCAAGTCTGTACGCAAGGCCTGAACATGTTTCGTAGTTTGATGGTCTATCTGACGCCGGTGATTCCAACCGTCGCCGAAGGCGCACGTGCGTTTCTCGGTGAAGACAGCTGGACCTGGAAGGATGCATCGACACCTTTACTCGGAAGTCAGATTAATAAATTCAAACCATTGCTTACCCGGGTCGAAACCGATCAGGTGCAACGCATGGCTGAGCAATCGCAGGAGAGCACATCCGTGCCAGACGAAGACACGAACGACGACGACATGATCAGCATCGACGACTTCATGAAAGTCGACTTGCGAATCGCCCGAATCGAAAAAGCGGAGCCGGTCGAAGGTGCGGACAAGCTACTGGCACTGACATTGAACGTCGGCGATTCCACGCGTAACGTTTTCGCCGGCATCAAGGCCGCCTACGACCCTGATACTCTGGTCGGTCGCCACGTCGTCGTAGTCGCTAACCTTGCGCCACGCAAGATGCGGTTCGGCGTGTCCGAAGGCATGGTCCTGGCAGCGGGACCCGGTGGCGAGGATATTTTCCTCCTGGCACCCGATGACGGCGCAAAACCGGGCATGCGCGTCAAGTAATCCCTACAATAGCGGAATGACCGAAATTATCGTCATTCTTATTGGTACCGTACTGGTCAACAATTTCGTGTTGGTCCGGTTCCTCGGTCTTTGCCCCTTCCTGGGTGTCTCCCGCAATCTTGAAGCGGCAACGGGTATGTCGCTGGCAACCGGTTTTGTGCTCACGTTGTCCTCAGCAACTGCCTTTCTGCTGCACGAGTATGTATTGGTACCGCTGCAGCTCGAATATCTCAAGACAATCAGTTTCATTCTGGTTATCGCAGTCAGTGTTCAGTTCACCGAAATCATGGTGCGTCGAATGAGCCCGCTGCTCGACCAGGTCCTTGGTATCTATATCCCTCTGATCGCGACAAACTGCGCCGTGCTCGGCGTGGCACTGCTGAACGTGCAAGCATCAAAAGGCTTCGTGCAGTCGGTATTCTTCGGTTTTGGCGCATCGCTTGGCTTCGCCCTCGTGCTGGTCATGTTCGCCGCAATGCGCGAGCGTATCGACGCCGCCGATATCCCCGCTCCGTTTCGCGGCACCGCGATAGCCCTGATGACGGCCGGCATCATGTCGCTAGCGTTCATGGGATTCTCCGGAATGGCTCGTCCTTGAGCACGCTGTATGTGGACTGCTGTCATCACAATTGCTGTTATCGCTTTAATCGCCGGGTTTGCTCTCAGCATCGCTTCGCGCCGCCTGCCATCCAACGATGGCGATCTCGTGGAACAGGTCAATGACCTGCTGCCGCAAACTCAATGTGCGCAATGCGGGTATCCCGGTTGCCGACCGTTTGCGGCAGCGATTGTCGAAGGCACCGCCGCCATCAACCTTTGTCCTCCCGGAGGTGAAGAGACTGTTCGCCATCTGGCTAAGCTGCTCGGTCGAAAGGTTATCCCACTTGCAGAATCGGTTGAGCCTTCTGTCGCCATTATTGATGAGTCACTTTGTATTGGCTGCACGCATTGCCGCAATGCCTGCCCGGTCGACGCGATCGTCGGGGCCCATCAGCTGATGCACACCGTTATCGAAAGTGAGTGCACCGGCTGCGAACTTTGTGTCGCGCCCTGCCCTGTGGATTGCATTAGCATGAAACCGCTGACATGAGTGCGCCTACTTATGATCTGGGCACCTTGCATGGCGGCCTGCGGCTGCCGGGGCACAAGACCGCATCGACCAGCCGGCCGATCGTTGAAGTGCCAGTGCCACCGCAGCTGGTTTTGCCGATCACACAACACGTTGGCGACCCGTCGCAGCCCGTAGTCGGTATCGGGGAGCGAGTATTGAAGGGTCAGTTGATTGCAGAATCTGACGGCACGCTCGGCGCACCGGTACACGCGCCGTCATCGGGCGAGATCATTGCGATCGAGCCATGGCCGGTATCGCGGCGGTTCGGTGAAAACGCACCGTGTATCGTCATCGAATGCGACGGCCGGGACGAAGCCGTTCAACGAGTTGAATCACCCGCCAATTTCACAACGCTGGCGGCGGAGGATCTGCTCACAAGAATCCTGCAGGGCGGTATCGTTGGCCTGGGTGGTGCCGTTTTTCCGACAGCGCAAAAGCTCATGCAGGCGCGAACCTGCAAGATCGACCACCTGTTACTCAATGGCGTCGAGTGTGAGTCCTATATCAGTTGCGACGATCTCTTAATGCGCGAGCGTGCGGGAGAGATCATCAGCGGCGCACAGATTCTCATGCACGCGTTACAGATCGACGCGTGTTTTATAGCAGTCGAAAGCGACAAGCCCGATGCCATACGAGCCCTTGGCGTGGTACTCGGGGAAATCAACGATGACAGAATTGTCATCAAGCAGGTGCCGACTATCTATCCGTCAGGCGGCGAAGACCAGCTGGTGCAACTTGTTACAAATCGCGAAGTACCCAGTGGTGGCCTGCCCTCGGATGTTGGCTGCCTGGTTCAAAACGTCGGTACGGCTGCAGCGATCCACGACTGGATTGTCGATAACGAACCTCTTATTTCTCGTGTGACAACCATTACCGGCGACGGCGTCGCGAGTCCCGTCAATGTGCGCGCACGAATCGGCACTACGCTCAGCGACATTATTGAAATGGCGGGCGGCTACACCGATAGCGCTAAGCAGCTGATAATCGGTGGACCAATGACCGGCAAATCTGTCACCACCGACAGAGTCCCGCTGGTCAAGGCAACCAACTGCGTCCTGGTCTCTTCCGAGACACCTTCTCCTGGTCCCGCCTTACCCTGCATACGTTGCGGAGATTGCGCAGCAGTCTGTCCCGTGCAGCTGTTGCCACAGCAGCTGTACTGGTACGCCTGTGCCGATGATGAGGAAAAAATGCGTGATTTCGGCCTGATGGATTGCATCGAATGCGGCTGTTGCGATCTTGTTTGCCCGAGCCACATTCCACTGACCGCCGATTTTCGCGTCGCCAAAGGCAGAATCAGAGAACTTGCCGATGAGAAAGCGCGGGCAGCTCGCGCCCGTCAGCGATTTGAGGCTCGTAGTGATCGACTGGAGCGCGAGCAAGCAGAAAGAGATCTTGAGCTCGCACAACAAAAGGCATCCGCAAAAAAGGCCGGGCCATCGGCCATAGCGGAAATTCTGAAACGCAAACTTGAAAACAAGGACGACGAATAGTGGAATTCATGCGCCGCGAAGCACCGTTCCTTGCGCCTGAAGTCAGTGTCTCGTCATTGATGCTGCAAGTACTCGCGGCGCTCGTGCCGGCGGCAATAGCGCATGTCTGGTTTTTTGGTCCCGGTTTTATCCTGAACCTGCTGGTCGCTGCGGTATTTGCCGCCGGCGGCGAAATCTTAATGCTCAATCTGCGTAGTCGAAAATCTGAAACCGGACTGACGGACTACAGTGCTTTGGTGACGGCAGCGCTACTCGCGTTCGCGTTGCCGTCTCTTACGCCATGGTGGGTGACCGCTACCGGCGCGCTGTTTGCAGTAGTCGTCGCGAAGCATTTGTATGGCGGACTCGGCTTTAATATTTTCAACCCGGCCATGGCAGGCTATGTCGTCATACTGATCGCATTCCCGATGCATATGAATCTCTGGATCGCACCACGCATGGGTGACCTTGACTACCAGCACCTTACGGTTCTGCAAACGCTGCAGTTCACGCTGACCGGATCACTGCCCGATGGAATCCTGTTTGATGCAATAAGCCGGGCAACACCTCTGGATGTAATGAAGTCCGGATTGAACAACGCCCGAACAGTTGCAGAGATTCGTGCAATACCGGTTATGGGTGATTTTGGCGGTCGTGGCTGGGAATGGATCGGCAACTTCCTCGCTTTCGGTGGCTTTTGGCTACTGATCAAGAAAATAATTCGCTGGCAAATCCCGGTCGGTGTCGGACTCGGCCTGCTCGTTCCAGCGACCATCATGTACATGATCGAGCCAGGCTCACACGCAAGTCCCGGATTTCATCTTTTCAGTGGCGCGACAATTCTCTGTGCTTTTTTCATAGCAACGGACCCGGTCTCAGCTGCCACCAGCCCCAAAGGCCGATTGATATACGGTCTGGGCATCGGCTTCCTGATCTACTGCATTCGCCGTTGGGGCAGTTATGCTGACGGCGTTGCTTTCGCCGTACTGTTAATGAATATGGCAGTCCCAACGATCGACTATCTGACCCGACCACACATCATCGGCCATAAGAATGCTGCGTACAGCGGAGACGCCGATGGCTGATAAGCCCATTTGGAAAAGTGCTGTAACGCTGGCCATCGTCGCCGCATTTTGTACCTCGCTGGTGGCATTCACCTGGCAACTCACCGCTGAGCGAATTGAGACCAACAAAAAGGAATGGCTAGAGCGTAGCTTGCAGCCCGCGCTTGCGGGGCTATTTTTTGACAGTTCGGTGACTGAGTCGATGATCATGATTCCGCCACCACACGAACTTCCAGGATCCGACGCGGCGATAATCTACAGGGTCTACGCCGGCGTTGAACCTGTTGCGGCACTATTCGTCGTGTCTGCAAGAGATGGCTATGCCGGACCCATTAGATTACTCATCGGGGTGGCGATGGACGGCGCCGTAACCGGTGTCCGAGTCTTGGAGCATCGTGAAACGCCAGGTCTCGGTGACAGAATCGAGACGACGAAATCCGACTGGGTGCTGCAGTTCGATGGCCATTCCCTGCAGGACCCGCTGCCTCGGCAATGGGCGATCAAGGGCGATGGCGGTGACTTTGATCAATTGACCGGCGCGTCCGTATCTCCTCGGGCTATTATCAGGGCCACTAAAGAAACGCTAAGCTATTTTAACGCCAATCGCGTCGCCATATTCGCAGCAACGGCTGAAAACCAAGATAGCGCGCCAGAGGAGACTGAATAATGTCGGTTGGGCTGCTTGAGCGCTTTAAATCCGGACTCTGGCGAGATAACCCAGGTCTGGTTCAGCTATTAGGCCTGTGTCCGTTACTGGCGGTAACGGCAACCTTCGTCAACGGCCTTGGGCTGGGCATCGCGACCCTGGCTGTTTTGACAGCTTCCAATGCACTGGTATCCGCAACGCGCCGCTGGATCCAACCCGAGATACGAGTGCCAATCTACGTCCTGATCATCGCAAGCCTGGTTACATGCACTGAACTCATCTTCAAAGCGTGGTTTCCGGATCTCGATCGATCGCTCGGTATTTTCATTCCTCTTATTGTTACAAACTGTGCGATCGTTGCGCGCGCTGAAGTTTTCGCATCTCGAAACCCCGTCGGCTCGAGCATCATTGACGGCCTGGTGATGGGCAGCGGCTTTGCGCTGCTGCTGATGACGATAGGCGCCTTCCGCGAACTGTTCGGGCAGGGGTCACTGTTTTCGCGCATGGATATGCTGTTTGGTGGCGAGCCGGTACGTGGCATTGTGCTGGCCGAGAACGGCTGGTTATTGCTGGTCATGCCGCCCGGCGCTTTCTTTAGCCTTGCGCTGGCTATCGCGGCCAAGAACGCAATCGACAGGCGGCGCAAAGATATCCAAACTGATTTGCCACGTCGCGCCAGAACCCTTAACCGATAGAAGTTCGCAGTGAATACCGAAAAACGCACCGCCATCTACAGTACTTTGCGTGCACGCATGCCTGCGCCGACAACGGAGCTCAATTACAAGACCCCGTTTGAACTACTTATCGCCGTCATCCTGTCAGCACAGGCAACCGACATTAGCGTCAACAAGGCGACTGATAAACTGTATCCGATTGCTCGCACGCCGGAGTCGATACTTGCCCTTGGCGTCAACGGGCTAAAGCCGTACATCCGGACCATCGGACTTTTCAATAGCAAGGCCGAAAACATAATCAAGACCTGCCGCATGCTGATCGAAGAACATGACAGTACAGTGCCACGCACACGCGCGGAGCTTGAAGCACTTGCCGGAGTTGGCCGAAAAACTGCCAACGTAATCCTTAATACAGCGTTCGGTGAACCAACCATTGCCGTCGACACCCATATCTTTCGCGTTTCAAATCGAACCGGTCTCGCCAAAGGTAAGACACCACTCGAGGTTGAAAAGCGACTGACTAAATTGACTCCCGATGAATTCAAGCACGACGCGCATCATTGGTTGATCTTGCACGGGCGATACGTCTGCAAGGCACGCACACCACTTTGCAGCGAGTGTTCGATCGTTGAATGGTGCGAGTATAAGAAGAAGGTGTTTGCATGATTTTTGGACAAGACAGAAATGAACTACGAAAGATGTACGCGGACGCCTGGAAGAAACTATGCGATAAAACGCCCCTGACGCCGCTGGAGTCACAAATTGCTACCGTCGTCGAATGGCACCCCGAATATCACGATGACGTCACAAGCGAAGAACTCGACAAAGACTATTCACCCGATGGTGGGAAGACCAACCCCTTCCTGCATATGGGTCTGCATCTGGGTATCCGCGAACAGGTAGCCACTAACCGCCCACCCGGCATCAGTGGCGTTTTCTCAGCGTTAACGGCCAAAACTGGCGACGCACACGATGCCGAGCATCAAATGATTGATTGCCTTGCGGAAACTCTGTGGGAAGCGCAGAGTCAAAATAGCGCACCCGACGAACAAAAATATCTCGAGCGATTGCAAAACCTGACGCGCTAACGGGGTTCTTAATCCGGCGTTGGTCCGGGATAGCCGACGCCGGCTCCACGACCCACAGTCACCAGCGCCGGCTATCCCGGACCAACACCTGTTCAATGCTCAACGGTTAGACGAAATACGTGACCGACGGACGAGATGCGGCTGATACGCCAATGAATTCGACTGTGGGTCGTGGAGAAGTCATTGGCGTAT
>CAYWBZ010000012.1:16753-23371 GCA_964456535.1 uncultured Woeseiaceae bacterium | reverse complement strand
ACGACTTTGAATCCGGAGACCACATACTCGTCACTTTGCTGCCCACTCAGATTTTGAAACGGCATGACAGCGATTGATCGATCCGGAGGGGGCGGTGACCAGACTATGTAGGCGACAATACCGAGCACCAGAATTATCGCGGCGAATTTCCATAAACGAGGGCCAGGTCCAGGCTCGACAATTACCGGATCATTCTCCTGGGGCTTGTGCAATTCCACCGGCATGAGCAACCGGTAACCACGCTTGTGCAATGTCTCAACGAAAGTGGGGTTATGGGCAGAATCACCCAGGCTTTTTCGAACTTCGCGGATCGCTCTATTTATTGGGTCGTCGGCTACCGCGCGTCCGTCCCAAACCTCATCGACCAAAGTGTCTTTAGTGACGAGCTTACCGTCGTATTTTGCGAGCACCATTAGTACACGCCACGTTTGTGGCTCGGGCTTTACTTCGGTGTCAGCACAACGAATTACGCCCTGATCCGGCAGAACCTCCCATTCTCCCAGATTGAACCCGCCTTGAAGTTCTTCTTCTGTCGGCATCCTGCCTGTTCCCCTTGAGACATCAGGCACGTATTTGGTATTTCCGAATCAGTAGAACTTTAGACTCTATTTGTTCACTTGCACAGTAATTATTACATCGTATTGCGCTCTTTCGAGGGAAAAGCACCCTTCTCGCCAGAAACCCGCAAGGTTATCGAGCAGCTAAAAGCCGTCTACGGATGCGAGCCAAGCGCGTCAGACAGCCATCAATTGGTGGAGTCTGACTCATGAGCGCCGTTGCCAACCGCTAAAATAGTCCCTCAATTCGTCCGTCTTCATTAACCCGAATAGCATTCGCAGCTGGGACCCGCGGTAATCCCGGCATGGTCATGATCGCCCCGCAAACAACAACCACGAACTCCGCACCGGCAGCGAGACGTATCTCGCGAATCGGCACTACGTGCCCCGATGGGGCACCGAGTAAATTCGGATCCGTCGAGAAGCTGTACTGCGTTTTTGCCATACATATCGGGTACTTCGAATACCCTTCCCGCTCGAACTTCGCAAACTGATCACGGACTTTCTTGTCGGCGATAATATCGTCGGCGCCGTAGATTTCTCGCGCAATAGTTGCCGCCTTATCCCACAACGGCGTGTCATCATCGTAGAGAGTCCGAAACTGCGCTGCACCACTGTCACAGAGCTCAACGACGTGCTCCGCCATCTCCAGCGTACCCTTACCGCCATCAGCCCAATGCGTGCACTTGATTGCCCTAACCTTGAATTTCTTGCAGAAGTCTTCGACAACTTTAACTTCGGCATCGGTGTCGGCGGTGTAATGATTTATAGCTACCACCACAGGCACACCGAACTTGCCTAGGTTTCGGATATGCCGTTCAAGGTTCTTGCAGCCATCCTGAAGAGCAGCAACGTTTTCAGTGCCGAGGTCTCCCTTGGCGACACCGCCTTGCATTTTCAGTGCCTTGATCGTCGCAACGAGAACCACAGCATCCGGTGACAACCCGGCTTTACGACACTTGATATTAAAGAATTTCTCAGCACCGAGGTCTGCACCAAATCCGGCCTCTGTTACGACGTAATCAGCAAGTTTCATTGCTGTCCTGGTCGCTATAACCGAGTTACAGCCGTGCGCGATATTCGCAAAGGGCCCACCATGCATAAACGCCGGATTGTTCTCCATCGTCTGCACGATATTCGGCTGAAACGCGTCACGCAATAAGGCCGTCATTGCGCCGTGCGCATTCAATTCACGAACTGTGACTGGCTGATCATCACGAGTGTAGCCAAGCACAATATTTCCGAGTCGCGTTTCGAGATCCGCAAGATCGGTGGCAAGACAAAAAATCGCCATAATTTCCGACGCTACAGTGATATCGAATCCAGCTTCACGGACCACGCCGTTGTGGTAACCACCCAGTCCGGAGGTAACGGTACGCAAGGCGCGGTCATTCATATCGACCACTCGACGCCAGGTAACGCGGCGTGGGTCGATGTTCAGCTGGTTTTCCCAGTGCATGTGATTATCAATAAGCGCCGCCAGCAGATTATTTGCCGCGCCAATCGCGTGAAAATCGCCGGTGAAATGCAGGTTGATATCCGTCATCGGCACGACCTGTGCGTAGCCACCACCGGCAGCACCACCTTTCATGCCAAAACACGGACCGAGACTGGGTTCGCGAAGACACATCACGGCTTTCTTGCCGATGAGGTTCAGCCCATCACCCAGGCCGACTGTCGTGGTCGTTTTGCCCTCTCCTGCCGGTGTCGGCGACACTGCGGTGACAAGAATCAACTTACCGTCTTTCTTCTTGCCAATGGCGTTAATGAAGTCTGCGCTGATCTTGGCCTTGTCGTGACCATATGGAATCAACGCGTCTGTCGGAATTTCAAGTTTTTCCGCTATTTCCTGGATCGGACGAATATTCGCCGCCTGTGCGATTTCGATATCACTTTTAACTGCCACGACACACCCTTTTGCTTACGCATGAGAACTAACAGCGAATTCTATCGCAAACCTTATTCTATGGCGCGTCTACGACCTGGTGAATAGTACCTACAAAGTTCAGGACGTAGATTTCCCCATCAGTGCCCTGACCAAAGCTGACGATCTGCAGTCCGGTTTCAGCGAAAATCTCAGGTACGATGCCGGCCGCACTATCCTCTGGAATTCCGAACAATCGACCGGACGTAAAATCACCAAACAGGTACCAGCCGGCAAGCTCGGAAATCGTGGTTCCTCGATAAACAAGACCACCGGTTATTGAGCCGCCGAGCCCGTGATCGTACTCTGAAACTGGCTCAATAAAGGTGTTTGCGCAGCCACTACTGGGGTTAAAGCAGTGCGCGCCCTCACGAACGTTCCAACCGTAATTTCCGCCCGCTGTGATGACGTCCACCTCTTCCCAATCACCTTGTCCAACGTCGCCTGTCCAGAGTTTTGAAGTCACCGTATCGAAGTTAAAGCGCCACGGATTTCGCAATCCCCATGCGAAAATTTCCGGACAATCATCGACTCCGGTCCCACCCGTACATACCGCGTTTGCCTCAAACGGGTTTCCGGCGGGAATTCCATATGGTGAGCCTCCTTCGACATCCAGGCGTACGATCGCGCCCATCAGTGTGCTGGTATCCTGCCCGTTGCCATCCGGATCACCGCTGCCGCCACCATCGCCGAAACCCGCATACAGGAAACCATCGGGCCCGAAAGACACATTGCCACCATTGTGATTGGTAGCGGGCTGATCGACGGTCAGGATCACTTCCTCAGTGGCTGCATTGAGTGTCTGGCCAGAATCAGTGCTGAGGAATCGCGAGACGTAAGAAACCAGCGGCGCCCCACTTCGAGTGTAAGAAACGAATGCCTCAGGGGTGACAGGGAAATTCGGGTGAAAGGCCAGTCCAAGCAAACCACCCTCGCCAGTTGCATTAACCAGGCCACGGATATCAAGAAAAATGCTGGCCGAGGCCGTATTCTGATCATTAGCGAAAACGCGGACCAAGCCGGCCTTTTCGACAACGAACCAACGTGTTGAATCAGCTGGAGCCTGCATAAGGGCCACTGGCTGTGTAAAGGAAAGGTTGGCGAAGACCGCCTGGGTGGTGATCGTTGGCGCTGTCACGACCGGGGCTGGGCCGATTAGAACAGGCAAATCGGCGTCCCCGCTACCGCAGCCACTGATCAACGCCATGCTTAATACGGAAATGACGAGTTCTCGTTTCATCCGGCTGCCTCCAACTCAGTACCCTGCATTAAGCTTAAGCCCCCTTCACGGAACTGTCACGATGTCTCCATTTCGCGGCACATGTCGAAATTCTCCATTTTTTCGACACAAGTCACAATCGTGTCGATGAAATCGACATATACTCCAAACCTGTCGAAATTTTAGTGGAATATCGACATATCACTGAAGCACGTCGATTCAATCGACACATAACAGCGATATGTCGAAAAAACGGCTTTTAATCGACACATTGCTGGAACAAGTCGATTCAATCGACACATAACAGCGATATGTCGATAAACCCGCTATTAATCGACATATCATGAATTCCTGTCGATCAAATCGACAGGTTTCCCGTCTTACCCGCGCTGAGGATAGCTAAGTGACTGATTTTAATCCGGAAGTACCCTATAACAACCTGCCTCCGTTGCCACCTCCGGCCGACCAGATCGAAACTACGCAGATACTGAAACGTTGTATTAATTCCAGGGTTGCGCTTGCAGAGCTCAAGCAGGCCGCTGAATTAATTCCGAATTCGGCCGTTCTGGTGAACGCATTGCCGTTACTCGAGGCCCGTGCCAGTTCGGAAATCGAGAATATCGTCACTACGACCGACAAACTCTTCGAATTTGCCGATATCGCCGAAGACCGTGCAGACGCTGCAACAAAAGAAGCTCTGCGCTACAGAACGGCGTTGTATGAAGGCACAAAGATGGTACAGCGACGTATGCTGTCCACGGATATGGCGATCCAAATATGTAGCACTATCAAAGGATTAGAGCTTGATATTCGTGCAAAATCTGGAACAACGCTTAAGAATCGAGTGTCCGGTGAAACCATTTACACCCCGCCGGTCGGCCAGCAGCTGCTGATCGAGAAACTCAACAACTGGGCTGAGTTCATGCACCGCAATACCGAAATCGACCCTCTGGTAAGAATGGCGGTTCAGCACTATCAATTTGAAGCGATCCACCCATTCGAAGATGGAAACGGACGGACAGGTCGAATCCTGAATATCCTGTTCCTGGTTGAGCATGGCCTGCTCGATTCCCCGATCCTTTACCTGAGCCGGTACATCATTCAAAACAAGGCGGACTACTACCGCTTGTTATCAGGAGTGACCAAAGAGCAGGACTGGACACCCTGGATCCTCTTTATCCTCGATGGCGTTGAGGAAACCTGCACCTGGACGACCGACAAGATCAAGTCGATTCGGGAGCTGATGGAGCACACAGGGCAATTCGTGCAAAAACAACTGCCGAAAATCTACACGTGGGAACTCGTTGAACTGCTCTTCAAACAACCCTATTGCCGTATCGGCAATCTGGTCGATAACGGCATTGCAAAACGCCAGACCGCGTCCGTGTATTTAAAGCAATTATGCGAACTTGGCATTCTCCGAGAAGTGAAGTCCGGTCGCGAGAACATATTTGTGCATCCCAAATACATCGAATTACTCAGCGGTGAGGAAAATGTCTGGGTGTACTACGCGGGCGTTGAAACAGAAACGGCAGTTGAAGCGGATCTCGCTGTCTGATTGCAAAGCATTGCCATTGATCGCCGTTCAATCATAGAATCGCTCGATCAGAGAGTGGGAGCCAATACTTGGGCATCAATGCGAGCCGACTGTTTCAGCTATTTAAGTACACCGTCTATGCACTGCTGGCATTCGACGCATACCTGTTCTGGAGCGAGGAGGTGGTCGCGGCAGCGTTGCAATTCCCGAATGGTGTCGCTCTTTCCAGTCTTATCGACGCCTACGCGGCAACTATCGATACGGTCGCCTGGGTTGTTCTCTTATTGATGTTCGAGCTCGAGACCTACGTCCTCGAAGACCACCACTACAGCCCGACCGTAACCATTACCCTCCAGGCTGTCCGCGTACTTTGCTACAGCTTTATCGTTTACGCCTTCTACGGCTACGTCGTCAATTTGGCATTTGTCTATTCAGCGACACCGTTAAGTGGAGTATCGGATCTGTGCGCATTACTGGATGACGGTTGGTCGTATGCGGTAGATTTTGATGAATATACTCAAATCACAGTGGCAAATTGCAGCAGCTTCTCCGATGCCGGGGCTTATCTCCGCTTTGAAGGTATGCCCGCGGCTGTGGATGCAGCCGGGCTTAAGGACATCCATTATCTCGCCTGGGTTGACGTCATTAACTCCGCCGTATGGCTGCTCGTCGTCGTGGTACTTGAAATCGATGTCTGGCTGCAGGAACGCAACCGCTTCGAGGGCGCTATGCTCCGCTTTAGCCAGGTAAGCAAGTTCGTTTTGTATTCTACCCTTCTACTGGCAGCGATTTATTGGGGCATCAAGGGTGATTTCGTCGACTTCTGGGACGCTTTCTTGTGGCTGGTCGCGTTCATATTCATCGAGCTCAACGTCTTTGAATGGCGTGAAGAGATCAAAGAAGCCGAGCTACAGAGCCAAATCAGCACTTCATCATGAAAAGGTCACTAAAGGATCAGGGCATGGTCAGGTAGTGAAGCGCCCTATCGTCGAAGATTCAGTCTCACCAAACACATCACGAGACTTAAGAAAATGACTTACGACGAACAAAAACTGGATCTGGACCCCACACTCATCATTCTGGGCCTTGGCTACGCCTGCGCACTGCTGGTCGCTATCGGATGGGTTGCAACGTTCTAAGGGCTGATCTCGAGCAACGGGTCTGACTCGGCTCGCTTGAGCAGCTGCGGACTGGAGTCCTGCAGCTTCAGGGAAATCAGGCTGTGATCGGCTCGCAGCAGCATCAGGTAGGGATGCCAGCGATCAACTTCGTCCCGGCGGTAATAACCGGAAACAGCCCAGCCTTCACCTTCGGGGTAGATGTACACCTTGCCGACTTTTCGGTTCGGAGAAACCGGGTCAACAATCTCGAGAGTTTCTGC
>CAYWBZ010000012.1:0-16653 GCA_964456535.1 uncultured Woeseiaceae bacterium | reverse complement strand
CCTTGCCGACTTTTCGGTTCGGAGAAACCGGGTCAACAATCTCGAGAGTTTCTGCCTCAATCACCGTCGCGATCAACGCACGAGACGACTCGACCACGGCGATCTCCATAGACCGTTCTTCGCGCCCCTCAGGGTTCGTTACCCACTGGAACGACAGGTAAACGACCAGCAACCCAATCAAGAGTGCGAAAACAGCGCTTCCAGCGCGGTCATCCATATTCAATCCAACCCCAGGTATTTGTGTGTTTGCACGCTCAGCTTCCAGTGCGGATTCTGCTTGCAATAATCTATGGCCAGACGCGTATTTTCATCACGTTCAGGACTGTCCAGCGGCTGCAGGAAGAAATGCTGAAATGACAGATGCTCGAATTCACAGGGTTGTGCACTTTTTTCAAGCTGCGGGTACACCAGCTTCAATTCGTCGCCCGAAAACTGTGCCAGGGTCGCACTGCCCTTCGGGCTAATGCAAAGCCAGTCAATCCCGTCTGGTGCCTCAATAGTGCCATTGCTCTCAACACCGATTTCAAATCCGGCATTGTGCAAAGCAGCAATCGCCGATTCATCCAATTGCAGCAGTGGTTCTCCACCGGTGCACACCACGTATGGATGCACATCGGCGTGCATCACGCCCCAGCATTCAGCAACAGCGGCAGCGAGTTCTTCTGCTGACTCAAACTTGCCGCCACCAGGACCACCAATACCGACAAACTCGGTATCACAAAACCGGCAGATTGCCTGTTCACGGTGTGCTTCGCGCCCCGACCACAAATTACATCCCGAGAAACGCAGAAAGACAGCAGGACGCCCTGTATGAGCGCCCTCACCTTGCAGCGTGTAATAAATTTCATTGACCGAATATGTCATCGTCAGAGTAGCAATGGATCGACCACGCCCGCCTCGGCAAATCCTTTAGCGCGCAACTCGCAGGCAGCACAATGGCCGCACGGCGGACGTTCGCCGTTATAGCAGGTATGCGTCATTGCCATGGCCGGTAACGCACCGAGCTCACGTGCGAGCTCAACCGTTTCTTTCTTGGAAAGATGCATCAGCGGTGTGTGAATCTGAATTTCCGACTCCATGCCCTGCTGTATGGCTGTCTGTAACGAATTCATCGTATCTTCACGACAATCCGGATAACCGCTGTAATCGGTTTGCGCCACACCAGTGACAAGGTGAGCAATCTTGCGTTGATATGCGAATGCGGCGGCAAAGGTCAGAAATATCAAATTGCGGCCGGGGACAAACGTGTTCGGCAAGCCGGTCTCTTCATCGGGCGCCAATTCCACGGCAATGTCCGTGGCTGTCAGCGCATCGCCACCCAGCGCGGCGAAGGTATCGATCGGCAAGATGACGTTTGGCACTCCTGCGAAATCGGCGATTTCGGCTGCAGAGGTGAGCTCGATTCGATGTCGTTGCCCGTAGTCGAACGTTACGCTGGATACATTCTCGCGGCCGAATCTGTCGATCGCCCAATACAGACAGGTTGTCGAATCCTGACCGCCCGACAAGACCACAAGTGCCTTGTCGTTCATGCAGTTGAACAGCGATCAATTTTCATCAGGTCCGCCAAACAAAGCATCAAGAGCTGCCTGGGCCGAATCGGCCGCCGACTTTCGATCAGGATCGAACGCATCACCGCGTGGCACAAACCAGTCGCAGAAATTGGGCCGCTCTTTTTCCGTGACATCCTCAGCACCGTCTTCGCGGCATTGACGCGTCACACGTGTATCGAAGTGGCTGCACATCTTGCACACATGTACGTCAGCGCTGCACTTCGGGCACTGGTCTCGCCGCGACAGCGGCAACGACAATGCGGCAAGTGATTCGCCGCATCGGTAACAGACAATGTTATGGGACACTCCGGCTCCCCTCAGATGTGCGGGAAACCGGAGTATAGCCTCTTGTCAGTGAGTCTGGCTCGGTACGAATTCATTCATGACCGCATCCTTGAGAAGGTGCGGCGGCAACATACCTTGATCCAGAATAAAGTCATGAAATGCCAGCTGATTGAAATCGTCGCGAAGCTTCAACTCGGTCTGCGCGCGCAGTGACTGCATTTTGCTGTAGCCGTAGTAATACGCGGTCGCCTGGCCTGGCATACGGTAGGTATAACGTTCAACTTCGTTTTGTGCCCAGGACTCACCGATCGCAACATCGTTCATGATGAGGCTCTTGGCCTCCTCCGGCGTGATAAGCCCAAGATTCAACATCGGATCAAGGAACATGCGAGCTGCGCGCATCAGGCGGTACTGCAAACTGATCATCTGTCCTTCAAGCGGCAGATAAGGTCGAACAATTGCTTCCGCATACAAACCCCAGCCTTCGACATTGACACTGTTGAATGCAAAAACCGCACGCGTTATCGAAACGCCGGACTCAACGATGCTGGAAAACTGCATCTCGTGACCGGGACGAGCTTCGTGCGCTGTTAGTGTCCAGGCGCCCGCTTCATAGGTGTCATCCGTTTGCGTCCAACTGCCATCTTCATTTTGCGTTAACAGTGGAATGACAAAGAACGGGTACTCGCCAGTGTTTCCAATCAAACGCGGTGGCTGCAAGTGTGGCGCCGGCATTGCAGCTGTTTCGGCCGCGGAAGCGATACGAATTCCGGCATCCCGATCCGGCAGGGAAACCAGCTTTTCACGCACAATGATCTCTTCAATATCGCGCAGGACCGCATTGTAGTGGTCCAGCATTTTATCGCCGTCGATGGGGCCGTCCCGTTTCAGGAGCCCGATTACTTCGCGATAATCATTGGTCTCGTAACCCTTCTCGGCCGCAATCAATGGTGCCAACGCTTCCATTTCACCGCGGATATCCATATAGCCCTTTGTGGCCTGTTCGATAAGGTCCAGCGGCGACGCATCAACGCCCCACTGCCGCAGTGCGTCCTCGTAAAGATCTAGCGGAAGTCGATAGTCATCCCGGGCTCTGGGCAATATCTCGGCGCGAACCCAGTTATTGTAATCGCGCATCTGCCCGGCGAGAGTTGCATAGCTGTCTTCCCAGCCCTGCAAGTCGGTTTCAGCCAGAAGCTCCTCGATACCGGTGATCATGGTCTCAGCGCGTTCCAGGTCCTGCTCTACTTCACCGCGATAAGGGCCAACCAGACCTTCCACATCAAATCGTTCCACCGTGCGGGCCTTGGCCAACTCTGTAAACGGTGTATGGCCGTCGGATATTCCGGCATATTTTTCGAGCCGGGCAATGGCCGCTGGATAGCGATCACGGGAGTTCTGCGGATCAATAATGCCGCGAATACCAAAAAACACCGTCTGGTTGATGTTGTAGTACGGCAACATTTGCTCGTAGTTCAGATCAGACGTTCGAATTCCGTCTTCAATCACCTTGATAAGAATCCCCAGGTCCTGCCTTACTTTGCTATCTGATTCATCTGCGAGTCGTCGTTGCAACTCCGCGAGTACAAGCTGTGACATCTTTTTCGAACGCTCATTAATACCGGGCCCTAAATCCGATATCTCTTCATCGAGACCGTCGACTCCAAGTTGCCCGGCACCCTCTGGACTGAGCTTTGCAAGAACATCCAGTACGACTTGTGCATGTTCGTTACTCTTTTCGACCCAGGTCATGGCTTGCACAGGAACGGACATCGCGACCGATAAAATCGCAATTAGGCTGAAAGTAATCACTTTTCGCATGTAAAATTCACCTCTGTGTAGGATGCGCTCCTCAGTAGATGCCGGAAGAACCGAAAAGGATTCAGGATTGTTGGATTATTTCGAAAATATTGGCCACGGCCGCAAATTAACACCAGCGGTTCTGGCTGCTGCACTCAGCGCCTCTGCGACGGAAACGGTTCTACTTAACAGCGAACGCATTGAGCAGCGATTTGGCAGCTACGGCATTGACGTGTTGGCCAGCGAAGCTGGTCTGCGAAGATCCAGCCTTTACAGCGTGGGGGACGGCGAGCGGATTTGCCGCACCTGCGCAGTCGTCCGTTTCACGGATCAACCGGACACAAGCTACAGCCCGGAGCACGCGCACGTGCTCGCCGGAAACTCTCTTGGTGAAGTCTTCAAAGCTAACGGTTGGGCTATTCACAAACAGACGTTGCACATCGGTTCGTTCGACATTGAATATCCTGCCTCCGAAATCGGTCTGCTGATGAAACTCGACGGCGGCTGTACTTTAGCCCTGCATATCTATCAGCTGTTACTTGCCAGAGGCGATCAGGTCTTCGAGTACGCGACCATCATCGAGGCCCACCATCCTGCATATTTATCACAGGCCGACCTGCTCGACATTTATCACTATGATGATTCGGAAACTTTGTCAGCGGAGTCGATCTCAAAGTTGATTACCTTAATTTCATCCAACAAGGGCGAGTGATCGTTTGTCGTCCTTGTTTAATGTGATTAGACTCGCATCTGGGTTATTTGGATTCACTATTGGGGGTCAAGCAATGAAAACCAACGAAGTGCTCAAGCTCGTTCTAACAAGTGTTTTGCTGTTCGGTTATTCGTCTACGTTTGCACAGGAAACTACAGATGATCCGGCGGATGTCTGGTCCGTGATCGAAGAAGAGTGGAATGCTGACGAGAAAGGTGACCGAAAATGGCCCGATCGACTGCTGACAGATGACTTTGCAGGCTGGGGAAAAGAATCACCGGCGCCCCGCGATAAAGCTTCAACAAAAATGTGGGATCGGTTTGGTGAGCAAACCGGCAAGATGATTGCTCATGAACTTTACCCGCTCTCAATTATCGTTCATGACGATGTAGCCGTCGCGCACTACCTGTATCGCAGCGCGTTCCAGCCAAAAGACGGCGATATTGAAATGAGCAATGGCCGTTATACGGATATCCTCGTCAGAACTGAGGATGGTTGGAAGTTTCTCGCCTGGCATGGCGGTGACGACTAGAATATTGGCATATTTTCCGGTCGGTTAAGGGGCCGTTCAGCTAGCGCCCGCTATTATTGGCTCCAATGTAGGCAGGTCCGCCCGTAAATGGACCCGGAGGCCATATGAAAGCTCAGACAAGAATAGCCCTGTTAATGCTGTTACCCGCCGTTTCACTGGCGCAGGTGCCCGTTGATGACTCTGGAAAGGTCATCGGAAGCTATGAATCGCAAGCTGACACAGCGTCCGTTGGCGAAGATGGCATTCCGCGTCTGTCGCAGGCTGAATTGCAGGATTTGGTGGGTCCGATCGCACTGTATCCGGATGACCTGTTAGCTATCGTCCTGCCTGCAGCGGCGTACCCTCTGCAAGTCGTCGAGGCGGCTCGCTTTCTGGAAGCGCTGGAATCCGATCCAACACTGAAGCCGAACGATGATTGGGATGATTCAATTGTTGCTCTGCTCAACTACCCCGAAGTCGTAGAGCTGCTAAACGATGACCTTGACTGGACGCTGCGTCTGGGCGAAGCCGTGGTCGTGCAACAGACTGACGTTGTCGACGCAGTTGAAGAATTTCGTGATCGCGCTTATGCCGCTGGTAACCTGAAGAGCGATGAATACCAGACCGTATCGCGTGATGACGATGACGTAATTTATATTACGCCCGCCGAAGAAGACGTCATCTATGTGCCCTACTATGAACCGGAACAGGTCGTTTACTACCAGCCAGCCCCGGTCTACCACTACTATCCGCGTTCATACCCGGTCTACTACTACCCGTATGCAGCCGGCCATTATTTTAACCATGGCTATTTCTGGGGTGTTACTACCGCATTCACAATCGGCTGGATGACGGACAGTCTCCACGTTTACCACCACAGCTATTACGGACATCCTTACTACGGCCGCTCGTACTATAACAACTGGTGGTATCGCAGCCCGTCTATTAATGTTTACAACACCACCTACGTAAACCATTCAAACGTTTATGCGAACCACTATTCTCATGGGGATCGCTGGCACCCAAGAGAGACGCGACGTGCGTACACTCGACGTGAAGGCTACGCCAGAAATGACTACCAGGCAGCGCAACGGACTGCTCACAAAGAACGTCAGTACGAGCCTATTTCATTTCGCGAACGTGACGCTCACGCATCGCAACGTGCCGACAGCAGGGATCGTCGTAATGAGCCGATTACTTTTCGGGAGCGCAACGATCGAACATCGCAACAATCTCGTGACACGCGCTCGCAGCAAACGCGAGTAGCACATAATCGGCCGGATAATCTCGAGAACCGCAGTGGCGATGTAGCTGTTCGATCGCGTGATAGCAGGCAACAGCGTCCGACGACACAAACGCGCGACACACGACGTCAGGAGCCGACTACACAAGCGAACAACACGCGTCGCCAGGAAGCTCCAGATCGCTCACGTGAAACCTATCAGCGAGCTCCGACTCGCACGGAACGTGCACCAACGAGGACGCAACAGGCTCCGACGCGCACACAAAGCGAACCGACGAGAACACAACGAGCGCCCTCACAGCCGCAACAACGCCATACAGAATCACGTCAGCCGCAGCAGCCGTCGCAATCACACGCATCGCGAGGTCAGGAAAGTAAAAGCAGTAACAGCGGAAGGTCGGAACGTCGATCATCAGACAGTCGCAGCCGCGATCGCAGGTAGCGTTAGCGATTATTCGTCGTCTGGCTCACCTTCACGGATTGCCTCTTTGGTGAGTTCCCAGGCGACGAAGGCAACACTGCCAGCAGCGATAAGAGCAAGAATGACACCGGCAAATGGAAGAATTGTTCGCATGTCGAAATAGTAACACCGCTACTGCTCGTCAGTATCCTCTGTTGCATCAGACGCGCGTAATCGCCCCGACTGTCGCAGGGCTTCCCGCATTACGAATTCGATCTGCGCATTCAAACTGCGCAGATCGTCTTTCGCCCAGCGCTGCATCGCCTCCAGTGTCTTGGAGTCGATTCGCAACGCGAATGATTTTCGTGCCGCCATACAGGATTCCGGATCAGGTATAGAGTGAGCCGGTATTCAATACCGGCTGTGCGCTTTCGTCACTGCAGAGAACGACCAGCAAGTTACTCACCATCGCGGCTTTTCGCTCTTCATCAAGCTTCACAATGTCGTTCTCCTTGCTGCTCTCTTTAGAGTCTCTCATAGTGATATCATTATGATATCACTCGTCGAGTCAGTCAAGAAAAACGGGTCAACTTGATGGCAACCCCATCGCTTCAAGTCTACTTTCGATTTTTGCCCTAAAACGTATCGCCACCGGCGCCGCAAGAAATCGATGCAGGTCAGCAATTTCATGCCGCAATGCATAGTTAAATCGAAATAATTCCAGGATAGATACGTTGCTGGAATCATTGGCAACAAAGATCACAGCGTCGCCAGCTGACACTTCGCCACCATTCAGGACACGAAAATAAATCCCGGGACGCTCCGCTTTCCGAAACACCATCCCGAACCCGGAGTCTTGAATCCTTGCAGCGAATGTACTGCAGGGAATACGCGGCGCGGTCGCTTCCAGAACAACCTCGCCGATCAACAAGCGATCACCGACGTTCATGTCGGAGGGGAAACCACGAATGGTCAGGTTTTCACCGAAGATACCCGGTAGATGATCACGGCCAGTTTCCCTCGCCCACCAATCGTAGTCATCGGCGCTATAGGCGTATACCGCCTGGTCGACACCACCGTGGTGATCGAGATCCACCACGGCGTCCCCACGAACACCCGTCTCGTCGAGATAAGTGGGCTCGACGACCGGGTACTTACAGATGCCGGAAGTAAACGACTTATCGTTATGCGTAACCGTCTCAATATTGCCGACGTTGATACTCTCAAGTTGCATGGTTTCTAACACGCGTTACTCCAGTTCCACTCTGTTCTCACCTGCCTGATTCTACCCCTAGCTCCGCCGGCGCCTCGACCCGGCCCCAGATGACCTCGTTTCCCTGTTTGGGACGGGTCGGGATATTTTGCGATAGCAGCAACGAACACACAGCGAACCCGGTACCGATCAGGAACACAGCAGCAGGCGATACCATCCAAACCAGTCCCAGCGTGGCAGGAACCACAACAGCAGCGATGTGGTTGATCGTGAACGAGACACCGGCGCTGCTGGCAATGTCCTCCGGGCTGGCGATTTTCTGAAAGTAGGTGCTCATCGCTATGGCCAATGCGAAAAACATATGGTCAACGACATACAGTCCCGCGCCGACATACGGATTTTCGACGAATGCATAGGCCGTAAATACGATGATTAAGCCAGCGTACTCGATGCTCAGCGCAGTACGCTCGCCGATCCGGCCGATTAAACTGCCGATTTTTTCGGCGAACAACCAATTGAACGCGTAATTGATCAAGAACAACAACGCGACCTGCGAGGCTGAGTAGCCAAACTTCTCGACCATAAGGAACGCCGCAAACACCATGAAAATCTGACGTCGTGCGCCCGAGAAAAACGTCAGCGCATAATAGAGCCAGTATCGCTTTCGCAACACCAGCTTCCTGGTCTGCTCATGGGCACTCTCGAACTGCGGGAAACCCAGCCACATAAAGACTGCGAGTCCGCAGCAAACGCCGCCAGCAAGCAAAAATATCCAGGCGTAGTCCAGATCCAAAACTTCGAGCAACCCCCACAGCACGCTGTACACGACCAGCGACGTTATCGCGCCTACAGAAATTAGCTTGCCCAACGCCTGCGGTGCGACTGATTTCTCAAACCACTGCAACGCGAGGGATTGTTTCATAACCTCGAAATAGTGGAAGCCGGTCGACATGAGGAATGTTGTGCAATACAGCCCAATGGCACTCGGAAAAATGCCGGTCAGCGCGACACCGATACCCAGTATCGCAAGTGCGACAACGGCGAAGGCCTGCTCTTTAATAATGAGCAGAACGAAAATGACCGTGAACGCCAGAAAACCGGGAATTTCACGCAGACTTTGCAGAATGCCAATTTCAACACCGGTAAACCCGGCCCGTTCGACCACAAAATTGTTAAGTAACGCATTCCAGGTACTAAACGCGACCGGCATGGCCACGGACATGAGAATCAGTAGTGTGTTGGGTGATTGCAAGGAGTGCCTTCGCATCGGCGCAGCTTAGGGAGACGCGGTCCTTCGGTCAATCTCTCGTCTCATAACGCAAAAATATCGCAAAACGCGTTACATTTCCGTCTCATTCTATATACAATGTAGCGCATGGCAAAGACCAAAGTATCCACACTGAACCTGCGCATAGAGCCAGGGATCAAAGAAGCGGTGAGAGAAGCCGCGGCCCGTGAGCACCGCAGCGTGGCAAATATGGTCGAAATGCTAATTCGCCGACACTGTGATCACGCTGGCATCACAATTCCGGAGCAAAACGACTTTTTCCCGGGGACTTCCAATGGATGAACGCATGTTGAAGGCGATGGTTGCCGCTGGCGCTATCAAGAACATCAACATAATCGCAAGCGGCGCTCGATTTCACATCGAAGCCAAGACGCCGAACGGCCCGATCACCGCTGAAACGCGCAAAGGAAAGGTACGCACCTGGGTCACGCTGGACGCAGCCGCTCGCTGGGTACGCGGCCTGGGAGTAGGAGGCGCGCATATCAACCTGACGCACTGGCAACCCTCGCAGCGCGAGTTGCCGATTTAAGTTACTTTTTCTCGCTGACGCCAGATGGCCACTCGCCACCCAATGGAAACGGCTTTTCTTCTGTGTTGAAGGTGAGATAGCGAGCAATATTGTAAAGGTAGGCTGCCACGCTCTGCCCCGCTTCCTTTATCTGCCGATTAACCTCGCCAGAAAACAGCACCCAGAAAAAACCAAGTACAACAATTACCCATCCGGCAAAAAATGCGACGCTGGCCAAAACGCAGCTAATCAGCATGAACAGGCCCCGCTTCCAGGTTGTTCCAGACTTCAGGTTTTCCTCAATCGGATTGCCGGTCTTGTTCTCGTCAACGAAAGCGTGGTCTGTCGGCGGGTTGTTGTCACTCATCGAATTGCTCCTGTGCGATCCTTTGCATATTGTTACAATCTTCGACCCTTCCGACCAGCGAAATATCCCATTATGAGCAATAAATTCTTCAGCATTGCCCTGGCCGCCGTCTTGATATCAGGCTGCAATCAGCCTGCCGACACCAAGACCGGGAAATCTGCTCCCGATGCCAATGAAATCGCCAGGACCAGTATTATCATCGACACCCATATCGATGTTCCCTATCGGCTCGAAAACACACCCGCAGACATCTCGCAAGCCACTGACGGCGGCGACTTTGACTATCCACGAGCGGTAGCTGGCGGACTGAATGTACCGTTCATGTCGATCTACACTCCGGCCAAGCTGGAAGCAGAAGGCGGATCGAAGGAAGTCGCGGACAAGCTGATCGATATGGTCGAAGGCTTCGCCGAGCAATGGCCTGACAAGTTTGCAATTGCACGCTCGCCAGCCGATGTGCGGGAACAGTTCGCTGCCGGCATCATGTCGATGCCGCTCGGCATGGAAAATGGCTCCCCGATCGAGGGTGACCTTGCCAATCTGCAGTACTTCTTTGATCGAGGCATTCGCTACATCACGCTTGCACACAGTTTGTCGAATCACATTTCCGATTCGTCCTATGACGAGAATCGACAATGGAATGGATTGAGTGAGTTCGGTACGAACGTCGTTAGGGAAATGAACCGGCTAGGCATCATGGTAGATGTCAGCCACGTGTCAGACGACGCGTTTTGGCAGATCATGGAAATCAGTAATGCGCCGGCTATAGCGTCACATTCGTCAGCCCGACACTTTACTCCCGGTTTTGAGCGCAACATGAGTGATGAAATGATTGTCGCTCTCGCCAAAAACGGCGGTGTTATCCAGATCAACTTCGGATCAAGCTTCGTTTCTGAGGAGGCCCGGCTGTATGCGGACGCGCGCAAGGAAGCCGGAGAACACTATGCGGCTGAACACCCTGATTTTTCCGAGTCAGACTTGTGGGAAAAATACCCGGCAATTTATGCTGAGGAGCATGGCCCGCTGCCGTTTGCGAACCTGGATATCGTGCTCGACCATTTTGACCACGTCGTTGCACTCACCAGCGTTGATCACGTCGGTATTGGCTCCGATTACGACGGCGTAGGCGATTCGCTGCCAATCGGTCTTAAAGATGTCTCGACCTACCCTAATCTGGTTCAGGGTTTACTGGACCGCGGCTACAGCGAAGACGATATCAGGAAGATCCTCGGTGAGAACCTCCTGCGCGTCTGGCAAGCCGTTGCCGATTACGCAGCGACCACGTCCAGCAAAACGTAACGCAACAGTACTTCGTAACTGCTCCGGTCGAGTTTCATACCGTCCGGCAGCTCCAGCGTGTGGATAGGTTCTTCGTCTGTGCTCCGCATCTCGAGGAAGTGCTTCACGCCGTCTCTGTAGACCTGGTACTTAACGTCACGGTGCTCGTCAAACTTCAACTGCACCTGCGCATCGGTCCAATCCAGGATCTTCGCTCTGGTCATGATTCTCTCCGTATAATTTACCAGTGACAAACAAAGCTGCAAAGCTTGTGCCAAAATACGGATAATTCTTTTATGCGTTATTTTTCAATATGTTATGAATTTCATGCAAAGACTAAAAAGCCTGACAATGAGCGACTTTTGTCAGTTTTTGACACCGATTTCTGCGAATTAGCGACAGGTGCTTTACATAAAAATTACATCGGCCAGAAGAAAGTTATTGCCGGAACAGATACCACAATAATCAGGATCTCCAGCGGTAATCCCATGCGCCAGTAGTCACCGAATCGATAACCACCCGGCCCCATAATCAACGTGTTGTTCTTGTGCCCGATAGGCGTCAGGAAAGCACACGATGCGGCAACCGCAACGCCCATCAGAAACGGGTCTGGATTAACTTCCAGGCGCGATGCGATCTCGATAGCGATAGGCGCGGCTATCACAGCAGTCGCCGTATTGTTCATCACATCTGACAAAGTCATCGTAACGACAATCAGCAAGGTGAGAACAACGACCGGCGAGAACCCGGCTGAAAGATCAATAATTCCGCCAGCGATCAACGCCGTACCGCCGGTAGACTGCAACGCGCCACCGATCGGAATCATGGAACCCAGCAAAACAATGACAGGCCACTCGATCGACGTATAGACGTCGCGAATCGGGACGATGTTGAACAAGATATAGAGTGCCGTCGCACAGCCCAGCGCGATGGGTAAATAGACGAAGCCGAAACTCGCGATAGTAATTGCCGCAGCAAAAATTCCGACTGCCCACCAGGCCTTCTCGCGCTGAATAACGCGTTGCCCCCTGTCTGCCAGCGGCAAGACTCCCAAGCGGCTCGAAATATCACCCAGGCGCTCTTCTGCACCGAGCAGTAACAACACGTCTCCGGGCTGCAGGATGAGTTTCCTAACGTTCTCGCGGAATCGCTTGCCCTGTCGAGATACCCCGACCAGTGCGACACGATAGCGATACAGAAGACGCAACGACATCACCGATTTTCCGGCGAGACGTGACGACTCCTGGACAACGACTTCATTCAGGATCAGGCCATCATCGCCAAGCTGCCCCTCCCCTTTGCCGACGTATTCGAGTTTCAGGTTTCCTATAGCCTCCTCAAGGCTATCCGGAGTGGCTTCAATAACCAGGACATCACCTGCTTTGACTTCCACCAGTCTTGCGAGTCCCGGCATGCGGCGACCACGCCTTACGAGCCCGACGATATCGACATCACTCTGTCCTGCGGCATGGTCGAGATCACGCACTTTCTTGCCAATCGCTGCGGAACCTTCCGGTACTCGCACCTCGGCAATGTAGTCGGCAAGATCAAACAGTTCCTTGCCAGCATCGGCCGACTTACGCTCGCTTGGCAGAAATCGCCAACCGATCAATGCAACGTAGGCTACGCCAACGATGGCACACGCAAGGCCAACAGGAGCAAAGTCAAACATCCGGTACGATTCACCCAATGCGTCACCGCGAAACTCGGCAATAATAATATTGGGTGGCGTGCCTATAAGAGTGATCATGCCGCCAAGAATTGACGCGAATGACAATGGCATAAGTGACAGTGACGGGCTGCGACCTGCTTTTTTCGCAGCCTGCATATCGACAGGCATCAATAGCGCCAACGCGGCGACATTGTTCATCAATGCAGACAACGCAGCGGCAAGCCCCGACATGATCGTGATATGCGTGGCCAGTTTGCGTGACGCATCGACGACATATCGGGCGACGAGTTCGATCGCCCCGGAGTTCGACAATCCTCTGCTAATGATAAGAACCAAAGCGATAATGATCGTAGCCGGATGGCCGAAACCGGAAAACGCCTGATCTTTAGGGACAAGACCGGTAAGAAGAGCGATCAATAGTGCTATGAACGCGACAAGGTCATAGCGCCAGCGGCCCCAGATCAGAAAGACAAAAACGAAAAATAGCAGTCCAAAAAGAACTGATTGATCCGCGGTCACTGCTTACAACTCAACCGAGGGTAGAAATGGTTTTACGCCGATGGACCGGTATAGATCGTCGGGTCGATACAACGTGTCGCCTTTCATAACCAGCACAGCACGACGAATCGCGCTGATATCCTCGAACGGATTACCATCAATCAGGATCAGGTCTGAATCTTTGTCGACTTCGATTGATCCTTTGCGATCAGCAACGCCGGTAATCCTTGCCGAATCCAGTGTCGCAATCCGCAGTACGTCGGCCACGGGAATACCAGCCTCTGCATAGAGTTCGATCTCTCTGTGAACTGTAAACGCTGCCATATCATCGCTGCCGGGAACAATCTGTATGCCGTATTCATGCAGCGCTTTCAACATCGCTGCCTGGTTTTCGGCTGATTTGAGCCAGGCTTCTTCCTGGCCGCGTTTATTCATTTGAACGAGATATCGGGAACGGGCAATACTCGGCGGCAAGTGGTCGATCACGGCTGCGAACGTCGGGTCCGGCTGTCCGTCAAGATGTCGCAAAGAAGTGTCGAAAATCGCGGCGGTGGGATCAACGGAGACGTTGTTCTCCTTCAACAATGCAAAGAATGACTGCACCTCTTCACTGTTCAAATCCAGATTACCTGCCTCATCGCCGTACAACGTAAAACGAATCTGTTGTCGCGTGTCCTCACGATCGCCCGCCAAAAAATTCAGGAACACCATGTTGATGTGCTGTATCTCGTCGTAACCGGCACGTACCGCCTGCTCCGCTGACATGAACGCTGGAATATGCCCACTCACCCGCATCCCGAGCGAGTGCGCACGTTCGGCTATCGGCGCGACCCAGTCAGGCTCAATAGAACTGTAGAGCTTGATCTGGATGTAACCATTCTCGGCATAGAAGTCGACACGATCCAACGCGTCCTGCAGTGATTCTGCCGCCCAACCCGACGCGTAAGGACCAGCCTTGTCCATGAATCCAGCACGAAACGTATTTGGACCTATCACCTCACCGGAGTCGTGCTTCTCCGTCAGCTCGATAGTCTTATCGTGTACGCCACCAATATTGCGAACGTTGGTGATGCCACCAGCGATGTTCAGCACGCCGTCAGACAGCGAAAAATGCGCATGCATATCCCACAGACCCGGCATCAGCGATTTGCCGCTTCCGTCTATGCGCATCGCGTCGGGGCTCTCAATCGCGACTGCGGAGATTTCTCTGACCAACCCACCGTCGACCAGGACGTTCTGGTTTTCAACCAACGCACCATTCACAACATCCACAACATCGACATTTTCAAATATCACCGGTCCGTCGACGCGAGTCGCGAGATCGCTGGCCAGTTGCGTAATGAATTCACCGTCTGCTTCAGATTGAATCGCACTTAGTTCGTTGAGCACCGAAACATCCCAACCTTCCGGAACCATGCCAAGATATCCGCCCGCGTCAAACGCGACCACATCCAGATTGTCATCGAACCACATATAGCTGGGCGTAAAGCCGATGCCATGCACTGCATATAATGAAACGACCTGTGCACCATCCGGCGTGTCGACGGTTACATCCTGAACTTTTTCAACGCGCGCACGCCCGCTGGGAAACAGGTCGACCGAGCTATCAATGCTGTTCACCGCAGCCTTAAGCATCGCCGCGGCGGCACCGAAGGTGATGCCCTCATTGGCCAGATAAAATGCTGGCTCATCGGTCGTCGCAGAACCACTTTCACCCGGCGTGCCCCACGAGGCAACGCCGTTTTCGTAGCTGTAGTACTCGTCGATGACAGATTTGAACGGCGATATTCCGGTAATCTTCTGCGACGCTATACGGCCGTTTTCATCCAATTGCAGCTCTGAATTGACTGTCCATTCCCGATTATTCCAGTGGACGAAAGACTCGTTGCTTATCTTGCCGTCACCATTCCTGGTGATAGTCGTTTGACCTGCCGGAGTCGTACCCTGCATATACCAATCGTATTTGGTGGTGCTGCCCACCATCTCAATGCTTGTATCTGGTGTGTTGCCTTGTTCCGGACTGCAAGCAGCGGTGACGATAGAAACGAGGGCCAGGAGAACAGAATGACGGTGTGGCAATTGGCGGGTCGACATATTTGCTGCCTATATAGGGCTTATTGTTGGATCGCCCAGACTACTCTGCGGACGACCTTTTGCAAGATTGTCGGTACGATACTCATGTGGCATACGTCGTTCTTATCATTTTCGTTATCGCGCTGATCCTCGGGCCGGGGATTTGGGTTCAGCGTGTACTCAAGAAATACAGCCAGCCCGAGGACCGCTATGCCGGTACCGGTGCCAGCTTGGCGCGCCATCTGCTGGACAAACACGGCTTACAGTCCGTCAAAGTCGAGGTTACAGAATCCGGCGACCATTACGACCCCATTGAAAAAGTGGTCCGACTGACCCCGGACAAACATGATGGTCAATCGCTCACCGCAATTACAGTCGCGGCACACGAGGTTGGCCACGCCGTTCAGGACCACACAAGCTATCCGCCACTGAAATGGCGTACCCGGCTGGTCACAGCGATGAGCGGCATCGAAAAGATCGGAGCCGGCCTGCTGGTGATTTCACCGTTCATGGGGATGCTCACCCGCATACCGGCTTTGGGCCTTTTGACCGTTCTTGCCGGGATGCTGACGCTCGGAACGTCGGCTGTGGTGCATTTCGTTACGCTTCCCACCGAATTCGACGCCAGTTTCAACCGCGCACTGCCCATGCTGGACGAGCACAAGATACTGAAATCATCGGACCGGCCACATGCCCACAAGCTGCTAACAGCGGCTGCTCTGACCTACGTTTCTGCGTCTCTGATGAGTTTGCTGAATATCGCTCGCTGGATAGCAATTTTACGTCGCTAATTTTCTCGATTTAACCTTTTGTTTTTAATCGGTTTTTTCAGGTTGTACCCGGTCAACCTGCGAGTCCCGCCATTTAGACTGGTTTAGGGCGCTCCGCACTGTTATTATCCGCGCCCGAAAGCCCGTCCTACCTGATTCACAGCACCTCAACAGCTGCCTGGAATGCAAAGAAGGACCGGCAAGGAATTACGTGCACCCACCTCGATTTATTGCCGGGTTCTCGCTTTAGCAAGGCTTTGAGAGCACCTGATGGTATGGCAGTGGATGGAGTTGGTAGCAACAGACAACTGACAGAGCAAGAGCAAAGAGATGAAAGACCTAAGCAAGTACCGAAACATCGGCATTTTTGCGCACGTTGACGCGGGCAAAACAACCACAACCGAGCGAATCCTGAAGCTCACCGGCAAGATCCATAAAACCGGCGAGGTCCATGACGGCGAAGCAACGACCGACTTCATGGA
>CAYWBZ010000011.1:0-23481 GCA_964456535.1 uncultured Woeseiaceae bacterium | reverse complement strand
AAGGCCGAAGAAAAGGCCGAAGAAAAGGCAGAGCCAAAAACGGCAAAGCCCCCTGCCGGGGATAAGAAAAAAGTCGCCAAAAAGGCGGCCAAGAAAAAGGTTGCCAAGAAGACTGCTCCAAAAGCCGACGAAAAAGCTGACGAAAAAGCGGAGGACTAAACCATGTCTGTTACTGCATCTATGGTTAAGGAACTTCGCGAGCGTACTGGTGCGGGCATGATGGAGTGCAAGAAAGCACTCGTTGAAACGTCCGGCGATATGGACGCGGCGGCGGAAACGCTGCGCAAGTCAGGTCAGGCAAAGGCCGATAAAAAGGCAGGCCGTGTGGCAGCGGATGGCAAGGTTGTAATCACTCGTGATGGCAGCAAGGTCGTTATTGCTGAGGTCAATTCTGAGACTGATTTCGTCGCCAAAGACGAAAACTTCAACGCGTTCGCGGATGCGGTTGCTGCTGTTGCGCTAGCTAATGGCGTAACGGATGTTGCAGCACTTGCTACCCAGTCTATCGGTGACGGCAAATCGGTGGAAGAAGCGCGTACAGACCTCGTTTCGAAAGTCGGCGAAAACATTTCTGTTCGTCGAATCTCGATCATTGATAGTGACGGCCCGATCGGCTTCTACACGCACGGCGCTCGTATCGGTGCGATCGTCACGCTTGATGGCGGAGATGACGACCTGGCGCGAGACATCGCTATGCATGTCGCAGCGATTAACCCGATTTGTATTGACGAAAGCGGTGTGCCGGCAGATGCGCTGGAGCGTGAGCGTCGTATTTTCTCGGAGCAGGCCGCAGAATCAGGCAAGCCCGCCGAAATCATCGAGAAGATGGTCACGGGCAAGGTCGCCAAGTACCTCAAGGAAATTACGCTCGTTGGCCAACCGTTCGTCAAAGACGCCGACCAAACCGTCGGTAAGCTCCTTAGCACCGCCGGCGCCAGCGTCACTTCGTTTGTTCGCTATGAAGTTGGCGAGGGAATCGAGAAGAAAGAAGAGAATTTTGCGGACGAGGTCATGAAGCAGATCGAAGACGCAAAGAAAGACGACTAACGTTAAGATTCACTCTTAAGTTGTTGATTTTAGAGGGGACCTCTACGGAGGAATACGCTAGAATCAACGGCCATTTGAAGGAGTTTCTATGAGTGACAATCCGGTCCAGTACCGCCGTGTATTGCTGAAACTCAGCGGTGAAGCGCTGATGGGGGACCTGGATTACGGCATCGAGCCGAAAGTCATTCAACGTATTGCCGCTGAAATAGCCACGGCCCGTAACGCGGGTGTCGAAATCGCGATTGTTATTGGTGGCGGTAATATCTTCCGCGGTGCCGGTCTTGCGCGTGCGGGCATGGACAGAGTTACCGGCGATTACATGGGTATGCTGGCGACTGTCATGAATGCGTTGGCTATTCAGGATGCGCTCGAGTCTCTCGATGTTTTCGCACGCGTAATGTCCGCATTGCAGATCAACGAAGTTTGTGAGGATTACATCCGTCGACGTGCGGTGCGTCATCTTGAGAAGGGACGCGTCGTTATTCTCGCTGCTGGAACCGGAAACCCGTTCTTCACCACCGACACTGCCGCCAGTCTTCGCGCGATCGAAATTGGTGCCGATGTGTTATTGAAAGCGACCAAGGTAGATGGTGTCTATGACTCGGACCCCATGAGCAACCCGGATGCGAAGCGATTCGAGACTGTATCGTATGATCAGGTTCTGGCAGACAAACTTTCAGTCATGGATGCGACCGCAATCGTTATGTGTCGTGACAATGACCTGCCGCTGCGCATTTTCGACCTGACGCGAGCGAATGCGCTGGTGCAGGCGATGTCCGGTGATGATATTGGAACCGTTGTAACTGCCTGATCAGGCAGCAAAAGTGAGGGCTGTAAATCGTGTTGGATGAAATAAAGAAAGACGCTGCTAGCAGGATGGCCAAGAGTGTCGCCTCTTTGCAGCATGACCTGACGAAGATCCGCACCGGACGCGCGCACACGAGTTTACTGGATCACGTTACTGTGGAGTATTACGGTAGCCAGGTACCGCTAAATCAGGTTTCCAATATCGGTATCGAAGATTCACGCACGCTGGTTGTCACACCCTGGGAAAAAGATATGGTCCAGCCGATCGAGAAGGCAATCATGACATCGGATCTCGGCTTAAACCCGGCGACGGCTGGCACGGTTATTCGCGTGCCATTGCCGGCACTGACCGAAGAGCGTCGCAAGGACATGATCCGTCTGGTGCGTAGTGAAGCGGAAGGTGGACGCATCGCTATTCGCAATATTCGTCGCGACGCACTGCATGACGTGAAAGAACTGCTTAAAGAGAAAATGATCGGCGAAGATGACGAGCGCCGTGCTGAGGGTGAAATTCAGGATATTACGGACAAGCATGTAGGACAGATCGACGAGGTCCTGGCAGGCAAAGAGTCCGAGTTGATGGAGATATAAGGGGTCGACTCCTTATATAGACGTTTCCGATAGTGTCAGATCCTTCTCCGAAATCATCGACGAGCAGCAATGTGCCTCGGCATGTCGCGATCATCATGGATGGCAACGGTCGATGGGCAAAAAGCAGGAACAAGCCACGCCACTCAGGTCATCGTGCCGGCGTGAAGTCGGTACGCACTTCGGTGGAAACTGCGGCGCAGCGTGGTGTTGAATACCTGACCCTGTTTGCTTTTAGCAGCGAAAACTGGTCAAGACCCGAAGAAGAGGTCAGTTCTTTGATGAACTTATTCGTCGAAGCTTTGCGACGAGAAGTGGCTGAGCTGCATCGTAATAATGTGAGACTGAAATTTGTTGGTGCGCTGGACGAGTTGAACGCGGGCCTCAAGAACAAGATCGCTCAATCAGAACAAAAGACTGCTAACAATACTGGACTCCGTCTCACGGTCGCGATCGCATTTGGTGGGCGTTGGGATATTATCGAAGCGAGCAAAGCGCTGACGCGCCGAGTCATGGATGGTTCACTGCAAGTCGATGACATTGACGATGCAGAGTTTGCTGCTGAACTGCAGATGTCGGACATGCCGGATCCGGATTTGCTTATTCGCACCGGTGGGGAACAACGTATCAGTAATTTTATGTTGTGGAATCTTGCGTATGCGGAGCTTTGGTTTACGGATGTCTTGTGGCCTGAATTTGATGAGTCCGTTTTTGATGAAGCCCTGTGCTTTTATGCGGGCAAGCAGCGTCGCTTCGGACACACCGGTGACCAGGTAGAGACTGTCGGATGTTAAAAAAGCGCTTCATTACATCAGTAGTATCACTTGTCATTCTTGGCGCTGTATTGTTCGTCGTTCCGGCGGTGTTCGCTCGGCTGATCATCACGGCGGTGATCCTCATCGGCGCGTGGGAATGGTCGGGGTTTCTGTCCCTTGCAGGAAATGCCGCACGTTTTGCGTACGTCGCTGTGATAGCCGCGTTGATGGCGACCATTATGTTCGTCGTCCCGGAGATGTCCGATAGACTATTGCAGCTCGCTTGCATCTGGTGGTTTGTCGCATTCCTGTGGACGTTCGCATTTCCGACGCCCATTCCCAGCGCAGTACGTTGGCTTTGCGGTGCGTTAGTACTGGTGCCTTTGTTCGTCGCTTTGCTATCCCTGTACAGTCTCGCGCCGAAGTACCTGCTATTCGCATTACTTATTGTCTGGGCCGCGGATATGGGCGCCTATTTCGCAGGCAAACAGTTTGGCCGCGTCAAACTGGCTCCCAGCATCAGCCCCGGCAAGACCTGGGAGGGTGTATTCGGTGGCCTCCTCATGGTCGTAATATTATCTTTGGTTTGGGCGCATTACGCGGACTTGCAGGTTTCTGTCCTGCTGCCGTTCTGCCTCGCCGTTGCTGCTTTGTCAGTCGTTGGTGATCTGACGGTCAGCATGTTCAAGCGCACTGCTGGCGTGAAAGACAGCGGCAAGATGTTTCCTGGCCATGGCGGCGTTCTGGATCGCGTCGATAGTGTGGCTGCGGCGGCGCCCCTGTTCTCACTCGGCCTCACCTGGCTGGGGTTAATCGCATGAATTGTTCAGGTTGTATTCATGGGCGCTCACTTAGTGTGATCAGAATTTTACTGGGAACTGCGGCAGACGCTGCTAGTCAATTAGGAACGAAGACTATCTATGACTAGTTTCCTCACCAATCTGGTGGCATTTGTTGTATTGATCAGCATACTTGTCGCCGTGCACGAATACGGGCATTACATTGTCGGCCGCTGGTCGGGAATGAAGGTGCTGCGTTTTTCTATTGGTTTTGGCAAGCCGATCTGGATGCGCAGGAGCGGCAAAGACCAGACTGAATATTGCGTGTCGGCGATTCCACTCGGCGGATATGTACGCTTCCTCGACAGTCGTGAGGGGCCTATTGAGCCGCAGGATGAGGGCCGGGCATTTGATCAGCGTCCTGTTCCTGCCCGCATCGCGGTATTGCTTGCCGGGCCAGCGTTCAACTTCTTCTTCGCAATCCTTGCCTACTGGGTATTGATGGCTGGTGGCATAACGATCATCAAGCCGGCTGTCGGTGTGGTCGAGCCCGACTCCTACGCCGATCAGGCGGGCCTTGAGTTTGGAGACAAGATTGTAAATGTCGGTGACGTCGAGATAGTTCAGTGGGAATCTGCGCTGATTGCCATCTTGGGCGAGATGGTCGATGACGGTCGCGTCCCGCTTACGCTGGAGAGCGGTGATGGCCGACAGCGACACACGACCATCGATGTTGGCAGTGATAAGACGCGATTAACGGAACCCGGTGTGTTGTTTGACGGCCTCGGTTTCGTACCCTGGCAACCACCAGCAATCATTGCTGAGCTTCCGAACGACGGCGTAGCCGTACACAGTGGTCTTGCCATCGGTGATCGCATCACGACGATTGCCGGCGAGCCCATTAAGAATTTCGATGACCTCAGTGGCGCTGTGCGATCGCGAGCAGGTCAGGACGTTGTCATTGAGTACGTCAGAGACGGGCGTACTGATTCGGTGAATGTGCGAATTGGTGAGCGGGTCGTCAATGGCGAGAGCTCAGGTTACCTGGGTGTCGGCTGGACGACCGAGGGTGGTGAAAGCTACTACCAGCAGCTGGCCTATACGCCTCTCGAGTCGTTGAATGCCGCGGTGCAAAAAACATGGATGTCGACCGTATTCACCGTCAACATGCTCGGGCGGATGGTTACAGGCGATGTTTCGATCAAGAACATTAGTGGGCCGATCAACATTGCGCAGATTGCAGGCGCATCGGTGGTGCGTGGTTGGCGTTATTTTGTCGGAATTCTTGCAGTTATCAGTATCAGTCTCGGTGTTCTGAATTTATTGCCAGTTCCCGTATTGGATGGTGGTCAGATTGTGTACCAGATCGTCGAAGCGGTGAAAGGCGGTCCGATGACCGAACGTGCGCAGATTATTGGGCAACAAGTAGGCATACTCGCGTTGCTGCTCTTGATGAGCTTCGCGTTTTATAACGATATAGCGGGATTATTTGGGTGAGAAAAACTTTATTCGCATTGCTGGTATTACTGCCTTTGACATCAATGGCAGCTGGAAACTTCGTGGTCAAGGACATGCGAGTCGAGGGCCTGCAACGTATCTCCGAAGGCACGGTATTCAACTACCTGCCAATTAACATTGGCGACACGATCGACAGCATTCGTATAGGCGAAGCAATACGCGCTCTGTACGGCCAGAACCTGTTTGATGACATCGAAATGCGTCGTGAAGAAGACACGCTCATCATCGTGGTTAAGGAACGCCCTTCGATTGAGAATTTCTCGATTGACGGCAATAAGGACATCAAGACGGAGGACCTGATGGAGTCCTTACGAAACGTTGGGCTCGCACGTGGTCGGACATTCGACCGGTCCGTGCTCGACAATGTCGAAATGTTCCTGCGTGAGCAGTACTACGATCGCGGCAAGTATGGCGTCGACATAAAGACGAATGTCATAGATCGCCCGAACAACACGGTTCGAATCTCGGTCGACGTCAAAGAAGGCGACCGGGCAAAAATTCGACAAGTGAATATCGTCGGTAACGAGTCGTTTGCGGAAAAAGAGATTCGTGCGGGTTTTACTCTGGACACAGCCAACTGGTTATCCTGGATCCGGCAAGACGACCGTTACGCAAAAGAGGCACTGGAAGGTGACCTCGAGATTCTGCGATCTTTCTATATGGACCGTGGATATGCTGATTTCCGTGTTGATTCGACACAGGTCGCAATCTCGCCAAACAAGAAGGATATTTTCGTCACCATCAATGTGCACGAAGGTGATGTCTATACAATCTCCGAAGTAAAACTTGTCGGCGAGATGGTAGTTCCGGAACAGTTTCTTCGCAGCTTTATTTTTACGCAGCCTGGTGCAGTATTTAACCAGAACGTATTGACGCAGTCCGCCGAATTCATGCAGTTCAGGCTGGGTGAAGAAGGTTATGCCAATGCCGAGATTGAACCGGTGCCGGAACTGGATCACGAGGCGAAAGAAGCTGCGATCACATTTTATTTAAACCCGCAAAGTCGTGTTTACGTTCGCAACATCAAGTTCAACGGTATTGCTGAAGTAGATGATGAGGTCTTGCGTCGCGAAATGCGTCAGATGGAAGGTTCGTATCTGTCGAATTCGTTGATGGACCGCTCCAAGATTTTGTTGCAGCGTCTGCCCTACATCGAACCAGGCGTGGACTATAGGACGTCGCCTGTTCCCGGTAGCCCTGATCTGGTCGACGTGGACGTCGATCTGGAATATCGGATGCCGGGCCAGTTTTCCGGTGGTGTTGGTTATTCGGAATCGCAGAAACTGTTACTTAATGGCAGCATCGTACACACCAATTTTCTGGGTACCGGAAATCGCGTTGCGCTGGAGTTGAATTCAGGCCGATTCCAGAAGCTCTACAGTCTTTCGCATACGGATCCGTATCGTACGATGGATGGCGTTCACCGAACATTGAGCGTTAACTATCGAGACATCACACAGTTCACATCTGCCGCATCCGATTTCTCGACGACCAGTGCAGGCGCGACAGTGGATTACGGTTACCCGATTTCTGAGTTTCAGCGGCTGTCATTTGGTCTGACGTACCAGCATTCAGAGCTACTGTCTTCGACCAATAGTACTCGACAAGCGCAAGACTGGGTGGCGAATAATGGTAATCCATTCATAGAGGATCTCGGTAATGGGGCCGTGTTCTTCGGAACGGAGTTCGATACCGTAGAATTGGTTGCGGGCTGGTCCTACGACAGTCGTAACCGATCGTTGTTCGCGACGCGCGGTACAAGGCAGCAATTTTTTCTGAGTGCGGCGATTCCGGGTAGTGACGTCGAGTTCTATCAGGCGCGATTCAATTTTACGAAATACTTCCCGATTACTCCGAAATGGGTCGTGCGATTCAACTCTGAGCTGGGTATCAGTGAAGCCTTGGGTGACACCACCGCCGCACCGCCATACAAGCAGTTCTTCGGTGGCGGCCCGCAGTCGGTGCGAGGGTTCAAGGAGTCTTACCTTGGGCCGCGCGACAGCTTTGGACGGCCATATGGTGGCAATGTGTTGGTTGCGAGCCAGCTTGAGCTTATAATCCCGCTGCCGGACAAATTTGCCAGCCAGGCGCGGGCAAGCATCTTTTACGACGTCGGCAACGTATTTAATACAGGCGAGGTTGTATTTACAGATAAACTGGGCAGCCCGATCGAATACAAACCAGATTTGGACGAATTGCGAACATCCGTCGGTATTGGTGTGCAGTGGCTTGCGCCCCTTGGATTGTTCCGATTCAGTTATGCTTTGCCGCTGAACGAATATATCGGTAATGACAGATACTACGGAGACGAGATAGAAAGATTTCAGTTCTCCATTGGACAAGCGTTTTAAGGGAATGGGATAGATGAGTTTTATGAATAAGCAGTTGGTTAAAGCAGTACTTGGCGTTGCACTGGTATTTGCAGTCGCAATGCCGGCTTCCGCTCAGGAAACGAAAATTGGTGTAGTTAGCCTGCAGGCGATCGTTGAGCGGGCTCCGCAAACGAAAGCTGTAATGGAGGCATTACGCGAAGAGTTCGCACCACGCGAGCGAGAAATCCTCGCGAAACAGAAAGAGATCGAAGATCTGCAAGCGAAAGTTCAGAAAGACCTGGCTGTAATGGGTGAGACTGAGCGCCGCAATGCCGAGAAGAACCTGCGTGAGTTAGGTCGTGACTTCGAACGTTTACGCACCGAGTTTCAGGAAGACAGCAACTTGCGTCAAAACGAAGAGATCGGACAGTTGCAGCGCGCCGTTCTGAAGGAAGTTCAGGACTACGCCGAGGCACAGGGTTACGGTCTCATCGTGGGTGATGGTGTGCTGTATGTCAGCAGTGCCGTCAACATCACCGAAGATGTGCTGAACGCCGTGATTGCCAACCATCAGGCTCAGGCACCGTCACAGTAGACTGGCGTCAGGCGACTCGAATGCCGATCAGTCTCGGAGAACTTGCCACTAGTCAAGGATGCGAGCTGATCGGTGATCCTGATGCGACTGTAAGTCAAGTCGCGTCATTGCAAGACGCATCTTCT
This sequence comes from uncultured Woeseiaceae bacterium, assembly GCA_964456535.1. Lineage (GTDB taxonomy): Bacteria > Pseudomonadota > Gammaproteobacteria > Steroidobacterales > Woeseiaceae > UBA1847. The sequence continues at coordinate 14,955 of CAYWBZ010000011.1, read as the reverse complement.
GAGTCACTAAGTTTTCTTGCGAGTTCGTCCCATATAAGTCAGCTGCCTGCTACAAAGGCAGCTGCTGTCGTGTTGCGGGCAGAAAGTGCAGGTGCGTGTCCGGTTGCCGCTTTCATCAGTGATAACCCATATGCAACTTATGCCCGCATGGCGGCGTTAGTCTGTCCGGAGCCTTTGTTCGCACCTGGTGTACACGCGACGGCGGTGGTTGCGGATTCAGCAACGATTGCCGATAGCGCGCACATCGCCGCGACTGCTGTTATCGGTGAGCGCACGGTCATTGGCGAGCATACCGTCGTTGGACCGGGCACCGTAATCGGACCTGATTGCAACGTTGGCGATAACTGCCGGTTCATCGCAAACGTGACTTTGGTGCAAGACGCCAGGATCGGTGCGCGAGGCATTTTCCACCCAGGCGTTGTCATCGGTGCCGATGGATTTGGTAATGCAATAACACCGGATGGCTGGGTGAAAGTGCCACAGCTTGGCGGTGTGCGAGTCGGTAACGATGTGGAAATCGGTGCCAACACGACGGTTGATCGTGGCGCAATAGGTGATACGGTCATCGAGGACGGTGTGCGTATTGATAACCTGTGCATGATTGGGCACAACGTGCGGGTTGGAGAACATACTGCGATGGCGGCGACAACCGCTATCGCTGGAAGTACGGTCATCGGCAAGCGATGTTTGTTCGCGGGTAGATCAGGTGCAGTCGGACATATCAATATTTGCGACGATGTCACCGTGGCGGCGCAATCATTTATTTCAAAGGACGTTACCGAGCCCGGAACTTACGCGGCCAGTTTTCCGGCCGATAACGCCAGGTCCTGGGCGAAGCAACTAGCACGATTCCGACGTTTGGGTAACTTGATCGAACGAGTTAAAAAGCTGGAAAAATGATTCACTCCACAGCCATTATTTCTGATACTGCAAGAATTTCGGACGGCGTTGAGATCGGCCCGTATTCGGTGATCGGCGATCAAGTCGAGATCGATAGCGGTACGAAGATCGACAGCCACGTTGTCATTAACGGCCCGACGAAGATCGGCAAAGACAGCCACATTTACCAGTTCGCCTCTATCGGTGATGACCCACAAGACAAGAAGTACGCCGCCGAAGAAACGCGACTCGTTATCGGTGATCGAAATACGATCCGCGAGTTTTGTACCGTCAGTCGCGGTACTACTCAGGGTGGGGGCGAAACGATTGTCGGTGATGACAACTGGATCATGGCGTACTGTCACATCGCGCATGACTGCATAGTTGGTAGCCAGACCATCATGGCGAACAACACAACACTTGCCGGGCATGTCCAGCTGGATGACTGGGTTATTTGCGGCGGCTTTTCCGGCGTGCACCAGTTTTGCAGGGTTGGTGCTCATGCCTTTCTTGGTATGTACACAGGCGTCAATCGCGACGTGCCGGCGTTTACGCTGGCTTCGGGGCAGCCTGCGGTGCCAAAAGGCATCAATAGCGAAGGTCTGAAACGTCGTGAATTCTCGGCCGAGCAGATTCGCAATATCAAGAATGCCTATCGTCTTGTGTATCGCAAAGGTCTTAAGCTCTCCGAGGCGATTGAGCAAATAGAGGCAGTTATTGACGAGCAGCAGGAATTGCTGCCGTTCCTTGAGTCGCTGCGTTCATCCGAACGCGGCATCATTCGCTAGTCGTTCAGATCATGAGGATCGGTTTGGTTGCTGGCGAGTCGTCCGGTGATCTGCTGGGCGCTGGTCTCGTTCGAGCTCTGAAAGAACGCTATCCCGACGCGACATTTGAGGGTGTTGCAGGACCTGCAATGCTGGCGGCCGGGTGTGAGCAGTGGGAGCCTTCTGAGTCGCTTGCTGTATTTGGCCTTATCGAACCGTTGTCTCACCTGCCACGACTCCTGAAACTGCGCAAGCGACTTGTAGAACGCTGGACGGCGTCACCACCAGATGTTTTTGTCGGTATCGATGCACCGGATTTCAATCTGGGCCTGGAAAAGAAGTTACGTGCGGCTGGCATCAGGACTGTTCATTACGTTAGTCCGTCAATCTGGGCATGGCGAGCAGGTCGAATCAAGACTGTGAAAGCGGCGGCCGACAAGGTGCTTTGCATCCTGCCGTTTGAAGAGGCGCTGTACGAAGGCGTGGGTGTGGATGCGACGTTTGTTGGCCACCCCAAGGCAGATAGTATTCCTGTTGACCCGGATATGCCTGCGGCGCGGACGGCGCTTGGCCTTGAAGCGGATGAAATTGTTGCAGTCCTGCCTGGCAGCAGGGCAAGTGAGATAGCCATGCTCGGCGAGATTCTCGTGGCGAGTGCGGCGTTGATCGCTAAAGAGCGAACCAGCATTCAGTTTGTTACTCCTGTCGCAACACCGGCATTAAAGCAGGCGATCGAAGCCCGGATAGCGGCTGCCGGACTCACCGAACAGTTCGTGTTGCTCGACGGAGATTCCGAGCGTGCCATGATCGCTGCAGACGTCGTCTTGCTGGCATCGGGCACGGCGGCGCTCGAGTCTGCGTTATTGACGAAGCCGACCGTCGCCGCCTATCGACTGGGCAGAATTTCCTACGCGATTGTCAACGGATTGAATCTCCTGAAGTTAACTCACTTCACGCTCCCAAATCTCTTGACCGAGACACCGCTGGTGCCGGAATTCATGCAGGCTAATGCCCGTCCGGCGGATATCGCCAAAGCAGTGGTCGAATTGCTTGATAACCCTGAACGAAGACGTTCTATCGCGGACAGATTTGCTAGACTGAGAACCGAGCTGGCACAAAATACAGACCAGCGCGCGGCCGATGCGGTGGTCTCGCTTCTCAAGTAATAATCTGGAACATGCAGCAGGTACTACACTTCGAAATAGACGGACTTACGGCCGGCGTCGATGAGGCGGGTCGCGGCCCTCTTGCGGGTCCGGTTGTCGCATCCGCCGTGGTCCTTGATCCGCGCACGCCGATTACTGGCCTCGCAGACTCGAAGAAGCTCTCGGCAAAACGCCGCGAGGTATTGGCAGTGGAAATCAAGCAAACGTCGCTGGCCTGGGCCGTCGCGTGGGCGGATTCCGCAGAAATCGACGCGATCAATATACTTGCCGCCACTATGCTTGCCATGCGACGCGCGATACTCGGACTATCCCTTGTGCCCGAAAAAGTACTGGTTGATGGTAATCGGCTGCCGGACTTGCATTTTGACGGGAGGATTTTGGCTGGCGAAGCGATTATCGGTGGAGACGACCGTGTTCCCGCAATCAGTGCCGCATCCATTATTGCAAAAACGACGCGCGATCAGATGATGGTTGAACTCGACAGAATTTACCCTTGCTACGAGTTCGCGCGGCACAAGGGCTACGGCACCAAAATACATCGAGAGAAGTTACAGGAATTCGGGCCTTGTCCTGAGCATCGACAAACGTTTGCACCGGTACGAGCGGCAACCAGATGAGCGCCGGATTCGTACATCTGCATCTGCACAGCGAGTATTCGATGGTCGACAGTACCGTTCGCATTCCCGGGTTGGTGGCGCGTTGTAAAGCGCAGGGAATGCCCGCTGTCGCGCTCACAGATCAGAACAATTTGTTTGGCCTGGTGAAGTTTTATCGCAAGGCTATGGCTCAGGGCGTGAAGCCGATCATTGGACTCGACCTTCGTATCGTCAATGACGAGGATCCGGAGCATCCTTTCACATTGCTGCTACTGGTACAGAACAACGACGGTTACCGGAAGCTGTCGGAGCTCGTAACACGAAGTTACATCGAAGGTCAGATTCGCGGTGAACCGAGGGCACGACGCGAGTGGCTAACAGAAGAATCCTGCGCCGGGCTATTGGCTCTGTCCGGTGGTCGGGAAGGCGACGTTGGTCGAGCGATCGTCAGCGGCAATGAAGAACTCACGACGGAGTGTCTGGACCACTGGCTGGAAGTCTTCGGTGATCGCTATTACCTGGAATTAATTCGAACTGGCCGCGCAGGCGAAGAGGATGTTGTGCAGCGCAGTTTGACTCTCGCTGCAGAGAAGAACGTCGCCGTTGTCGCAAGCAACGATGTGCGGTTCCTGGATCGAGACGGGTTCAATTCACACGAAGCGAGAGTGTGCATTCACGATGGGCGTGGGCTGGCCGATGTCGATCGCCCCAGAAATTACAGTGAGAATCAGTACCTGCGTTCGCCGCAGGAAATGTTCGAGCTTTTTGCGGACGTTCCATCAGCGTTACAGAACACTGTCGAAATCGCGCGGCGTTGCTCGCTCGACCTGAAGTTGGGCGAGAGTGTCTTGCCGGAGTTTCCGGTTCCTGATGGCGAAACGGAGGCTGGGTTCCTGGAGTCCGAGGCCCGCAAAGGACTGGAAGCAGCGCTCGCGATCAAGATTGAGACAGAAAACATCCCAGCCAACGAGCATGATGCTTACTCAGTTCCGTATTATGAACGACTAAAGATCGAACTCGGTGTCATCCAGTCGATGGGTTTTCCCGGTTATTTCCTGATCGTCGCGGATTTCATTCGCTGGGCACGCGAAAACAGCGTTCCGGTGGGGCCGGGGCGCGGTTCCGGTGCCGGCTCTTTGGTGGCCTGGGTATTGGGTATTACCGACCTAGATCCGTTGCAGCATGATTTGCTGTTCGAGCGCTTCCTGAATCCCGAGCGCGTTTCCATGCCTGACTTTGATGTCGACTTCTGTATGGAAGGCCGTGATCGGGTCATCGACTACGTCGCTGAGAAATACGGTCGTGAGCGTGTTTCGCAGATCATTACTTTCGGTACGATGGCTGCGAAGGCTGTTATTCGCGATACGGGCCGTGTGTTGGGGCAGCCTTATGGTTTTGTTGATCGAATCGCAAAGCAGGTACCGTTCGAGATCGGCATAACGCTCGACAAAGCGCTTGAAGATTCTGACGAGCTCGCGTCGATGTACCGCGATGATGAGGAAGTCGCCGCGATTATCGATCTGGCGAAATCGCTCGAAGGTCTGGTGCGCAACGCGGGCAAACACGCGGGTGGCGTGGTTATCTCTCCCGGTGCGCTCACAGACTTTGCGCCGCTCTATTGTGAAGAGGGTGGTACCAATGTCGTCACGCAACTCGACAAAGACGATGTTGAAGCGGTCGGTCTTGTAAAGTTCGACTTTCTTGGCCTCAAGACGCTGACGATCATCGACTGGGCCATACAGATCATCAACGACACGAATCCTGGCCTTGATCTCGCGATAAATCGCATACCGGAAAATGATCCGAAAACATTTCAGCTGTTGCGGAGTACGCATACAGCCGCCGTATTTCAGCTCGAGTCCAGCGGTATGCGTGATCTCATCAAGCGCATGCGACCGGATCAGTTCGACGACCTCGTCGCGCTGGTAGCGTTATTCCGGCCCGGCCCTCTGCAGTCGGGCATGGTTGATGACTTCATTATCCGTAAGCACGCGACAAACAAGGCTGACATCGATTATCTGCATCCGGAGCTGAAACCGGTTCTCGAAGAAACCTACGGCGTCATTTTGTATCAGGAACAGGTGATGCAGATTGCGCAGGTGTTGGCAGGCTACACGCTAGGCGGCGCTGACCTGTTACGCCGTGCGATGGGCAAGAAGAATCCTGAAAAAATGGCAGAGCAGCGCGAGATCTTCGTGAGCGGTGCAACGGAGCGCGGCGTTGCCGAGAAGACGGCGACCCGCATCTTCGACCTGATGGAGAAGTTCGCCGGTTACGGCTTTAACAAATCGCACTCTGCCGCTTATGCCGTTCTGTCGTACCAGACGGCGTATCTCAAAGCACACTATCCGGCAGCATTTATGGCCGCTGTTATGAGTGCCGACCTGCACAATACCGATCGCCTTGTAACCCTGAAAGACGATTGTCGCCAATTGAAACTTAAGTTGCTGGCACCCGATATCAATACCTCGGGCTATCACTTTAGTGTGCCGAACGAGACGACCATTCTGTACGGCCTTGGCGCAATCAAAGGCGTCGGTCACGCCGCCGTTGAATCATTGATCGCTGAACGTGAGAAGAATGGACCTTACACAAGCCTCAATGAGTTTTGCCGCCGCGTTGACCATGACAAGATTAATCGGCGCGCGTTAGGCGCGATGGTTAAGTCAGGCGCTATGGATTGTTTCGGAGAATCCCGGCGCGGCATGATGCAGCAGGTTCCGGAGGCGCTGAAGAGCGCGGATCAGGAAGCGAAAGCCGCGGCGGCGGGGCAGAATGATATGTTCGGGCTCGCCGAACCCGCTGCCGAGGTGCTTGAGAACAAGCCACCGCCAGTGGCCGAGTGGCAGGAACGATTGCTGCTCAATAACGAGAAGGAAGCACTTGGGCTGTACCTGACTGGGCACCCATTTGATGCCGTACGAAACGATGCTCGCTATATCGCCGATGGCAGGCTGGGCGATATTACTGCGGAACCGGCGCCGCAGACTAACAGGGGCGAACGCAAATACGCACAGGCGAAACGTGAGGCTACGGTCGCCGGATTGATTGTTGATGTACGCAAGCGTGGCAATCGAGTCAGTGTCGTCCTCGATGATGACACGGCGCGCATGGAAGTGAGTCTGTTCAGCGAAGCATTCCAGGAATTTCGCCATTTGTTGGTGAAGGACGAGATCGTGGTGGTGACCGGCGGATTGCGCTACGACGACTTCATCGGTAGCTGGACTGTGAATGTGAAGAATGTGCTGCATATCGACCGCGTTATTGAATCGCGCGCGAAAAGCATGGTTCTCAGCCTCGCACCGAACGGGCAGGGAGAAAATCTGCTGGTCAAATTGCACGATCTGCTGCTGCCGTTTCGAGAAGGCAATTGCGACGTATCAGTGCGATATATCGGCGAAAATGCCGCGGCCAGATTGTCATTGGGCCCGGAATGGGCCGTGCGACCAAGTCGCGAATTACGCGATAAGTTGACGGAATTGCTCGGCAATAATAATGTCCGCCTTCTATATGCGCCCGGGCGCGAACTGAACTGACGCAGGAGCGGCCTTAAGGTCGCGATTCCTTATGGACTTGAAATTTCTGGATTTTGAGCAACCGATCGCCGAGCTGGAAGCGAAGATCGATGAGTTGCGTTACGTCGGTGATGATTCCGAGGTCAACATCAATGAGGAAGTTGCACGCCTCAAAGTCAAAAGTGAGTCACTGACGAAAAATATATTCGCCAAGCTCTCACCCTGGCAGGTGGCGCGCGTAGCGCGGCATGAATCGCGGCCATACACACAAGACTACCTGGACATCATTGCACCGGACTTTCAGGAGTTGCATGGTGATCGCATGTACGCCGATGATCCGGCGATTGTTGGCGGCATTGGTCGAATCGACGGTCAGGCAGTGATGTTCATTGGTCATCAGAAGGGCCGCGATACCAAAGAGCGTGTACGGCGCAATTACGGTATGCCAAAGCCCGAGGGCTACCGCAAAGCGCAACGCCTGATGCGCATGGCTGAGAAGTTTTCCATACCGGTAGTGACATTCATCGACACGCCGGGAGCTTACCCGGGTGTCGGCGCTGAAGAGCGTGGTCAAAGTGAAGCGATTGCCTACAGCTTGTACATGATGGCCGGCCTCAAAACACCGATTATCAGCGTGGTAATCGGCGAGGGCGGCTCCGGTGGTGCCTTGGCTATTGGCGTTGGCGATAAGTTGCTGATGCTGCAATACAGCATTTATTCAGTAATTTCGCCGGAAGGTTGCGCGTCCATCTTATGGAAGAGCGCGGACAAAGCGGAAGATGCGGCCGAGGCGATGCGCATCACTGCGTCCAACCTGAATGATTTCGGATTGGTCGATGAAGTGCTGCCTGAACCGCTGGGTGGTGCCCACCGCAATCCCAAGGCGATGGCAGAAGTCGTTCGCAATGCATTGTTGAGTAACCTGGAAGAGTTGGCCCAGCTGTCGACTGATCAGTTGCTTGAGAGACGTCAGCAGCGACTCGCAAGCTTTGGTCAATTCAAAGAGGCGTGAGCTTCAACCCCGCAATTCTCGCGGAACACCTCAAAGAACTTGAAAACGCAGCGGGCCGACCCGCCCGGTACGTAATCGCGTTTAGCGGTGGGCTGGATTCGACGGTCCTCGCGCATGCGCTTGCTCAATGTTCCGATGTGCCGGTTTTGGCGATTCATATCGATCATGCATTGCAGACGGATTCAGCCGACTGGAGTGAGCACTGTGCGCAAATCGCCGCAGTACTCACGATCGAATTCCGGTCACTACGAGTGGACGTGCAGCTTGAGTCCGGCAAGGGCCCCGAGGCATCCGCAAGAGATGCGCGATATGCGGCCTTGCATGCAGAGTTGAACGACGACGATTGGTTGCTAAGTGCGCATCATCGCGAAGATCAGGCTGAAACCTTATTGCTGAACCTGATTCGCGGTAGCGGTCCCGCTGGTGTTGCAGGAATTGGCAATATTCGCCGTTTTGGTCCCGGGTGGCTCGTGCGCCCCATGCTGAACGTTGATCGGGCGGATATCCTGCAGTACGCAACTGATCAGGGGCTGCAATGGATAGAGGACCCGTCGAACGCGGACCGCCGCTTCGATCGGAATTTCCTGCGGCATGAAGTACTGCCGCGGCTAAAGGATCGCTGGCCCGATATTGCGGCGCGATTGCAGCGCAGTGCAGGCCATGCAGGCGAAGCATCACAACTGCTTATCGAGCTGGCTGCGATTGATCTCGAATTCCTGGGCTCTCGTCCAGCCCGCTTGCCGATCGATGGGCTGACGGAGTTGTCGGTGGCGCGACAACGCAATGTCATTCGTTTCGCGCTGCGGGGTCTCGGACTATCCACGCCGACGGCCATGCAGGTCGAACGCATCCTGAATGAGGTGATTCCTGCGCGTGTGGATGCGCAACCGCTGGTGAGCTGGCCCGGTGCATCGGTTCGTCGCTATCGAAATGGGCTCTATCTCTTGCCGGAGAACCTTGCCGAGGCTATCGAAACGACGTCGATATCGGGTGAAAAACTGGAGCTTGGCGCTGGCCTTGGCACACTGCACTTCGAGGCAGGCGCTGATATTGGTATCTCGCCGGAACTGCTTAGTGAAGGCTTGACGATCAAATCGCGAATCGGTGGGGAGGAATTTCAGCCGCAAGGTCAATTACATACGCGCAAACTGAAGAAATTACTTCAAGAGACGGGTGTCGTGCCCTGGATGCGCGATCGACTGCCACTCATCTATTCGGGTGAGCAACTACTTGCGGTTGGTGATCTTTGGCTGGCCGAGGATGCGGTCGCGCGACCGGGCGTCGCTGTGCGCTGGACCGGTCGTCCCGCATTGCATTAAAGAGGGTCGCCTGATAACGTTTAACACCGTCTCTAGTCCAACGACGGCGCGGAATTCGAAGGGTTGGAAGAAAGCATCCTGCTTTTGCTCCAGCCCTTTCTTGTTTCTCGGCTAAAGCAAATCGTTGAACTATGGCAAAGAGCCTTAAATCACGGATTCACACATGACATCGTATGTTTTTATCACTGGTGGTGTGGTTTCTTCCTTAGGGAAGGGGATCACCTCAGCTTGCCTCGGGGCCATACTGGAAGCGCGCGGATTGACGATCAGCATGATCAAGCTCGATCCGTACATCAATGTCGATCCCGGCACGATGAGCCCGTTTCAGCACGGCGAAGTATTTGTCACACATGACGGCACTGAGACCGATCTCGATCTGGGGCATTACGAGCGCTTCGTGCGTACCGCCAAAGGCGGGCGGCACAGCAACTACACGACCGGTCGCATCTACGAGAGCGTCATCGCCAAAGAACGTCGCGGTGACTATCTGGGCGCGACTGTGCAGGTTATCCCGCACATCACGGACGAGATAAAGCAGGGCGTGAAAAAAGGCGCTGGCGATGCCGACATCTGCCTGGTCGAGATCGGCGGCACTGTTGGCGATATCGAGTCGCTGCCGTTTCTTGAAGCGATTCGTCAGATGGGCATTGAACTCGGACACGATCGAGTTGTTTACGTGCACCTGACACTGGTGCCCTACATTCCGACCTCGTCAGAGATCAAGACCAAGCCCACACAACACTCGGTGAAAGAACTGCGCTCGATCGGTATTCAACCCGACATCCTGGTGTGTCGTTCTGAAAAGCCGTTGCCGGATGAGGAGCGTCGCAAGATTGCATTGTTCACGAATGTGCAGGAGAAAGCCGTCATCTCAGCATGGGATGCCGATGATCTCTACAAAATCCCGGCGATGATGCATGACCAGGGGTTCGACGACATTGTCGCAAGACAGCTTGGTTTGGACTTACCGGTGGCCGACTTGCACGAGTGGGAAGCCATTGTTGATGCGAAGCAAAACCCGTCCGCTGAAGTGAATGTCGCCATGGTGGGTAAGTACATGAATCTCAAGGATTCGTATATTTCGCTGGTCGAAGCGTTGCAGCATGGCGGAATTCATACTCGTACCCGCGTCAATATTCACTATATCGAGTCGCGGGATATTGAAGAGCAGGGCGTTGACTGCCTTCGAAATATGGATGGCATTGTTGTTCCCGGTGGCTTCGGCGATCGTGGTATTGAGGGCAAGATCGAAGCGGTCCGTTTCGCGCGCGAGAATGGCATTCCATACCTCGGCATTTGCCTTGGCTTGCAGGTTGCTGTGATTGAAGCAGCGCGTAACCTGGCGGGGCTTAAGGGCGCGATGAGCACCGAATTCGACAAGAAGACGCCGCACCCGGTAGTTGCACTCATAACGGAGTGGCAAGACCAGACTGGCGATACTGAGGAGCGCGACGAACAATCTGATATGGGTGGCACCATGCGTCTCGGCGCGCAGGCGGTGGCATTGCAGGAAGGCACCCTGGCAGCAACGAGTTACGGCGCCACAGAAATCGAAGAACGTCACCGGCACCGTTACGAAGTGAACAATAATTATCGAGACCAGTTGTCGGCAGCCGGGATGGTATTTTCAGGATTGTCGGTTGATGACCTGGTTGAAATGGTTGAGCTACCCGGCCATCCGTTTTTCCTCGCCAGCCAGTTCCATCCGGAATTCACCTCGAACCCGCGTGATGGACACCCGTTGTTCAAGAGCTTCATCAGCGCGGCGCGAGAACACAGCGCAGGTGAATTGCCGGAGGCCAAAGAAGCATGAATCTCTGCGGATTTTCGGTTGGCAATGATCAGCCTTTATTCCTGATTGCCGGTACCTGCGTCGTCGAGAGTGAGCAGATGACGCTCGACACGGCTGGTACGCTAAAGGAAATCTGTGCGGATCTGGGGCTGCCATTTATTTACAAATCGTCATTCGATAAAGCAAATCGCAGTTCGCGTGATGGATTTCGAGGGCCCGGCATGGAAGAAGGGCTGCGCATACTGGGCGAAGTGAAGAAACAACTCGACCTGCCAATCCTGACCGACGTCCACGAAGACACGCCGATGGACGAGGTTGCTGACGTTGTTGATGTTTTGCAGACCCCCGCATTTTTGTGTCGGCAAACAAACTTCATATTGCGCACCGCGGCAACGGGTTTGCCGGTGAACATCAAGAAAGGCCAGTTCCTGTCGCCCTGGGAAATGCAGAATGTTGTCGATAAGGCGAAGTCCACGGGCAACAACGACATCATGGTTTGCGAGCGTGGCTTCAGCTTCGGCTATAACAACCTGGTCTCTGACATGCGCAGCCTCGCTGTGATGCGTGGCACCGGCGCACCGGTCGTGTTCGACGCGACGCATTCGGTACAGCAACCCGGCGGTCTTGGATCATCGTCTGGTGGGCGACGCGAATTCATCCCCGTGCTGGCTCGTGCAGCCGCCGCGGCAGGTGTTGCTGGTTTTTTCATGGAGACGCACCCGGATCCCGCTAAGGCGCTCAGCGACGGACCGAACGCGTGGCCACTCGACAAAATGAAACAACTTCTTGAAACGCTGATGTCGATCGACAGCAGCGTCAAACAAAGTGGCTACCTCGAAGCGGACTACGGTCTCGGGGTTCCAGACTCGCCAGACAATATGGAATAAAAATGATCAATATCAGCGAAATTCGCGGTCGGGAGATTCTCGATTCACGCGGCAATCCAACGGTGGAAGCAGACGTTACATTGGCGGACGGCAGCAGTGGTCGTGCGGGCGTTCCGTCAGGTGCATCGACGGGTACGCGTGAAGCCGTGGAACTCCGGGATGGCGACAAGACCCGCTATCTCGGCAAAGGTGTGCAAAAAGCCGTTGGCAACGTGAACGGTGCTCTGCGCGATGCGCTGCTTGGTAACGACTTTGCGGATCAACGTGCGATAGATCAATGCATGATCGATCTTGATGGTACGGACAACAAGGGACGTCTCGGCGCGAATGCATTGCTCGCCGTTTCGCTGGCCGTAGCGAAAGCGGAGGCTGCTTCGCAAGGTCTCTCACTGTTCCGTCACCTCGGTGACAGCACCATGATGCCGGTACCGACGATGAACATCATCAATGGTGGCGTTCATGCCAATAACAGTGTCGATATTCAGGAGTTCATGATTCTCCCGGTCGGAGCACCTACGTTTAAGGAAGCGTTGCGCTATGGAGCGGAGATTTTCCACAGCCTGAAAAGCGTTTTGAACAGCCAGGGACTTAATACTGCCGTTGGGGACGAGGGTGGTTTTGCACCGGACCTGCCGTCGAATCGTGCCGCGCTCGATATCATCATGACCGCCATCGAAAAGGCCGGATTCAAAACTGGCGACGACATCTTGCTGGGTCTTGATGTCGCGAGTTCCGAGTTCTACAAGGACGGTGTTTATGACCTGGAGTCGGAAGGTCGGCAGTTCGATGCAGCCGGATTCAGCGCATATCTGGCCGAATTGGCCGATGCCTATCCCATCATTTCGATTGAAGACGGCATGGATGAGAGCGATTGGGAGGGCTGGCGGTTGCTCACAGATGCCTTAGGTGACCGCATTCAGCTTGTCGGCGATGATCTGTTCGTCACCAACACGTCAATCCTGCAACGTGGCATCGACGAAAAGATTTGCAATTCGATATTGATAAAACCTAACCAAATCGGTACCTTAAGCGAAACTCTTGATGCGATTACTATGGCTGATGGCGCAGGGTTTAGCGCGGTAATATCGCACCGCTCGGGGGAAACCTCGGACACTACGATTGCCGACATCGCAGTAGGCACGACGGCGACACAAATCAAGACGGGTTCCCTGTCCCGGTCTGATCGAATCGCCAAGTACAACCAGCTACTGCGAATTGAAGAAGAATTGGGTGCAGATGCAGGGTATGCGGCCCGCGAGGCGTTCTCAGTCAAGATTGGCTAACAGCGTTTCTGATCACTGATTTGGGGTAGGTGTTTGTTCAATTCACGCACGTTGTTGGTGATACTTGTGATTGCCGGGTTAGGCTTGCAGGCCAAACTCTGGTTTTCCGACGACGGCTATCGAAAGACCCTGAAGCTCCGTACAGCGGTCGCTGAGCAGCTTGCCCTCAATGACGCATTACGTGAGCGCAATGCCGCGCTGGATGCAGAGGTAATTAATCTCAAGCAGGGTGTGGACGCCGCTGAAGAGCGCGCACGTACCGATCTCGGCATGATTGGGCAGCGCGAAACGTTTTACCAGGTAGTGCCTGTCGTCAACACGACCGGGTAACAGAATTTCCCATGTCTTTGCCTGACTGGACCCGCGCGCACGGGGAGCCGCTATTTGCGGCAACCATCCGAACAACAGCTGCTGACTTCGATGTCACTGAAGAGCTTGGTTTTGAGCTCTCCGGAGATGGTGAGCATGACTACCTGTATATCGAGAAAACCGGCACCAACACAGAGTGGCTGGCTCGGCAACTGGCCGGATTTGCGGATGTACCCGCTAAAGACGTCGGTTATTCGGGGCTCAAGGATCGCCATGCGGTTACCCGCCAATGGTTCAGCGTACCGCGCTGGAACCAGCCCGACTGGACGACGTTCGATGTCGACGGCGCCTCTATTCTGGAAGTAAATCGAAACGCCCGGAAGTTGCGCCGCGGCGCGCATCGCAGTAACCGTTTTCGGGTAGTTTTGCGCAATCCAGCAAAGGGCTCTGAGCCCTTTCCCGGAAAGGGGTCAGAGCCCTTTTTAGTTGAGCGGCTACAGCGGATCAGGGAAGAGGGCGTGCCCAACTATTTCGGCGAACAGCGATTTGGTCGTGACGGCGGTAATGTTGATCTGGCCAACAGTTGGGCCGCGGGCAAGCGACTGCCCAGGCATAAACGCAGTATCGCCATCTCAAGTGCACGTTCTTACATGTTCAACGAGCTACTCGCCGCGCGCGTAGCCGATAACTCCTGGAACAAACTCGTCCCCGGGGATGTGGTCAATCTGGATGGCTCCGGCAGCGTATTTGATGTCGAAGCCGTGGATGACGAATTACGGACGCGCTGCTCTGTGCTGGATATACATCCGACGGCATTGCTTTGGGGCGATGGAGCTGCTGAGGAAGCGGCTCCAGAGGGCCATGACAACTGGCTGCGAGCACTCGGCAAAGCAAGAGTGAAGCCGGCCCACAGAAGTCTGAGGCTAAGGGTCATTGACCTGCAATGGCAGCTCGACAAGGACGCTTTGACGCTCACTTTTGAATTGAACCGCGGTGCATTCGCGACTTCAGTTTTGCGTGAAGTCGCGAATGCAGTGCGAACCCAACAGTAGCACTCTGTGATTATTTCCGGACCTAAATAAGGTCCAGCAAGGCGGGCATTACGAGTTGCTTGATGATGCTGAGCCCGACGACGCCGGATAGCACAACAATCAGTGTGAGGAGGTTCCATTCGTTAAGTACCAAACCCAGAGCGAGCGCTGCAGCAGGCGGATGCTCGGTGCGGGTGACCACCATGGTGAACATCGCCAGCGATATAGCTATGGCGCCGAATATGACCATGACGGCATGGTCGGCGTTGGCCGAGACGTCAATAAATGTCTTGAGTGTCGCCATTAGCGAACCGGCGAATATCCCAGCGACATAACCGCCAATCATATGCCGCGGTCCTGAGTGCGGTGATCGAGGCACTGCAAACGCAATAAACGCGC
>CAYWBZ010000010.1:22789-25372 GCA_964456535.1 uncultured Woeseiaceae bacterium | reverse complement strand
CGATTCCAGAGAACTTCCTGGCCGGATTCAGCACGCGCCAAAACTCGCGCGATAACAAACAACAAATCGGACAGTCGGTTCAGGTACTTTCCAACCTCGGGCCGAACATCTTCGATTCCTGCCAGCGTTCCGACACGCCGTTCTGCTCGTCTCACGATAGTGCGTGCGAAATGACAGGTCGCCGCCGCCGGTCCGCCACCCGGCAGGATAAACTCCTTGAGCATTGGCAGGTCTTTGTTGAAGCCGTCGAGGTCTGACTCAAGCCTGTCGATAAAATCCTGAGTGACCGCACTGTGTCCCGGGATGCAGAGCTCACCGCCGAGCTCGAACAAATCGTGCTGTACTTCGGTAAGGCATTTTCGAACATCATCGGGCACGGATTTTATGGCCAGAATGATACCGATCGCCGAGTTCACCTCATCAACTGTGCCGTAGGCCTCAACGCGGACAGAATCTTTCGCAACACGACTGCCATCACCCAACCCGGTTGTGCCGTCGTCGCCGGTGCGCGTGTATATCTTGCTAAGTCTATTTCCCATGCGGAGACGATAGGTAGGCGCTTCGGGCCTGTCAAGATCGGGCGCTTGTTTCTAATCGCAGCAGCAGCCATAGTTGCGCCGTCTACAATCAATTCAGGATGCAGAACACAGGTGGAAAGCTACAACGCGGAAAATGCGTCCGACTACCTCAAGGTAGCGTTGGCCGCGGCTGACAAGGCCGCTGAGATCAGCCGCAGTTACTACGCTGGTAATTTCACCGTTACGACGAAAGCGGATATGACACCGGTGACACAGGCCGATGTCGAATGCGAGCAGGCGATTCGTGAAATTATCCTCAGCGCATATCCGGAGCACGGTTTCTACGGTGAGGAAACGGGCCAGACGCAGGCGGATGCCGAGTTCCTCTGGCTGGTCGACCCGATAGACGGAACGAAAGGGTTCGTTCGTCAGTACCCGTTTTTCTCAACACAAATCGCTCTCATGCACCACGGCGAACTTATACTGGGTGTGTCCAGCGGCACGATGATGGATGAACTCGCCTGGGCGGAAAAAGGGCAGGGTGCCTGGTTGAACGGCCAACAGCTCAAAGTCAGTGATGTCTATGATCCGGACCGGGCTGCTGTCTCAACAGGCAACTTGAAATCACTGGCTGAAAGCGATGGCTGGTCGGCGCTCGGCGATATTGTGAAGCGTGCCGATCGAATTCGTGGCTACGGGGATTTCTATCATTACCATCTGCTTGCGGCCGGTAAGATCGAGGCGGTCATCGAGTCGGACGTGAATATTCTGGATATTGCTGCGCTGTCTGTGATTGTGACGGAAGCGGGTGGCGTCCTCACGAACCTTAACGGCGAAAAGCCGAACCTTGAAATTCGCTCAGTGCTGGCCGCAAATCCTTCGTTGCACGAAAAGTACCTGAGTCAGCTAAAGGGCCACGTCGCCTGACGCGATAAACAACTCACGATTCCGCCAAGCGACCGATTCCATAGGTGTGGAATAGAGTTCACTCAGGCGGTCGGAGTCAAGAATCCCGGCCGTCGAACCGAGATCCCAACGACCATCCCCGTAGAGCAGCAGGCAGCGATCTGCGAATCGTACCGCCAGGTTGACGTCATGCAGACTCGCGATAACGGCCGCACCGTCATCCGCTTTCTCACGGAATAGTCTCAAGGCATCCAGCTGGTGTTGCGGGTCCAGATGATTGGTTGGTTCGTCGAGTAAATAGAGATCGGGTGTTTGCGTTAGTACCTGCGCGATCGCCAGTCGTCGGCGCTCGCCACCGGAAAGTGTCAGCACGTCGCGAGCGGCCAAATCATCGAGATCAACGGCGGCCAGTGCCGCTTTCGCGACCTCAATGTCTTCAGGTGATTCCCAGCTCAGCCGGCCGATGTGTGGATGCCGCCCTATCAACGCTGTATCGATAACGGTCGCCGGAAAAATATCGTCGACGTGTTGCGGCAAAAGCGCGAGATGTTTCGCCAGATCCTGGCGCTTGCTGCTGGCAACGTCGGCGTCGAGCAGGTTGATCGACCCCGAATGTGCGGGGCGCAGACCGGCGAGTGTGTGCAAGGTGAGAGATTTCCCTGCGCCGTTCTGGCCCAGCACCGCAACTAACTCGCCACGGGCGATCTCCATTTCCAGCGCGGACACGAGCGTTCGCCCGGCGACTTCGACGGTGAGATTCTCACAGGAAAAAATGGCTGGCGCGTCCTCAGGCATTACAGGAGCGTAGCCTACTCAGACAGATTTATCTCGCTGGCTGTCAGTGCGCCGATGACGGCGTACTTCAGGCTCTTGGGTATCACTGAATCGTCCTCTGCTAATGCGATGCGTCCGCCCATGATCTCGGCATAGCGCTGCGGGAACAGCGGCTGCCGGTTGGGCTCACCGAGGCCATCGGGTCCGATCGGTTGTCCGTTGAACGGGCTGTACTTGTCGGTGGCCCCGAGCGTGTGCAGAAACTCATGCGCGATGATGACATTGTTGGTGCCGCGATGACGGCGACTGGCGTAACCATTCACGATGCCGACCATGCCCTTTTGCAGACCGACCGAGTTCTCCAGAACCACGGCCAGGTTCGGTT
>CAYWBZ010000010.1:20442-22689 GCA_964456535.1 uncultured Woeseiaceae bacterium | reverse complement strand
CGGCGCTGCCGTCTGCATTAATCGGATATACCTTGATCCACAGACTGTTGTTCCAGTCCGTGCTTCTCGCCTGCGTCAAAATAGCGCTGAGGCCGACAAACAGCAGAATAAACAGCAATATCGAAATACGGACAGCTTTGAACATTGATCAGAGTTCGGGTGGCTTGCGGACTCCCGTAGTTTGCTCAAATGCGTACGCGATCTCTATGAGCTGTTTCTCATTCCAGGGCTTTGCAACGAACGTCAGCCCGATCGGCAGTCCTGATACGAAGCCGGCGGGTACTGTAATGCTTGGATAACCCGAGATGGCGGCGAGGGACGAGCTGCCGATTCCGAACGAATCGCCATTAATGTGATCGATCAGCCAGGCCGGCCCGTTAGTCGGCGAAATCAAAGCATCCAGATCGTGCTCTGCGAGAAGCTCGTCAATGGCCGATTGCGAGATGTTCTTGCTGGTCTCCAGGGCCGCCAGGTAGGCCTCGTCAGTCAGCGGTCCTTTGGCATCTGATTCAATAAGAATCTCCTGTCCAAAAATTGGCATTACTACTTCCGCGTTGGCGTCGTTGTAAACAATCACCTCCGCAAGGCTTTGCACTGGTGCGCCGGAGTTTTGAAGATAAGCGTTCAGATCTGCACGGAACTCATACAGCAGCACCTCATACTCGGCGTCGTACATATCGCCGGCCTCAATGTTGATGTCATCAATTATTACTGCACCGGCTTCCTGCAGCTTTTCGATGCTGGCCGTATAAATATCGTCAACTCTTTGGTCGGTGCCTGCGCCGTACCAGGAACGAATGACGCCAATACGCTTGCCATTGAGAGCATCGGCGGTGAGGTTGGCGGAATAGTCATGGTGGGTTTCGGCAGTTGCAGTTGCCACGTCCTCCGGATCGGTTCCCGTCATCGCTGTTAACAGGATTGCCGCATCGCGGACAGTTCGGGCCATCGGCCCGGCTGTATCCTGGCTGTGTGCGATAGGAATAATTCCACTGCGGCTGACGAGGCCGAGCGTCGGCTTGATACCGACGATGCCGGTGATGCCGGCGGGACAAACTACCGAGCCATCCGTTTCCGTCCCAATAGAAACCGAGGTCAAATTTGCTGCGACGGCGACGGCAGGGCCGCTGGAAGATCCGCAGGGTGAACGTTTTGTGTTGTAGGGGTTCAGTGTCTGACCGCCGACGCTGCTCCAGCCGCTGGAGGATTTGGTAGATCGAAAATTCGCCCACTCGCTGAGGTTACCCTTGCCAAGGATGACGGCACCAGCGTCGCGCAGTCGCTGTACGACAAAGGCGTCTTCGGGTGGAACGTGCTCGGCAAGCGCCAGAGACCCGGCACTCGTATACATCTGATCCGCCGTATCGATGTTTGCCTTGAGGATGACCGGAATGCCGTGCAGCGGGCCTCGTGGGCCGGAGGTCTTCCATTCCTCGTCAAGTGATCTGGCGATGCTCAGCGCATCCGGATTGATCTCGATGACCGAGCTCAATGTCGGGCCGGCATGATCGATCGTATTGATTCGGTCGATGTACCAGGCAACGAGTTCTTCAGAGCTCAGCTCGCCGCGCTGCATGTGGTCATGCAGGGCGGCGATATCGGCCTCGGAATAATCGCGCTCGCCACCCGTGCAGGCAGCGAGCGTGAGAATCAGTAGTGCGCTGAGAAGGTTGCGCATCACTCAGGATTTCTGAAGCGCATGACGAAGCGATCAGTCTTGCCGCGAATGCCTTCAGCAAAAACCATCTTGTTATAGTCATCATCCGGGTTGCGGAGCATGTCACTGGTTTCTTCGCAGATAAAGCCCGCTGCTTCCATATCAGCCAGCACGATAGCCGGGTCGATGCGGTGTACTGTGGTTCCCGTTTCTGACGGAGATCCGGCTGCTGCGTAGTGATCAATGATTGCGACAACACCGCCAGGCTTGAGTCCCTTCTTCAGTTCAGCAAGAAACGCGGGCCCATCAATTTTTGGCCAGCCGTTTTCTGCGTCTGAGTGATACAGGTCGTGAAACGACAGCACCAGCATCACAGCGTCGAGAGTATCGGCTTCGAGCGACAACTCGTTGTTTTCAGCCATGAGTACTTCGACGTTCGTCAGACGGCCGCTGCCGAAACGTTCCTCGAACGCCTCGCCGACAAATCCGAGATAGGCCTGATTGGATTGTGCGATTACCTTGCCTTGCTCACCGACCACTCCAGCAATGATTTCTGCGTAGTAGCCTCCGCCGGTGAACATGTCGAGCAC
>CAYWBZ010000010.1:18777-20342 GCA_964456535.1 uncultured Woeseiaceae bacterium | reverse complement strand
GGTTGAGAATAATCGATATTTCGGCCGTTATTGTTAAATTATTCGACACTTTCCGCGCTTTTAGCACGATCAATCAAGCCCGAGACACTGTAAAAGCGGCCATTTCGGACCACAGCGACCACATTTAGCACATCATTGATGTCAGCCAGTGGATCGCCATCCACGAAAACGAGGTCGGCAGCTGCGCCCGTCGCGATACGACCGAGATAGGGATCGGCGAGCATCGCGGCAGCGGCATTCACCCCCATGCCGCGCAAGGTTTGCTCAGGTGTCAGCCCTGCGATCTGCATGGCACGAAATTGCGTGGCTAACGCCTGACCGGTCGACAAGCCCGTAGAACGACTGGTAACGATGGCGGCCGTAACGTCAAGCTCGGGTCTGGATGTCGGCCCTGTACTCCATTGATCGCTACTCAGCAGTCGCGGGCCGGGTATTTCCTTGCCCGACCAAAGTTCGTTGAGATGTCCGGCATCCGGATGACCACCGACAATGGTAGTCACGCCCTTTGTCAGCAAATCCGGGCCGTGAGCAGGAGCGAGCTGTCCAGGCAGCCGGGCATCGGCGTCTACCAAACCGGGGAGGATAGTCAGGTCACCCATGTCGATAACAATGAATCCAGAACGATCCCTGTGGTCTTCAACGGCCGTGATCCGGCCGCCATCAATAAGGATGTCTTTGTTGTGTTGGTAGCCAGCGCCGATACCGTCGAACAATCGTGATGCATGGATAATGAGTTGCCCGGCGGGTTCGCCGAGCCAGGGGAGCGCAATGCGCTCGCGATGAACCGTCGGCTGTGCCTCAGGCTGAATGGTTGCACGAAATTGCAGCGGACTTGAGTCCCAGGAATTGAACAGGCGTTGCCGGATCTGGCCGTTAGCTGAGTAGTACATGCGGTGGCGATCCAGCCAGCTTACCGGTGCGACGACGAACTGCTCGTTAGTCGCGTATGACCGAATCAAGCGCGGGCTCGACAAAATAATTATCTTGATCGCAGTGTCACTGCTATCAGTCTGGAAGAACGTGATCAGACTATCGTCGGGACGCCACGTCGGTGCGGCGAGCTTGTCCGATGTGGTGAGCAGTATTTCCTCAGGCTGCGAGTGACGCCGCAGGACGAGCGACCACTGCTTGCCAGTGTGATGCACATAGACCAGATCGTGCCCATCGGATGACCAGGCAGCCTCAGTTTCGTCACCCGGTCGGTCACTGATACGCCAACTTAAACCGGTCGGTACATCGATCTCCCACAGATCAAAGCCGGCGCCACTGACGTCGGATGAGTACAGTACGCGTTCACCATCCGGGTGCCACGTGGGATGCATGTCCAAACTGGAATTCGTGCTGAGCTTTTGCATACCGCCAGTACTGAATTCGTACAACCAGATGCCCTGTTGCCCGTCGATGACGGCTTGATAAACGAGCTGCTCTCCATTGGGCGACCAACGTGGTCTCTGCACCGACTTGAGATTCTCCGTGAGCTGCCGGGCATCCCCACCGCCACCAGGTACGATCCAGATATCGCCACGAAGGTCGATCGCGAGCCGACCATCTTTCGTCGCGTCCAC
>CAYWBZ010000010.1:2440-18677 GCA_964456535.1 uncultured Woeseiaceae bacterium | reverse complement strand
CCGCTGGTATCAATATGAATACGTGGATGCGCGATCGCCTCCTCAAGCGGCATCTCGAACAGGAGATAGTTTATAAGAAACTGCTGCAGCGCCGTGGTGATGCGATCAGCGCCGGGTGATCCGACTGCGAGCACTGCGCCGTCTCGGCGTGCGACACTCGGTGCCATGTTCGACGGCAGTCGCGAGCCGACAGGGCCGGCATCAAGTCCGCGCCGATTCAATTCAATTTCACCCAGGCAGTTGTTCAACCACAGGCCGGTGCCCTCCGGCATTTCGCCGGAACCATATCCGGACGAAGCTGTGATCGCACATCCCGTTCCGTTGCTGTCCACCACTGATGTGTGCACAGTCGACGCCGATGTCCAACGACTTAGCAGTCGCCCGCTGCGAGCAGACTCGATTAAACGGGCCGCTTCAGAGCTGACGTCTTCGGCGAGGTCGAGGTTCTGCATACGAAAGTC
This sequence comes from uncultured Woeseiaceae bacterium, assembly GCA_964456535.1. Classification (GTDB taxonomy): domain Bacteria; phylum Pseudomonadota; class Gammaproteobacteria; order Steroidobacterales; family Woeseiaceae; genus UBA1847. The sequence continues at coordinate 18,216 of CAYWBZ010000010.1, read as the reverse complement.
CAGGCACGCTCGTTGTGTCTGAATCAGTTGACTGAGTGTTTCACTATTCCAGGTATGCGGTTGTAACCCGGAACAAGAGAGCAGCATCGCGGCAAGAACCGAACCGCCAACCGCGGGAGCTGGATTAGTCGCGATAGACCAGCCACCGATATCGGCGACCAGAGACTGTCTTTCAATGGCTCTGTACGAGGCGAGGTCCTCGCGAGTTAGCATGCCGTCGCCGTTACGACAGTGATCTGCGATCGTGGCGCCCAGTTCACCTTCGTAGAAGAGCCGTGCGCCTTCCCTCGAGATGGCCTCGAGCGTATCGCTCAAATGTGGAATCACAATGGTGCTGCCAGCATCTCGCAGCGAACCGTCAGCGTGGTGCAATGCGTTGTGCCCGTCGGCGCTGCGGTCAAAAATACAGTCCCCGGAATAGCCGAGGTAATAACGGCAAGCGGCCGAAAGCGGAAAGCCATCACGAGTTGCTCGAATGGTGGGGGCGAATATCGCCTCCCAACTCGCCGCGCCGAATTTTTTCCAGGCGCTCTCGATCGCGGCAAGCGAGCCAGGCACCGATACTGATCCGGGACCCACCAGCGTTTCTATACCGCCGCCGTAATCTATGGATATGTTAACGGCACCAAGACCACGCTCTGCAGGGGCGAGGCCGGCACCGGGAACGGTGACGTTGCCGTCGATCGTGATCGGGTCGCCGCCTTCCTGCCAAATGGTAATGAACGAACTTCCCGCCAGTGCGCAAACACCGGGCTCGGTGTTTATCGTCAGAAGCGCTGCGGCTAATGCACAGTCGACCGCGTTACCGCCAGCAGCGGCAAGCTCGCGCGCCGCATCAGCGGCCAGCTGAGAGGTCGTAGCTACTGCAACATTGCTCATCGAAAAAGTATTCTAAAAATGTATCACCGAGCGAATGCTTTTGCCTTCGTGCATCAGGTCAAATGCTCTGTTGATGTCCTCAAGTGGCATCGTGTAGGTGATGAATTCGTCGATTTTGATGTCGCCATCCATGTACTGATCGACCATGCCCGGCAATTGTGAGCGACCTTTGCAACCACCAAATGCCGTACCGCGCCAGACCCGGCCCGTGACCAGCTGGAAAGGCCGGGTGGATATTTCCTGACCGGCGCCTGCAACACCAACGATGACTGATTCGCCCCAGCCCTTATGGCAGCACTCCAGCGCTGAACGCATCAGGTTGGTATTACCGACGCATTCAAACGAGAAGTCGACGCCACCGCCCGTGAGTTCGACGATGACGTCCTGAATGGGGTCGTCGTAGTTCTTGGGGTTGATGCAATCTGTCGCACCGAACTGCTTGGCCAGTTCGAACTTGTCTTCATTGATATCAATAGCGACGATACGACCGGCGTTTGCGATCGTGGCCCCCTGGATAGCACTCAGACCAACACCGCCCAGGCCAAAGACAGCGACTGTGTCGCCAGCCTGGACCTTGGCGGTATTTAGAACTGCGCCAATACCTGTTGTGATGCCGCAGCCGAGGAGACAGACTTTTTCCAGTGGTGCTTCCTTGCTGATCTTCGCTACCGCGATCTCCGGTAACACGGTGTACTCACTGAAGGTTGAAGTGCCCATGTAATGGAAGATTGGTTTGCCGTTCAGGGAGAAGCGCGATGTTCCATCGGGCATCAGGCCCTGACCCTGGGTGGCGCGAATTGCCTGGCACAGGTTTGTCTTGCCGGACGTACAAAAGCTGCATTCACCGCACTCGGGTGTGTACAACGGGATCACGTGGTCACCGACGCTGACAGAAGTTACGCCGGCACCGATTTCTTCGACAATGGCACCGCCTTCATGACCGAGGACCGCTGGAAAAATACCTTCCGGGTCTTCGCCTGACAAAGTAAAAGCATCGGTATGGCACACACCGGATGCCACGTTTCGAACCAGAACCTCTCCCGCTTTGGGGCCTTCAAGGTCCAGCATTTCGATCTCAAGCGGTTTACCTGCTTCCCAGGCGACGGCGGCGCGTGTCTTCATCTTTCGTATTCCCAAATTGTCCAGAGTTCGTCGTGAACGGCATGTTCTCACGATTGCCCCACTTGTTCATCCTGTGTTCATAAAACCAATAAAAACAAAGAGTTGTATTCAGTATGAGTTCATCAGCGGGAGGCTACTCTGCAACCGTACCAAGACAAACCGGAGGTCAATCATGAACAAAGTAATCTTATCAACCGTCATAACCTGTGGCTTGTTGCTCCTGGATGCTCCCGAGGCTGCAGCTCATGAGGACAGGGACAGCCAGTATCGTTCACACCGATACGAGAATTCTGTTTCCTACCGCCGCGATTCATATGGCCGCGAAGGATATCGCGATCGCTATCGTGGCGCCTACAGGCGTGACTATTATGGATCCCGCCACAAACGTGCCAACGAAATGCCACGATGGCTGAAACGTAACAAGTCATTTAGTCATTGGATCAAGCATTCGCGGTTGCGAAAGAATCGCCGACTGTCATGGAATGAACTGTTCGATATTTATCGTTGGGAACACTCCTATTATCGGCATTACGAACACTAGCGGGCGTAACCAGGCCGCTTAATCAGGATTGCCGGCCCGAAAACATTCGGGCCGGCTTTCACTGTGCTCAGCACTCCTGTAAAAGGGTTGCAAATGAGCCTCGATGAACTTCGCAAAAATCTGTCCGCTATTGATCGCCGTTTGGTCGAGATGATCGCCGAACGGCAAAGTATCGTTGCGGATATCGGCAAGACCAAGCAATCCGCTGGCACCGGCACCCGTGACTATGCACGTGAGAAAGATGTGCTCGACATGGGCCGCAAGCAGGCTGCAGAAATGGGTGTCGACCCAGACCTGGTCGAGAGCCTTCTGGAAATGCTGATTCGGACTTCGCTTGAGAGCCAGGAGCGTGATCGCGTTATTGCTGAAGGCAAGGGTGATGGCAGAAGCGCAATGGTCATCGGTGGTGCGGGCAAGATGGGTCGCTGGTTCGCAGATTTCTTTCTGTCGCAAGGGTTTTCGACGACCGTTGCTGACCCGACCGTAGAAGACGGGCCTGGCGTATTTACTACGTGGACTGACGCGGGTGTGGATTATGACGTCATCGTCGTCGCGGCACCGCTGGCTGTTTCGGGCAGGATTCTCGCGCAGTTGGCTGTACTGAAACCCAAGGGTCTCGTATTTGATATTGGGTCGTTGAAGTCACCGCTTATCGATGGGCTCAAGGAACTGCATTCGGCCGGTTGTCGCGTTACGTCATTGCATCCGATGTATGGCCCGGACACGCGGCTTCTGTCAGGGCGGCATCTGATTTTCTGCGATGTCGGCGATCCGGAGGCGACGGCAGCCGCGAAAGAGCTGTTTGCCGCTACGATGGTCGATCAGCTCGATATGGGTCTGGAGGATCATGATCGTTTGATCGCTTATGTACTGGGCTTGTCACATGCGTTGAATATCGCTTTCTTTACCGCCTTGGCTGAAAGCGGAGAGGCGGCGCCGAAACTTGCGAAAATGTCATCGACTACGTTCGATTCGCAGTTGCTCGTTTCTGAGGCTGTTGCGCAGGACAACCCACATCTGTATTTTGAAATTCAGAATTTGAACAAGTTCGGGCTGGGACCGCTCGATGCATTGTGCGAAGCCGCAGGGAGAATACGCGAGTCAGTCGTGGGCGGCGATGAAGAGGCATTCGTCGGGCTAATGCAAAAGGGCCGTGATTACCTTGCACTACGACAATGAAATACAGAGACAATGAGATGCTAGGGAGAGGCGGCTCATGCGATCAAAAGAGGATAAGTCAGCCGAAGAACTAAGGGCACGGCTTGATGCTGCTCGCCGCCGGCTGGATGAGCTAACTGATGAGGTTGCTCGCAACGATGACAAGATGCGGCGTACGCAACAGCGCGAGCTGCAACTCTTGCAGGCCGACGATCTCGACTCGCTACTAATCGTATTGGTAACAGGTCTCAGGATCAGCTACGGCCTTGAATACGTTAGCGTCGTGCTGTGCGATCCGGATTACGATATTCGTCACCTGTTGCTAGCCAACGGCACGCCTGCCGAAAATCTCTCAAATCTGTTGATGGTCGAGTCGCTAACTGGTTTGGCTCCGCAATACATCGCACTGCATCAACCCTGGTTAGGCTCGTTCGCGGGATGTGATCATCAGATGATTTGTCCGGGTGCCGATGGCATCAGGAGCATCGCGATGATTCCGCTGAAACATCGCGGCAAACTCATCGGCAGTATCAATCTTTGCAGCAGCGATGCGCATCGATTCACTCGTGATCATGCGAGCGATTTTCTGGCGCACCTTGGGATCATCGCCTCGTTTTGCGTTGAAAATACGGTTAACCGGGCTCGCTTGCTGCGCAGCGGTTTCACGGATGTCCTGACGGGCTGGAATAATCGTCGCTACCTGACCGTGCGCCTCGGTGAAGAGCTCGCGCATGCGCGGCGTGACCGGTTTGGAGTTATTTGCCTGATGCTTGATGTCGATTTCTTCAAGCAGGTGAATGATGAATGGGGGCATGCAGCGGGGGATGCCGTGTTGCGAGAGATTGCTCAACGCATCGAGTCGCAAGTTCGAGCCAGCGATGTAGCGGCTCGTTACGGCGGCGAGGAATTCGTCGTGCTGCTGCCCAATACCGAAGTTGCATCTGCGACACTGCTGGCTGAGCGTGTTCGCAAAGCTGTATCGGCAACCCCATTCGATCTGCCCTGTGGAAATACGGTGACAGTGACCGTATCTATCGGTATTTCCGAAGTGCATCCTGGCCCGAATGATGAAGACCTGAAGACAATCGGTGATTCTCTTGTTGCTCGCGCCGACGTTGCTTTGTATGCGGCCAAATCGGCGGGCCGGGATCGGGTCATAGTAGAGGCGGCGTAATGCGAGCCGTGTTTCTCGCGATTCTCGCAATCTCGATACTCGTCGCTTGCGAATCAAGAATGCCGAGTCCGCCAGTGGTTGTTTACGCGACGGGTGAAGACGATACATTCTTGCCGACGTGGCTCGCCGAATTTACCGATGAAACCGGTATACCCGTAACTGTGAATTACGGTGACAGCAGCGCGAACACCGATGCTGTTATAGCCAACACCAGCTCGCCGCCAGCAGATGTTCTGCTAACAAATAACGTTGCTGATATCTGGCGAGCGGCAGATGAAGGAGCGCTTCGCCCTATTCAAAGTGCGCACTTGTCCGGCATTCCCGAGTATCTCAGGGATCCGGATGGGCAATGGGCAGCTCTGGAGGTTCGCTATGCGGCTATCGGTTTGGCACCAGGACTGGCTGTCGCCAGCCCCGCTAATTACGCAGATCTCGCTGACCCGAAATTGCACGGCCAGATATGCCTGTCGTCGTCGGCATTGGCGGTGAATCGCTCACTGATCGCCATGCTGATCCAGGATTTGGGTGTGAGGCCAGCTGAGAGAGTCGTTCGTGGTTGGCTACGAAATCTTGCGTTTTCGCCTTTCCCGACGGAGGCCGAGCTTCGGGCAGCGATCGAGTCCGGGTCCTGCAACTACGGAATTTTTTCGATGTCGCCTGAAATCCAGATCGGGGAAAAGGCAGAAGACAGGCAGTACTACGTCGATATCGACGGTATCGGTGTCGCGCGGCATGCGCAAAATCCGGAATCAGCACATATTCTGGTCGACTGGATGCTCAAGGAAAAGGCCATTAATAACCTGGCCTGGTCGAACGGTAAGAACGTCGGCATTGCCGGCTGGCGTGACGAGGAAGCCAGATTGCTCGCTGAACGTGCGGGCTATCAATAGCGAGAATTACTGGTAGCGGTTTTGTCGGCTGCGACCCATCAATACCAGGAATAGCGGCACGCCAATCGCAGCGGTCAACGCACCGACGGGAAGTTGCCGTGGTGCCATCAGGGTCCTTGCGAGCGTATCGGCTATAACCAGCAACGTGCCACCTGCAAGCGCCGAAGCCGGCAGGACGATGCGATGGTCGCTGCCAGCGACGATTCGAATCAGGTGTGGTACGACGAGCCCAATGAACCCGATTACGCCGACGGTCGTTACGGAAAGGGCGGTCGCGAGCGCAGCGGCCGAGAAGATTAAATACCGAAACCCTTTGACAGGCAGGCCAACGATAGCTGCTTGCAGTTCACCGCGAGACAGAACGTTTAGGTGTCTGGCTGCGGCGGTTCCACCGATTAGCAAGATGGCAAGCAGCCACAGACAGCGACCCGGGTCGAAGGCGAAGCTCAAATCACCCATGAGCCAGAACAACATACCGCGCAGGTTTTGATCCGGCGACAGAGCCAGCAACAAGGTCGTCGCGGCACTAAAACCGGCGGCGAGTACGACGCCTGTTAGCAGCAAACGAGCAGGAGTCCAACTGCCGGTGCCGTGAGCGATCGCGAATACCAGCAATGTTGCCGCCATGGCGCCGCCAAATGCAGCGAGATCGACTATCAAGCTGCCCATACCCAGCATCATCGCCAGCAGCGCGGCAACTGCGGCACCACCGGAGCTGCCAAGTATGTAGGGATCTGCCAGAGGGTTGCGAAGCAGCACTTGCATCAATACACCAGCTACCGCCAGCAAGCCTCCGACGGCAAAGGCCGTCATCGCCCGAGGTAGCCTTAAATCGACGACCAGTGACTGGAAGTGCTCCGGGCCAGAGCCGCGCAATGCGTTTATCGACTCGACAAATCCTACCTCGGCACTGCCGGTCGCCAATGCAGCGATGAATGCTATAACCGCAAGCAGTAGCAGACCTGCGAACAGGGCTCCGTTGCGTGCAGCGTTCATGGACAATCTTCCGGCAAAAAAATCTCCTGATGCGGTTAGCGACGGATAGTGTAAAGTAATCGGCAGTTAGAGTTTTAGTACGGTTGCTATGGGCAACGATTGGATAGACGCCGAAGGGTTTCGCGCTAATGTCGGTATCATCCTTGCGAACTCCGATAACAAGCTGATGCTTGGTGGTCGGGTAGGAGCCAAAGGCTGGCAGTTTCCGCAAGGTGGAATGGAGCAAGGCGAAGAACCCATCGAAGCAATGTTTCGTGAACTTCACGAAGAGGTTGGTCTCGTCGAGGCTGACGTCGAAGTGCTGGATGTCACTAGCGACTGGTTGCGCTACAAGTTGCCGGACAAATTCATTCGGCGACACAGCAAACCTCTCTGCATAGGGCAAAAGCAACGCTGGTTCATGCTGCGATTGACCTCGGATGAGGACGCCGTGCGATTTGATCGGTGTGACAAACCCGAATTTGATCGTATTCGCTGGGTCGACTTCTGGCGCCCCGTCAATGAAGTGATCTATTTCAAACGGCGAGTATATGCTCACGCGCTGCATGAGCTCGGTTCCGCCGTTCACCCGGATGGCCTGCCGGAGCGGCCCCGCTGGTGGCCAAAGCGCTGGCGGGCCGTCTTTGACAAAGATGTTGCCGCGCAAAATCGGCAATCGGACTAGCGCGGTTTCTTCGTAATCCGTGACCTGGCGCACTTCTGTTCAATGGGGTACCCGCGTAACATAACGTCTTTTGTGGGCAACCGGACGCAGCTTCGAAGTGGCAATTAAGTCTCCTTATCAGCAACACAGCATGGGCCGAACCTGGATGGTTCGAGCCGTGGTCGTCGCGCTAATTGTTGTCAGCGGTTATCTGATTTTTGAGTTCGGACGCATCGAAGCGGGTTATGACATCGTTGAAGCTGGAAATGTCAGTCAGGCATACGAAGATCACATCAAGCAGCTCGACGATGAAATAATCACATTAAAACAAGAAGTTGCACTTCTTGAGACAAACATTGAAGTTGACCGCGAGTCGTACAGCGAAGTCGAGGTAAACCTGACCGTGTTGCAGGGCAAGATTCAGGAACAACGTGATGCCATCGCATTTTACCGTGGCATCGTTTCGCCGTCCGACGGCAATTCAGGATTGCGTGTACAGGACCTGAAGCTCACGCGGGGTAAGGCCGAACGCGAGTTCAACGTCAGGCTAGTGCTGGTGCAGGCGATGAAACACGATCGCAAAGTTTCAGGTGATGTCAGTCTGAGTATTGTGGGCGATCAGGACGGCGTTGAGACAACTTACGCGTTCGCGCAGCTCGCTCCGGAAGAGGCGGACAAGGCCTGGGCGTATTCATTTCGCTATTTTCAGGATTTTGACCGGCAGCTGGTCTTGCCGGACGGGTTTACGCCAGAACGTATAACGGTCGAGGTGCGATCCAGGACGCGGTCGATATCCAGTATTGAAGAGACTTTTACCTGGACGACCAGCCAGGGCTAGCAATTTTGAGCCGCACAGCGGCAAGACGGAGAACCAGATGTTTAGCAAGAAACAGCGCAGTCACACGGTCGTGGAAACACTTGTTGGCTCAAACAGTAAGCTGCATGGCGACCTGCATTTTCAGGGTGGCTGCCATATCGACGGCACCGTCAAAGGAAGTGTGACGGCGGATCCGGATACGGAATCTGCGTTAAGTATCAGTGACATAGGCAATGTTGACGGTGGCGTTACAGTCCCATACGTGGTGCTAAACGGTATTGTCAAAGGCGATGTGTTTGCCAGTCAGCGTGTTGAACTCGGCGCGACCGCGCGCGTCATAGGCAATGTGTACTACAATCTGATCCAGATGGCGGAAGGTGCCGAGATCAACGGTAAACTGGTACACCAGCCTGAAGGTCAGGTGCCGCTCCTGGAGCAGACCACCCGAATTGATGAAAAAGCCGCTGCATCCGGCGACTAACATGAGTAATAAATAAGAGATTATGGACACAGCAACGACACAGACACCGCCACCGCCCAGCGTCATTTTTACAGATGCCGCGGCACACAAGGTTGGCGAATTGATTACCGAAGAGGACAACCCGAATCTGAAACTGCGGGTGTTTATCTCGGGCGGCGGTTGCTCGGGTTTTCAGTATGGCTTCACTTTCGATGAGAGTATCGAAGATGGAGATAGTCAGGTTGAGAATCAGGGTGTGATGTTGCTGATCGATCCGATGAGCGTGCAGTATCTGATGGGCGCCGAGATCGATTACAAGCAGGACCTGCAGGGAGCGCAGTTCATTATTCGGAACCCGAATGCACAAACCACCTGTGGCTGCGGATCCTCTTTCACCGTCTGAGACCAGCCAGCCAGAAATAATTGCAGCCGTAGACCTCGGCTCAAACAGCTTTCATATGATTGTCGGCGAGCTGCGCCACGGCCAGCTCGCTATCATCGACCGTATTCGGGAGACGGTCAGACTCGCGGAAGGCCTTTCCTCTAAGGGCGAATTGTCTATCGATGCGCGTAAACGTGCACTCGACTGTCTATCGCGTTTTGGTGAGCGGCTCCGGGAGATGCACGCTGGTAGCGTGCGTGCAGCAGGCACCAGCACTATCCGCCGCGCACGCGAAGACTCAGATTTTATGTCCGAAGCGGAAGCACTTCTCGGCCATCCGATCGAGGTTATATCCGGCATCGAGGAGGCGCGACTGGTTTACAAGGGAGTGACATACAGTTTGCCACCGACTGATGGCTTGCGGCTGGTTACGGATATCGGTGGTGGTAGCACCGAGGTTATTCTCGGACACGCGTCCGCCCCTCGCGCCCTTGAAAGTTTGCACATGGGCTGCGTCTCAATGACTGAGCGGTTCTTCCCCGGCGGCGAAATCACGAAAGCAGGCTTCAAGAAGGCGCGCATGGCAGCGCGCCTTGAGTTGCGGCCGGTAAAAGCATTTTTTCGTGGCACCTCGGATATCCAGGCGATCGGTACCTCGGGAACAATACGGGCAACGGAAGCCGTTGCTCAGGAACTGGGGCTGGTTGATAACGGCCTCACGCTGCAGACGATCGAGTCCCTGATCAACAAGGTATTGGAATTCAAATCAGTGGGTGAGTTGTCGCTGAAGGGCCTGTCCGAGCGCCGTGCCCAGGTCTGGCCCGGCGGACTGTCTATTCTTGCCGAGCTACTGAAAACCTTGCGGATCGAGGAAATGAAGGTCTCCGACGGCGCTCTTCGCGAAGGACTTCTGTATGACCTGCTTGGCCGCCTGCAGCACGAAGATGCACGCGAGCGAACCATTATGGCGATGGCATCGCGGTACCAGATCGATAGTGAACAAGCCGACCGCGTGGCAGAGACAGCGCATAAATTGCACGCGCAATGCGCCGAAACCTGGGGCATAGGCCGTGAACTGTCTCGTAAGATGCTCGACTGGGCGAGTCGACTTCATGAGATCGGACTCGATATATCGCACGACGGTTATCAACGGCACGGCGCATACATCGCTGAGCATGCGGATATGCCGGGTTTTCCGCAGGCGGAGCAACACTTTCTTGCGACTCTGATTGGTGGCCAAAGGCATCGCATTGACTCGTCCCAACTGAAAGCGCTGCCGAATTCGTGGCGGAAATCAGGACTTCGTTTGTTGATGCTGTTGCGATTAGCCGTTCTGCTAAATCGAAGTCGCAATGCAGCAGAGTTACCTGAAGTAACTATTAGCGTTGACGAAAATAGTTTGTCGCTCGGCTTCGATGCGAACTGGCTGACGGATAATCCACTGACCATTGCGGATCTGGAAAGAGAACGGGGTTTTCTGGAGCAAGTCGGATACAGTCTCGTGCTGAATTAGCTATATAGGACTCCTGCAATGAGTCCGCACGGATGCGACTCAGTTTTGAACAAGTTTCCGTGAAGCCAGAGTTTCCAGAAAGACCTCTTGGGCGGAAACCCGCGGGTTCTTGCCGGGCGACAGGCGCTTGTAACTACCATCACCTTTCAGAACCCAGGCCTGACAGTTGTCGGCAAGAAACAGTTCCAGATCGTGGCGAATTTGATCTTTCATCGCTTTCTGCCGAATTTCGAAGCACGACTCGTTGCGTCGGAACATATTGCGGTACATCAGATCGGCGCTCGAACAATAGAACTCTTCGTCACCATCGTTCAGAAAATAATAAACGCGCGAATGTTCCAGGAAGCGGCCGACGATCGAACGCACGTGGATGTTTTCGGACAACTTTTTAACGCCAGGTCGCAACGAGCAAATGCCGCGCAAAATTAAATCGATCTGAACGCCTGCTTGGGACGCTTCATACAAGGCATCAATCAATTGCGGCTCATTCAAGGAGTTGACCTTCGCGATGATGCGCGCAGGTTTGCCGTCTCTGGCATTGCTCGTCTCGCGGCGAATCTTGTCCATCAGGGCATCGAAGAGACTAAACGGTGAGGCGAGCATTCGCGTCATACCGTCTGCCCGCGTCAGACTGGTCAACTGCAGAAACAACTTGTGTACGTCCTCGCCAAGACGTTGGCTGCTGCTGAGATAACCATAGTCGGTGTAAACAGACGTCGTCGCATGGTGGTAGTTGCCGGTACCGAGGTGCGTGTAGCGCACGAGTCGCCCCGCATTGCGTCGCACAACCAGAGTCATCTTGGCATGCGTCTTGAAACCGACGAGTCCATAGACAACGTGAGCGCCCGCTTCCTGCAGGCGATTGGCCAGCGAAATATTCGCTGCCTCATCGAACCTCGCCATGAGCTCAATAACGACGGTAACTTCTTTTCCGGAGCGTGCCGCGGTAACCAGATGATCGACAACTGGCGACCCGGCCCCGGTGCGATAGAGCGTTTGCTTGATCGCGAGAACATCGGGATCAGCTGCCGCCGCCCCGATGAAATCAATAACGGGTGCGAAGGACTGGTATGGGTGATGCAAAAGTACGTTCTTCTCATCCAGTATCGAAAAAATGTTCTTGTCGCTTAGAAGTTCTGCCGGCAAGCCCTGAATGAATGGCGCATAAAGCAATTCCGGCCGGTCACCCAGATCGCATACGGTCGCCAGGCGGTTGAGGTTTACAGGGCCGTCGACCATATAGGTGTCGTCGTCCGTCAGTTCAAAGTGATCCAGTAGAAACTCACGCAGGTCGTCTGGACATTCATGGCCAATTTCGATGCGGACTGCGGCGCCGTAACGACTGGCTTCAAGTTGTCCTTCCAGAGCACGAACCAGATCACTGACTTCCTCATCGTCAACGTACAAATTGCTGTTTCGCGTTACACGAAACTGATAACAACCATCAACATCCAGTCCGGGAAACAGGCTCTCAACATGCACGCGAATGATGGAGGACAGGAATACGAAACTGAGCTCGCCCGGTTTGCTGATGCTGTCCGGTAGTTGAATGATTCTTGGTAATGACCGTGGTGCCTGCACCATGCCGCGATGGCGACGTCTGCCAAACGCATCCTTGCCGTGCAGCCGCACGATAAAATTCAGGCTCTTGTTAAGAATTTGCGGGAAAGGTCGGGATGGGTCGAATGTCAGCGGTGTGAGTACCGGAACGACCTGCTCATTAAAATACTCTGACAGCCATTCTTGTTGATCTTCCGTCCAGTCGTCGCTTCGGACGAAACGAACACCCGCATCGGCTAATTGCGGAAAGAGTTCGTCATTGAGCAATTGATACTGTTGTTGTACCAACTGCGACAGACCAACACGCAGTTCATCGAAAACGTCCTGAGATGGCCTTTTCTCGGGTCCTTGCGCGGGTGCACCGAGCTCCATGCGTTGCTTAAGTCCGGCCACTCGAATCTCAAAAAACTCATCGAGATTTGTGCAGCTGATGCACAGGAAACGTAAACGTTCGAGCAAAGGCACGTCCGCATCCTGGCCCTGCGCGAGCACGCGTTTGTTGAACTCAAGCAGACTGAGTTCGCGATTTATGTAGAGGTCTTTCATGGTTATGGGGAGTGTATATCGCCCAGCACCACTTTGTGCGTTGCACCCGTCACACTGGGCAGATTTCCGGTCTGCCCATTCATCGTGCGCATCGCCAACCAGGCAAATGCGGCTGCTTCGACCCAGTCCGGGGCCAGGCCCGCGGTCAAGGTGCTTCTTACGGATGGACCGGAAAGACGTTGACTTAGACGGCGCATGAGTTCGGTGTTATGCACGCCACCGCCGCACACGAACACTTGCTGCGTGTTTTGCGTGTACTCAATTATCGCTATGGCGATCGTTGCTGCCGAGAGTTCGCAAAGCGTTGCCTGCACATCAGCGGGATCGAAGCGATCAACTGCGAATTGCTGCAGCCATTTTGGATTGAAGTACTCAAAGCCGGTGCTCTTGGGTGCGCGAAGCTCGAAGTACGGATCACCGCAAAACTCGTCCAGCAGCGAGCCGACAACCGTCCCGCTGGCAGCCCATTCACCTGCAGGATCAAACGACTTACCCAGATGCCGGGAGATCCATGCGTCCATCAGGCCGTTGCCCGGTCCGGTATCGAACCCCAAAACGCCCGACCCACCGGCGGGCAACACCGTGATATTTGCGATGCCACCGATGTTCACAACAACTCGGTTACTGTCCTCGGAACCAAACAGCCACTGGTGAAAGGGCGGCACGAGCGGGGCACCCTGGCCACCGGCTGCAATATCCGCCTCACGAAAGTTTGCAACGGTAGTTGTACTGGTTCCCGTGGCAATGATCTTTGCGTTGCCGATCTGTAATGAAAACGGCTCAATGGCATTCGGCTGATGGCGTAATGTTTGTCCGTGGCTGCCTATCGCAACGATTTCCTGACGGGTCACGCCGCTCTTGTCAATGACGGCGAGGGCTGCATCCCGAAAACGTTCACCCACCTTCCGATCCAGTTCACCGGATGGATCCAGAGCAACGTCCAGTGGTTCACGTATCGCGGTGAGTAAGGCGTTTTTCAGGTCTTTCGGATACGGCTCTGAGTGCGTGGCATGGATATCAACATTCGCGTCGCCAAAACTCACGAGGGCAGCATCGATACCGTCCATACTCGTGCCGGACATCAGACCGACATAGTAATCCGACATTGGAGTTACTGGCTGTTGTACGCGACGGAAGGCGTCTGCGTACTCTTGAACTGTTCAAGTTCCTTCAGGATGGGTTCGGCTGTGGCCATGAACTTTTCGCGGTACTGTTCATCAATGGGCTCTGCATCCGGCAGGTCGACGGTGCGTGGGTTGCGGTGCACGCCGTTCAAGCGATATTCGTAATGCAGATGGTTGGCGGTGGCTAATCCGGTGCTGCCGACGAAACCGATAGTCTGGCCTTGTCTGACCCGTTTGCCGACGCCAACTTTCAACATGTAGCTGGACATGTGCGCGTAAAGCGTCGTGATATTGCCGCCGTGCTGCAAAATGACCGTCTTGCCGTAACCGGACTTCGTGCCGCGAAAAATCACTTTGCCGTCGCCTGATGCCTTAATGGGCGTACCGCGCGGGGCCGCGTAGTCAACGCCGCGGTGTGCACGGATTCTGTTCAGGATGGGATGTTTTCGATTTGGATTGAAGTTCGAGCTGATTCGGGTGAAATCGACCGGGGCCCGGATGAACGCTTTCCGAACACTGTCACCTGCCGGCGTAAAGTACTCGCTGCGTTCATTGTCGTCGATAAAGCGAATTGCCTGAATGGTTCGCCCGTTGTTGTTGAACTCGGCGGCGATAATCTCGCCGTCCGCTACGTACTCACCGTCCTGCCAAATCTCCTCGAACTGCACGTAGTAGTCATCGCCTTGTCGGATATCGAGAACGAAGTCGACGTCCCACGCGAATATGCCTGCGATATTCATAATTACTTTATCGGAAAGTCCCGCTGTTGCAGCGCTCTCAAATAAAGAGGTATTGATGGTGCCGTGAGCCATCCGTTTGCGAATCTCGATGGGCCGCTCGACAATCTTGGCCGAAAACCCTGATTCCTGTTTGTTGATCTGTAATGCACTGGTCAAACTAAGCTCCGAATACAGGCGCATTACTTCGCCGTCGAGATGGGTGATCTGAAACACGTCACCCGGCTTGATCCTGCGAAAGCGCTGCTTTGCTTCATCGAGCTCAGCGATCGACATCAAATGGCCCAGATTGAGATTGTTGGTTCGAAACAGCTTTTCCATGGTGTCGCCGGAGGAGACGTTGAGCACGAGTTCGTCGAACTCGGGAACGGGTCCTGCCATCGCCATCAGGGCGGTTGCCTCTTCGAGCAGAGCGTCTTGATCAACATCGGGTATGACGGGCGGCTCGTCCGTAGCCGCCATCATGACCGGCGCGCTGGTCTGGGGCACCTGTGGTGTCGTCTTATCGAGTGTGCTGACCAGCGCGACAGCAATTAGTGGTATGCCAAGGCCTACCGCAAACCATTGAAGAGCCTTGGATTTCTTGGGCTGGTCTGATGCAGACTGCTTGTAATCGTGAAGTAGTGGACTGACCGGACGATGCAAGTCTGCGTCCCTCGATTGCTGGAAGTCGATACTCTACCGTGCGCTTTTTTTAAGGTCAAAGAAAAGGTGTTATAACTCATGGTGTTAACCAGCATGAGAATGCTACAGTCTCGCACCCGCAAATCACGTAATTATCGAGCATTTAAGGCATGACAGGCATCAAGGAACAAATCGCAGAGCTAATCCGCGGTACCGACGAGGTTTTGCCGGAAGACGGACTCGAGGCAAAACTGAAGGAAGATCGGCCCCTGGTCGTAAAGGCGGGCTTTGATCCCACCGCGCCAGATCTGCACATTGGTCATACCGTTCTTATTAACAAGATGCGGCAGTTCCAGCAGCTTGGTCACGACGTCGTTTTCCTGATTGGTGATTTCACGGGCATGATCGGCGATCCCTCGGGCAAGAACGCGACTCGCCCGGCACTGTCACCCGACGAGATCAAGTCGAACGCTGAGACGTACCAAAAACAGATTTTCAAGATTTTGGACGAAGCCAAGACGCGTGTTGAGTTCAACTCAAGGTGGATGGGCGAAATGGACGCTGCCGGCCTGATCAAGCTAGCCGCCCGCCATACCGTGGCGCGCATGCT
>CAYWBZ010000010.1:0-2340 GCA_964456535.1 uncultured Woeseiaceae bacterium | reverse complement strand
GACGGCGTTCAGAAGATGTCAAAGTCACTGGGTAACTACATAGGTATAACCGATGCGCCGGGCGAAATGTTCGGCAAGATCATGTCGATCTCGGATGACCTGATGTGGCGGTATTTCGAGGTTTTGAGCTTTCGCTCGCTTGACGACATCGCCGCCCTGAAGAAGTCGGTAGCCGACGGCAAGAACCCGCGCGACGCAAAATTTGAACTTGGGCATGAAATTGTTGCCAGATTCCATAGTGAGGCAGAAGCGGCCGGCGCCAAAGCGGAATTTGTATCGCGGTTCCAGCAAGGTGCTATGCCTGAAGAAATTTCTGAAGTTACTCTGGAAAGCCAGGACGGAAAACTGGGTATCGCGCATCTCTTGAAGGATGCGGGCCTGGTAGGCAGTACCTCCGATGCTTTCAGGATGATCAAGCAGGGCGCAGTCAAGATTGACGGCCAGCGAGTTGAAGATCGATCACTGCAGCTGGACGCAGGTACAACTCACATATATCAGGTCGGCAAGCGCAAGTTCGCCCGAGTCAGCCTGACCTGACGAAGTTCGTGCCTCGATAATCGCGCGGACTCGGCTTAAGTATGATCTGGCGAGAGGTGCAGATATGAAGATTGCAAAGCAGATTGTGACGGTCGTCGTACTTACCGTCCTGGTGACGCCCCTGTTCGCGGCTAAGGACGATACGAAAGCCTTTGGGCAGTTCCAGGAATTTCTCGAAGGTGTTGACCAACTGTCGTTTGAGATGATTCAGGACTATCTCGACCAGACCGACCTCACCAATCGTATCTTGAGTCATCAGCCTGTCCAGCCGGATGTTGAAGACATGTTTCGTGGCGATTTCTGGAATGTCATCGAAAGAGGCGTATTGAATGTCTTGCCGCCAAAAGGATCTGGCGTGAAAGGTGAGCTGATCCAGTTCGCGTTCGAAAACGGTAAGGGTCAGGCCTGTGTCCGGTTCCGCTATCCACAACACGCCTATCGATTTCACAGATTCGAGCTGCGGCAGGACAGGCGCGGCCGGCTGAAAGTTATCGACTGGTTCGACTCCAACAAAGGCCAGTCCTTCTCGGCCTTTATGGGTGAGGAGCTCCTTTCCGCCAAGCCAACCAAAGAGACAACTCGCAGGTTGCTATCGATCAGCACTCCGACAGACTTACAGTTATTCCAGGCGACGGAAATACTCAAAGCAATTCGCGACGGCCAGGCTCCGCGGTTCTTTGAGATTTACGACGAATTCGACGAGCAGCTCAAGAGAGAGCCCTGGATTGCGAAGAACGCCGTAAATATGGCGCATGGCTTGAAGGATATCGATCGATTTGCCCGGGCTTTTACAATATTCGTGGACCTTTATGCAGAGGATCCAGACATGGCGCTCCTGCTGTCGGATTTCTACCTGATGGTGGAAGACTACGAACATGCCTTTACGTCCATGAAAAGATTCGAACAGCACTTCGCGGTTAATGAAGGCGCTCTTCCCGCGAAGTTATCCGCTCTTGCTCTGGCCACAGGCAAGCCGGACGAGGCCGAGAGGTTTGCTGTCGAAGCGACGACCAATGAACCGACTGTGGAACTCGGCTGGTGGTCATTGCTACGAGCCAGAACTGCTGCCGGGGACTACCAGGGCGCGCTTGAAGCGCTGACCTACCTTGAAGACAATTTCGGCCATCGACTTGATGCGGCAAAACTCAGGCGCGACAAGTTCCGGGCGTTCACGAAGCTGGCGAGTAGCCAGGAGTTCAAAGACTGGCGCGCAAGCCGAAACTGAGAATCTGCGGGATTCCCCGAGGAAGCTCCCCCCGACCCTCCGAACACGACGGGATGGACGCATCCAAGGCGTCCGGGTCCAAGTAGGGTCAAATTCACGAAAACGGCTTATTTCCCGGGAAAAAGCGGTCCTTTCCGACTTCCGGGAGGCATCCTCAAGACCCCGCCAGAAGGGGTTTTCAGCGATTTGAAAAAAAACTTCAAAAAGGTGTTGACGGAAATCGAATCGCCCGTATAATGCGCGGCTCGCTGAGGGACACGGTGTACTTCAGCGGACCCCAAAAGATACACGCAGGCGTCAGAGGATTGTTGCTAAGACCTCCTTCGCCTGTATAATGGTGGGTCCGCCCTAATCAAGCGACAGCCAAGGCTGTCTCCAACGTTAGGGCTCGTTCTTTAACAACTTAATCAGATAATTTGTGTGGGTGCTTGCGTCGGATTTTGCGAAGGCAAAGAAGACGTAAGAACCAAATAGTCAGTTTTAAGTAATTGAGTACTGGTGATTGCGCACTTTAGTAAAAGCTCCAAGCTTTAAACTGAAGAGTTTGATCCTGGCTCAGATTGAACGCTGGCGGCATG